>JAESQF010000104.1 GCA_016765295.1 Oleispira sp.
ACTAAAGTACTTCCGAGTATCTTAGTGAAAGGTGGGGATTATAAGATCGAAGAAATCGCCGGCGGCGAAGCCGTTATGGACGCTGGCGGCGAAGTGATTATTTTAAGCTTTAAAGACAATTGCTCAACAAGCGCAATCGTTAAACGTATTCAAGCTGAAAAGGCTTAAAACGTTTTATTATTCTCGAAGCGTTGGTGCAGGAACTATTACCCTCATGGCACGCATGCAAGTACGTCCATGTAAGCTCGGCCTTCGCTTCCATGCGAAGGGACGGCCTATTCGTATAACAGTTCCTGCACCAACACTTCTACATTATTAGTTACTCAGGCGTTTTTCGCCTCTGAATCAGGTTGATTAATATGATTATCGTAACAGGCGGCGCTGGCTTCATCGGCAGCAACATTGTTAAGACTTTGAACGCACAAGGTCGCAAAGACATTATCGTAGTGGATGATTTAACCGACGGTAAAAAGTTTTATAACTTAAGCGATTGCGACATTGCAGATTATCTTGATAAAGATGATTTTCTACAGCTAGTTAAAATCGGCGATCCAATTTTGAATAACGTTGAAGCGATTTTCCATGAAGGCGCTTGCTCTTCCACCACAGAGTGGGATGGTAAGTTTATGATGGAAAATAATTACGAATATTCTAAAACACTTTTGCACGCCTGCATCATTCGTGAAATCCCTTTCTTATACGCCTCAAGCGCATCGGTATACGGTGGTGGCACAGTATTCAAAGAACAGCGTGAATTTGAGCAGCCATTAAACGTTTATGGCTATTCTAAATGGCAATTTGACCAATACGTGCGTGAGATTCAGCATACGTTTAAATCTCAGGTTGTTGGCTTCCGTTACTTCAATGTCTACGGTCCACGTGAACAACATAAAGGCAGCATGTCTTCGGTTGCCTTCCATTTTAATAATCAGGTTAAAGAAAACGGCGTGGCTAAATTATTTGGCGGCTCTGGTGGTTATGATGATGGTGAACAGCGCCGTGACTTCGTTTATGTCGGCGATGTGGTAAAAGTTAATCTGTGGTTCTTAGATAACCCAGATAAGTCAGGTATCTTTAACTTAGGTACAGGCCGCTGCCAAAGCTTTAACGATGTGGCGAATGCGGTTATCGATTGGCACGACGAGAAAGGTACACACGTTACAAAAGCAACAAAAGAGTATATGCCTTTCCCTGAGCACCTTAAAGGCGCCTATCAGAGTTTTACCGAAGCGGATATTTCTAAGCTGCGTGATATGGGTTACGACCAACCTTTCGCGACAGTAGAAGAAGGTACTCGCGCTTATTTAGACCTGCTTAATAACAGCTAAATAAACAAAAGATAAACCGCTCTTGCCAACATTGGCCTGAGCGGTTTTTTGTTTATGACTGCATCTTCGCTTTAATTTTTTCTAACGCACTGCGCATATTGTCGTTAGAAGACTCTGAGGCAACCTTAGTCAGCTCATAGTCACTACCCTTCTCTGCTTTTTTGATGATGTATACCTCATCACTGCCTGCCAGCATGACCTTGCCAGATCCTCCAGCCTTTAATACTTTATCTAACTCTACTTGAGTATCAGGCTCTAGCGGAATTATGGTGCCGTTTGACTTGCTCATGTTCTTTTCCTATGTCGATGATGCTTGGACGATTAGTTATGGGGAGTTTACTCTTACACTTTTGGTAGTTCTAGCATCCAATTTTTTGCTGCTTCCAACTCACTAAATTCAAAACTTTTAATCTCCGCACTTATGAAATGCTTTGCGACATTTTCAGCGAAACTGCCGATTGGTGAATCTGTTGCAAAGGCGATACGTGAAATCTTTTCATGATGATTTTTGACAAATTTCAAATGCGCGATTAACGCAGAAAATGAATCCCAGCCAGGGAACGATTGAACATGGACTATAATCCCCCTAAGCTTACCAATACTCTCTATACAGGGATCAATGCTTTTTGCCGCAGAGATAAAATCACTTTCCGACAATTTGCCATCAGGCTCTAAAATTGCAATACCTTCAACTTCGTCTATTTCAACTTTTAACATCTTAAATCCTCTTAATATTCATGATATTTAGACCTACCTTCCTACCCTTCAAAGATTTCATTTAGATGCTTTTCTAAAGAACTAAGGCTTAATTTGACTAGTCTACTTTTTTGATAAGTTCAGCTGGATTGTAACCAGCTTCGTCATTTGCCACCTGCTTGCTAGGGCCGTAATGACGTAATAGTACGTTAAACTTACCGGTAGTATTACCCTCTGAAACAGGAATGTTATTTGCCTGATCTGAGCAACCGAAGTGCAATGTATAGCTTCCATCGTCATTCTTATCAGGGTTCATTTCACTAGAAATATTAGCGATATCGTTGAACATGCGGCCTTCACCATTATAAACCGTAGCGGACCAGAAGAACTTGGCTTGCGGGTCTGCAAACGTAACTTGATAGCAAGCATTCGCTGGAAAATATTGGCTAGTCTGATAAATATTATCTTCAACCATTGCACCGCCCCAGCCACCAGCAACACCGACATAATTCATATAAGCAGTCTGGCCGCTTTCTTTATTGCTGAAAGCCTTCGACTGATCGTAGCCATCGCTGAAATCAATATTACCCGCTTTATCTATGGTTTTAAACGAAGCCATATCCCACTCTAATACTTTAAACGGTTTAGCGCTGCCAGCTTCAATAACTAAGTTTTTACGTATATCACCTTCAAGTGCGCGCACGATAACAAAGGCATGATCAGTCTTAGCACTGATTTTATGTCTGCCTGAGCCATAAATCATAGGTTGCGTCTCGTGATTCTCATCAACAATTTGTATGGTCACATATTTATCAGTTTTAGGAACAGTGACATAGACATTATCACTAGACATATCAATTACAGAGACTGAATAAGGAGTATCCCTATTCATACGTACAACAAACTGCTTATCTGGGTTACTACTCGGTACTGGCATCTCAAAAAACTTATTAACTCCGCCCGTTTTTTGTACCATTGCACCCAGGCGCATATTGGTAAAAGCTTGTGGGAAGTTGTCTTGTGTCACCACGGTTGGTTCCGCTGGCCCTGCAATAGTATTGGCTGATAATAATGTCGCTAGAATTACGGGTGATAGTAATTTTTTCATTACTGGATTCCTTCTTTAATATTTGTGTACTATTTCGCTTCTTTAATCATTTAACTATAGCGCTACGAGACCCGTAATGAACATGCCGACTAGTCCAATAAGGCCCAATGCAAATGAAATGCTTCGTGCTAATTTTAAATTACCATAATAGAAGCACATATGAGCTATTCGACTGACAAGATAAATTACTGAAAACACATTTAGATAGAAAGCATTAGCAGAAGACAGCACACCAAATAATACGAATAAAGCAAATACAGCAATACTCTCATTGGTATTTACGTGGACTCTTGCAGCACGAAATAAGAAATCATTATGGTCAGGAGCAATAGGGTAACCCGGTGTATGCCGCCCTTTAATTGCTACAACATCAGCCACTATAAGCTGAATTAACATCATCAAACCTGTTAGGCCTGATACTAATATTGTGATTTTGTATGGCTCAAATAATTCCATTTATTCTACATCCTTAACTTAGTATTACTCAGATAAAAAATCTATTTTCAGTATTGATATGCTCAATCTTAAATTTAGACAGATCCGTATTTAATAATGCTGGCCTTAATCTAATATCTAAAATACAGCTTGGCCGATATGAGTACAAGTTTAAAATTAGAGTGCTTAATTGTTACACCCATTGCGAATGGCAGATGAATGAGCCTTACGGCAAAGTAAGCAATGGCAGCATTCAATAATCGAAATGGGTTCATTAACTTCGTATTTCACAGAGCCACAAAGACACTCTCCTTCAAACACTTTCTCAGTTCTATAAACGAAAAAAGCCCTAGTCATGTAAATGGCTAGAGCTTCTTATGTATTCTATTTAAACGCATTGTCGCACCACTAACTCATTCGCGCTATCCGCACATACGTTTCTTGTAGTACTTGCACATCAATCGCGGCTCTGTGTGCTTTTAGACCAAGCTCTTGTAGTACGGCTTCTTTGGTCGGATGCCAAAATTCAACTTGCTCAGGCTTAAGCAGCTTGTTGATAGTATCAAGACGAAAGCGTTGCACTATGCCGGCGCTATCAAACAAGCGACCAATCCACGAACTATCAAAACCCCAGGCATCAGAATATAAGGTCTTGCCACGCAGCAGCTCATTTAGCTTAAGAGCGATGTCTTCTATGCTCATGCCTTCCGCTTGCAGCTGCTCACGAGTAATGCCGTGAATTTGCTCGGCCTCTTCACTCCAATGAGTCCAGTCATCTTCTGGCTTAATCAAAAAGGAGTATATCTCTCGGTTCTCTAATGCAAAGCCGACTTCAATAGGGTAACTGCCGCGGCCAAAACCCGAGGCTTCTACATCAATAATAGGAGGCGCTGTATTAACGTCTGTTGCCATTCTGTTTATCTTTACTTCTTAATTAGATAAAAATCTAAGTTCTTAATTATGATTACGCACAATAATCGATGTCTGTGCCTAGCTTAGCCGTTATTTTCTCTGGTAACTATGACTGAGTCGTATTTTTTAATACCTAATTGCTAAATGACGCTATATCGTTAAGACATAGGCGCCACTCGCATGACTTCTTCTACCGTTGTTAGTCCCTGAGCGACTTTTTGTGCACCACTCAACTTCAAGCTATACATACCTTCTTTCATAGCTTGCTGCTTAATTTTTATATGATCAGAGTTATCGTTAATCAAATTACTAATGTCGTTGCTCATCGGCAGTACTTCATAAATCCCCATGCGTCCTATAAACCCGGTATCTCGGCATTCTAGGCAACCTTTAGGATGGTAAATCTTTTCTGGCTTCGCCACAGTCCAAGGCGCAACCAATGCTTTCCAAGTCGCCTCATCAATCGGGCCTTCTTCTTTACAGTGCGGGCAAAGAATACGCACCAAACGTTGCGCCATAACCCCCAGCATAGTGGATCGAATGAGATAAGGTGGTAAACCGAGCTCTAATAATCGAGTAATTGCCGTGGGGGCATCATTGGTATGTAAGGTTGATAATACCAAGTGGCCAGTCAGTGCCGACTGCACGGCCATTTCTGCGGTTTCTAAATCACGAATTTCCCCCACCATAATGATGTCAGGGTCTTGTCGTAATAGTGCTCGAACACCGGTAGAGAAATCCAAACCAATACTATGATTTACTTGCATCTGGTTAAAAGAGGGTTCGATCATTTCAATGGGATCTTCGATGGTTGAAACATTCACTTCCACCGTCGCCAATTCTTTCAGTGTTGAATATAACGTGGTGGTTTTACCCGATCCCGTTGGACCTGTCACAAAGATGATGCCGTTATTTTGTGACGTCATTTTTTGCCAGCGGCGATAATCTTCTTTACTAAAACCTAATTCAGAAAAGTTACGTACCAATACCGATGGGTCAAATACGCGCATCACCAGTTTTTCACCAAATGCAGTCGGTAACGTAGATAAGCGCAGTTCGATTTCTTCCCCAGTAGGGGTTTTCGTTTTTAAACGCGAATCTTGCGGCTTACGTTTTTCTGCAATATTCATTCGTCCTAAGGTTTTAATCCGTGCGACAACGGCCTGGGTGACTTGCGCGGGTAATTCATAAACTAGGTGTAATACGCCATCAATTCGAAAGCGTACGTTGCCAATCTCACGACGGGGTTCGATATGAATATCACTGGCACGCTGCTCGAAGGCGTACTGTAAAAGCCAATCCACTACATTAACAATATGCTCGTCGTTAGCGTCTGGGGCTTTCGCTTTACCTAATTCCAACATCGATTCTAGGTTTTGGATGCCACTAATACCATCATGCTGTGCCGAAGCACTATTGATGGAGTTAGCCAGTTGATAAAACTCCACCCTATGACGCTCAATCTCACTGGGCATGGCTAATATGCGAACGATGTTACGTCGTGATACGTGTTCTAAATCTTGTACCCAAGAAGTGATATTCGGTTCACTACAAGCGACGATTAGATTTTCTTTATCAACCTTAACCGCAAGTATTTTATGGCGCTCAGAAAAAGCGTAAGACATGGCTGAAGTCACTGCTGCCACATCCACGTCTAAAGGGTCGATACGGCTGTATTCCAGCTCTTGCTTCGCCGCGGCCCATTCACAAATCACTTCTTCGGTGAGTTTTTTTGCCGTTTTTTTATTGCTTAGTTTTTGCTTACCAATAAAAGTAAAAGGATGCATTTTAAGTTCAGCTTGGCTACGGCGTGCAAATTGTGCCAGCTGATAATCGTCGTCATCTAATAGACCGTCTTTTTTAAGATCATCGATTAATACATTGGTCGCGATAGGACGATCTGCTACAGAATTCATTTCACTAACTCCATTTATATGAGCCTTAATTCAATCTAGTGGTAAGTTGCTCAGTATGTATTCTCAAAGCTAATTTTTCTTGTGTACTCATGCTAAACATTGCACCGTCCATCGCCAATCGATAAAGCCAATGACCACAAGCAAGGGTTACTTGCCCCCAGATTAGTGATATTTCAATCTCTGCGTCGGCTGCTTGCTGTAACTGGCGCTGTAAAAGCTGTGCTTCTGGTAGACAATCGATACTACTAAAAAGTGCCAATACTGTTTGCAGCTGCGTTAGCTGTACTTTCACTTTTTCAATCTGGTCTTGCTGTTTATCCCAGACCGCCGCTTCTAAACTGCGCTGCCAAGCAGAAAGCTGATAAGCAAAAAAAGTTTTAACCGCACTGATGACATCTTGCTGCTCATCAAAGTGCGGAACCTTACCTTGCCAATCTTTTTTAATGGTTTTATGTACGTTTGAACGCGCTAATAGTCCATAACCACGCTCTGCTTTACTGATATCACTCATCAGCACTGGGCATTGCTGCGCTAGTTTTTGTGCTAATTGGAACAGCACTTCAGCATCACCACTTTTTAATTCTAGCTCGAGCTCTAACAAATCCACATTATGCTCATCCGTTGATACGCTGCCCTGATCTAATACCATCTCTATCACAGTATCATCTTGTTTATAGAGCCAAACTTTTCGCTGAAAATCTGTGGTAAAGAGTGCGCCAATACTTGTGAGGTTTATATCAGGGGATAAATGATCATCGGCACCGGAGCTTTTAAACAAGGTTAGATCTAACTCAACCTTCGATAACGGCCAATCCCACTCCATGCGCTGATGCAATCCACCCGCACTGGTTCCTCGAGTTTTAAGGGTTTGAATAATGTCAGTCTGCTCTTGCCCAACAATTTTCTGCTGGCGAATACGCAAAGCGGCGCCCCCTTGGCTTAATGCCATGGTCGGGGTATCAAAATAGCGGTTGAGTAACTGTAACGTCGGCTCAGCGATAAATTGGTCATTCGCTAATACTTGCTCTAATAGCGGTAGCTCACTGGCATTTAACCGTAGCTTTAATTCGATTTCTTCATTCATCTTATTATTCATTTCAGAATAATAAGATGGATTAGAGTGAGTTACCATCGAACAGGCCTATATTAGTAGAATACGTTATGCTTAAGACGAATTTAAAACCGATTTAAAGCCAACTTAAAACACTGTCCACAAAATTGAGTAGGGAAACTGGCCATGTCACAACTTATCTCACGCTTTCAACAGCTTATTGCTGCGCCGAGTATCAGCTCATCTTTGCCAGAATACGACAGTAGCAATAAAGCCGTCATTGATTTACTCGCTGAATGGCTAACGCCACTAGGGTTTGCTTGCGAAATAATGCCCGTGCCGAAAGAGCGTGTAGGTGAAGCAGATAAATACAACCTAATTGCCACGCTCGGCAGTGGACCAGGTGGCCTCGTTCTTAGTGGCCATACCGATACTGTTCCTTGTAATCCAGAACGTTGGAGCAGCGATCCTTTTAAGCTCACCGAGCGTGATGGCAAGCTGTTTGGTTTAGGCACCTGCGATATGAAAGGCTTTTTTGCCCTGGCGATTGAGGCCATTGAGAACATCCTCAATCAGTTAGGTAATCCTAAGCAGCTTGATTTACAACAGCCCCTTATTATTCTTGCCACCGCCGATGAAGAAAGCTCAATGAGTGGCGCCCGCGCATTAGTTGAACAAGGCAAGCCTAAAGGTCGCTATGCAATTATCGGTGAACCGACCGGACTCAAGCCTATTCGTATGCATAAAGGCATTATGATGGAGACCATTCGCCTCACCGGCAATGCTGGCCATTCATCGAATCCTGCTTTGGGTATTAATGCGATCGATGCGATGCATGATGTGATGACAGAATTAAAAGCCTACCGTCAGCAACTTGCCAAAGAAAACCATAATCAAGATTTCGAAATAGAGGTGCCAACGTTAAATTTTGGCTGTCTGCATGGCGGTGATAACCCAAACCGTATTTGTGGCAGCTGTGAGTTAGCCTTTGATTTACGCGCACTGCCCGGTATGAGCAACGAACAATTACGTCATGCAATGAAAGAGCGCATTAAACCCATTGCCAGCAGGCATAATGTTGAGTTTGAACTGGAATCATTATTCCCCGGAGTGCCGTCTTTTGCTACGGATAAAAACGCCGAGTTGATTCAACTCGCTGAAAAATTAACCAATCATCAAGCCCATGCCGTTGCCTTTGCTACCGAAGCCCCTTTTCTGCAACAGCTCGGAATGGAAACCGTCGTTCTTGGACCAGGTTCAATCGATCAGGCCCATCAACTGGATGAATTTATATCATTAGATCAGTTAATGCCCACCGTGGAATTGTTATCTGAGTTTATTAATACTTTTTGCCTTAAGAAGAGCTGAAAAAGGCTTAGATTCAGCTGGAATTGTGATATGTTGCAATTCATTAAGTAGTAACATTTTATAAATGAATATCGAAGTGCGAAGTATTATTAATTCCACTTCATTCAACCCGCAAAGACACAATAGATAAAGAAAATGGATAATAGCCAATACGTTAAATGGTTTAGACATTCTTCTCCTTACATCAATGCTCACAGAGGAAAAACCTTTGTGCTGATGTTAGAAGGCGATGCCATTGCCGATGATAATTTTGCTCACATAGTACAAGACATTGCTTTGCTCAATAGTCTGGGTGTGCGCTTGGTTATTGTTCATGGTGCGCGTCCGCAAATCGACCAAGTGCTCAATGTGTTAAATATTAAAAGTCAGTTTCATGGTGATTTACGTATTACTGATCAACCCGCGCTGAATGCCGTGCGTGCTGCTATTGGTATTGTGAAATCTGATATCGAAGCCAGACTCTCTATTGGTTTACCGAATACGCCTATGCACGGTGCTCGCATTCGTGTTGTCAGTGGCAACTTTGTTACTGCTAAACCGAAAGGCGTAATCGACGGTATTGATTTTCAACATACTGGTGAAGTACGTCGTATTGATCGCCGTGCGATTGGCCAACAATTGGATCAAGGTAATATCGTTTTATTATCCAGCTGTGGCTATTCCCCCAGTGGTGAAATGTTTAATCTTGCGGCAGAAGATGTTGCTACTCAAGCAGCGATCTCATTAATGGCTGAGAAGTTGATATTGATGGGAGAGGATGAAGGGTTACCTGCCTCTGCGAATGCTTCTAAAGTAAGTGACTCTAAGGTAAGTGACTCTAAGGTAAGTGACTCTGAAATAATTTCTCAGATAACCAGCGATGAATTATCTCAGTTAATACCGAGTTTATCTGGGGAGCATAAAATGCATGCCCAGTCTTCTCTAACGGCGGTGAAAGCAGGCATTAATAGAGCGCATTTATTAAGCCATAAAGTCGATGGTGCATTATTACAAGAACTGTTTACCCATGAAGGCGCAGGCACACTGATTACCGCTGGTGATTATGAACAATTACGCCAAGCGAATATTGAAGATGTGGGGGGGATTTTAGAATTATTAACCCCCCTCGAAGAGCAAGGCATACTAGTACGTCGTTCACGAGAGTTATTAGAAACTGAAATCAGTCGTTTTAATGTGATTGAACGTGACGGCATGATCATCGCTTGCGCCGCGCTCTATCCTTCTTCAACCGAGCTGGCTGAGTTAGCTTGCGTCGCAGTCAGCAGCGAATACCGCTCTGGCCAACGTGGCGATCGTTTATTGAATGCCCTTAGTGCCCAAGCCAAAGCAGAAAATATAAACAAAATTTTTGTATTAACTACCCGCACCGCGCATTGGTTTATGGAAAGAGGTTTCAGTGAGGCTGATATTTCAGCGCTGCCAAAAGAGCGGCAGTCACTGTATAACTTTCAGCGAAATTCAAAGATTTTTATTAAAGAACTAAATTAAAGAGTTAAATAAGTAGGAGTTATTATGTTAAGCGAAAAAATGGTTGCGCAATTGAACGACCAAATCAATTTAGAGTTTTATTCATCCAACCTGTATCTACAGATGAGCGCTTGGTGTGAATTTAAAGGATTCGAAGGCGCTGCGGCATTTTTGAAAGTACATGCAGAAGAAGAAATGCAGCACATGCAGCGTTTATTCACCTATGTGAATGAAACTGGCAACCTAGCTCGTTTAGGTACGATTGCAGCGCCACCGCTTGAGTATAACTCTCTAACGAACGTATTCGTTGAAACTTATAAGCACGAATGCACAATTACCAAAGCAATTAATGAGCTTGCTCATACTGCATTTAGTGAGCACGACTACTCGACCTTCAACTTTTTGCAGTGGTATGTGGCTGAGCAGCATGAAGAAGAGAAACTATTCAAGAGCATTCTAGATAAGATCGAAATTATTGGTGAAGATGGCCGTGGTTTTTACTTTATCGATAAAGAACTACAAGCAATGTCTTTAGGCACTGAGCCTAGTGTTATTGAAAGTGCAATTGCTTAGAATGAAAAACCATAATTAGTTTCTGCTTAAGCAGACTAATATTAAGCACTTATAAAAGGCTGATAAGAAATTATCGGCCTTTTTTCTATTCTACTCGTTATTTAGCTTTATATTATTGTGCACTTCCATTATAAAAGAGCACTCATGTATTTAAGGAAGATTATTTATGGAAAATGGAACCACCAGCAGCCGTACATCAAACATCGTTTTTAGTGGTAAATCAGGAGAGTATTTCAAGCTATGGTTTGTAAATATGTTCTTGAGCATCATAACACTCGGCATTTATAGCGCTTGGGCTAAAGTACGTGATACCCAATACCTTTACGGTCATACACAAGTGGACGGGCAGAGCTTTCGTTTTTTAGCGACTCCGATGCGCATTCTAAAAGGCCGCATTGTAGCCGTCATTGTTTTTGTTCTTTATATGACTCTTAGCCAACTCAATCCTATTCTTAGCCTAATAATGGCATTAGGTTTGCTGGTTGCCATGCCCTGGTTAATTATCCAAGGGCTAAAATTCAGCATGCGTATGACCGCCTACCGTAATGTTCGCTTTTCATTTGAAGGTACTTATGGCGGTGTTATCGTCCATTTTCTACTGCTGCCAATTTTAGGCTTGATTACTCTTTATCTTGCGATGCCTTGGGTTATCCAAAAAATCCAACAATATATGCATAACAATATCACTTATGGTGGCAAACATTTCGAACAGAAATCTTCTGCCAGCCAGTATTATATCGCGGTATTAATTTCTCTTGGTATTCTTTTAGTCGGTGGTGTACTCGTTTCTGCCCTTTCTGGTGTATCACTCGCAGCAGCCGCAGAGCCTACAATGGGCTTATTCGTATTTATTCTTGCCATGTTTATCTTATTCAGCATTGCAGCAGCCATTTATCAATCCTTTATCTACAATCACTTAATGCAAACGTTAGAGATTGAAAATGTCGTTTCATTTGACGCTGATATGAAGCCAATTCCTTTTGCTATTTTGATGCTAACCAACATCCTATTATTAATAGTGACCCTTGGTTTAGCGATTCCTGTGGTTAAAATCCGTAACGCACGCTACATCGCTTCCGTTACTGAAGTAACGATCAAACCAGGTATCGATGATCTGATTAATACGATTGAAGGCAGTGATTCTGCTTTTGGTGAAGAAGCAGCAGGTTTATTCGATACCGATCTGTCTCTTGTCTAATCGATGATTAATATTTCAGGAACCTACCAACTTGCTGGGCGCAGTGAAGCGCACCCAGCAAGTGCGATGCTGTACGAAACAGGCCAACTGGTTATTCAAAAAAGTGGATCAGGTACGCGCTTAATTGAGGTTTGGCCTGATGGCTATAAATATGGAATTGTTATTCCTGGCTTGCCTGTCGATATAGAGTTCTCTGATGGTGCGTTATTTATTCCGCACGATAATAGTTTTCGCTGGCCCGCAATGGATCGTAACCACCGTCTAGCAGAGTGGCTAGAAAGCCACTGGCTAACCGTATTATCATCAGTGATTATCGTGCCGCTATTCATGTGGAGTATGGTGAATTATGTATTACCAGGGGCTTCTCATGCCGCTGTTGCGTTTCTTCCTGATAGCATTGCTGAAAGTATGGGAGAGCAGACGCTTTATATCCTCGATAAAACCTATTTTGACCCTACTGAATTATCTGATCAGCAACAACAACAAGTAAAACAACAATGGCAAATCATTGTCACTAAATTAGACCTGCCTGAAGACCGGTTTAAACTGCACTTCCGTAAATTTGATATGGGGGCTAACGCGATGGCCTTACCCGATGGCAGTATTATCGTCACCGATGATATCGTCACCCTAATGGAAAAAGACCCGAATGCGCTTATCGCCGTGTTATTACACGAGATAGGTCATGTTGAGCATAAACACAGCTTAAAAATGATCGCTCAAACAACCGCAACAACTATGTTATTTGCCATGATGTTTGGTGATATTGAAGGCGCGGGGGAATTGATTTTAGGCGCAGGTACTGGTCTATTACAAAGTGCATTTTCTCGCGATATGGAACGAGAAGCGGATGAGTTCTCGTATCAAAACCTACCTAAATTCAATATTTCTCCTGCGGCGTTTGCCGATGCGATGACTTTATTAGTCGATTCTCATTCTTCTGCAGATGAAGCTTCTGATCAAACTGCAGGAAACACCACGGATGTAAGTGCTGAAAATAGCGAAATTACCAACAGTTTAAATCACTGGTTACAATATTTAAGCTCGCACCCTGAAACTCAAGAGCGTATTAATACTGCTCGTAAAAAAGGTGAAGACGATAATGACCTTCTCTATTAAACACTTCATTGAAAACTTGTTTAAGCCTGCTATCGATACCCAGCATAAAAACCATGCTACGAATTGGCAGCCTGAATGGAGCCAATTTTTACAGAAAAAAGTAAACTTCTATCGCCACTTATCCACAACAGAACAATTATGCTTTGAACAACGCTGCTTATTATTTTTAGACACAACTCGAGTTGAAGGCAGCCAAGATGTAGTCGTGGTTGATAATGACAAGTTATTAGTCGCTGCCAGCGCTATTATTCCGGTTTGGGGCTTTCCTGGTTGGCATTACTTCAATATTGAAAGTGTGATTTTATTGCCCGCTCGATTCAACGAACAATATCAATACGGCATGCCTGACTCGCGCATTAGCGGCATGGTTGGATCTGGGGTGATGTCGGGAAAGATGGTATTAAGTAAACCTGATTTATATCAAGGGTTTGCAAATAGCCGAGATAAACAGAATGTCGGTATTCATGAATTTGTTCACTTAATTGATATGGCCGATGGTCAATGCGATGGTTTTCCTGAACGTGTAGCCAAGTTTGAATTCTCCGCCCCTTGGTTTGATTTTGTGCAACACAAGATCAATGAAGTAGAACTAGGCAAGAGTAATATCAATGATTATGCGGCCACTAATAACGCTGAATTTTTTGCGGTCTCATCAGAATATTTTTTTGAACGCCCTAAATTACTTAAACGTAAGCACCCTAAATTATACGACTACCTTAGCCAATTCTATAAACAAAATTTAGCTGAAATAAATTCTGATATCGCACCTAAAAAAAATCAGCCTTGTTCCTGCGGTAGTGGTAAAAAATACAAACGCTGCTGTATGCCAAGGTCTTAAAGCTATAAGTAAGTGTTCACTCAAGTATCAAAAGCAAACGCGTATTAAAGCCCGTACTTTCTCCATTTAAACCTGCTTGATCATGCCAAACATGTCTTAAGTCTGTTGAAATTAAGAAGTACGGTGTTAGCCACCAGTTGAGTGAGACCGACGCAATACTCATATCGCCACCATCCACAGCCTCATCCGACAAATCAACTTCAGACCAGCGTGTACCCACCGACCAAGCACCCCAGCCTCCCTGATAGACTGTTTGCGCAACAGGAAGTGCACCAAAGGTCCCTGAGCGCTTGTTATATTTTCTTAGCTCACCGGTCAGTGCCCACGAAGCACCCACATAATAACCACTGAAAGAAGGATCATTATCTTTCGATGAATTCACATTTGTTTGTAGGTATTGTCCATGCAGCCAAAGCGGCCCAGCCAAATATGCACTGTCCATTTGCCAAGTCATAATATCCTCAGCTTCTTGGGTACCGGTATCAACAAAGTTCGGCGAATTATTAAATTCTGGCCGAGTAGAAAAACGGTACCCTTCTTTNCCATCATCGTATCGAAAACCNCCACCCANGTGCAGCAGNTCGGNANNCTCTTNGGACTCNAANATNACGGTAGAAANACGGCTAATNAGTTGATTNGANCTNTCGTTATAATCNTCACCTTCTTCGAACCANTCATTAAAAAGCCCAACNCCCCATCTNACATTNCTATCATTAAGGCTACCATTAACAACAATACCGACATTTCTTGAGCGTAACAANGCATCAGATGCCGCCGTTCTTTCTTGCATGTCGAGGAAGACCAAAGACATAGTGCGCTCAAGACCAATAGGTTCCTTCTGCTTGCCAAGGCTTACCGACATATCTTTTGCTAACGGTATATCAAGGCGCCAATCCAACCATGAAAAGTTATCATCACGCTCTTCATTATAATCTTTATTAAACGCATTGGTTGAGGCGAAAACGGTATAAATTATCTTTTTCGGAGTATTAATCGTGCCTACCGCACCAAATCTAAGCGCTCGAATTTGGCCGGTATTATATTCCTCTAGGTCGCCAACNAAGTCTTCACTCGCGCTATTTTGATGAAACCAATTTTGACTATCCATAATGGATGCAGCGACAAAAATGCCATCNACATANTTTGTTTGCCAGCGGTTCCACTTACGTGTATCGAGATAACTGGTAGATAAAGCCAATGGCGGTGGTGTATAAGCCAGCCATCCACGCGGNGGTTTTTTCTCGCTCGCTGGAATGTCTTCAATGCTTATTTCTGGATATAGATTAGTAATAACCGCACTATGATAAACAACTAACTTAGCCGTAGCCTTAGTATCAATTAATACTTCTTTATGAACTCTAGGNTCTTTATCAAATACCAGNAANGTAACNGGCTTNCCNAGATGAAGNTTNCCTAATAAAAAACCACCTTCGGCATCAATGATTTNAGTACTGTCATTCATNGGNGGGTTATCTTTGGAGACTANNGCTAATTTATAATCATAAATNAGNATATTNGCTAAAAAGTCTTNTTTNCCCTCGCGACCATCCAANAGCACNACNTTNCGTACAACCAGCGATGGAATNTCTTCAGCCNANAGNTTAGAGCTAAAGAGTATNATTAAGCATGTTTGNAGNATNANAAANAATGNTGNTTTCATANGAGACCGCTGAGTAANTTTATANCNAAATATTAATNNTGATAANGATATCNGCNGNANNCATTATATNAGNNGGCTAANCCATTACAGNTTAGTTGATAATTTCTCTACCAGAAAATCAATAAATACNCTNAGGCTCGGTTTNANGTATTTATTACCTTGNTACACTGCATANATAACCCCACTNGATTCTTCAAACAGTGACCCTTGCCAATCGGGTAAGCATTGCNCCAGTTTACCCTCGGNGATCAATTTCTCCACCATCCAACTGGATAATAAAACAATCCCGCCATGATTAACGGCCGCTTCCAGCAATGGNGTNCCACCTTTAGANNTTAAATTACCCGCGACGGCTATTTTTTTATAATCCTTAGAACTGTTATTACAAGCACGATTACTACGAGCACTACTATGACGAAAATGCCAATACGTTCTTTGACGNTCNCGGTTTAATATTAAGCAATTGTGCTGCCCTANGTCTTCTGGTTTTGAAGGCATCCCATGCTGTTCAATATANTTGGGCGACGCGCATAGCAGGGTTTTATTGGCTAATAATAAGCGCGCATTTAAACTCGANTCCGCAGGCAGCCCGATCCGAATACCAAGATCAACATTCTCAGCATTCAAGTCTACGATTTGATTATCCAGTTCTATTTCTATTTTTAANTTTGGATAACGGCTTAAAAATTCAGGTAATAACGGCGATATAAAAGCACGACCAAAACCCTCAAAAACTGAAATTCTTAAAATGCCTTCGGGCTCNGANCGAGTNCCCTGCNTGGANGAAATGAGATCATCNGCATCTTCTATTAATTTTTCCGCCCGCNGATAAAACTGATTGCCCTCCTCGGTTAAAACCAATGCCCGGGTGCTGCGCTTAAATAGCCGGACATTAAGTTCGGTTTCGAGTTTATTAATACTGCGAGTAACCGAAGAGGGTGCAAGGTTAAATACCAGTGCAGCTTTCGAGAAACTGCCTAGGTCGGCAACCTTAATAAAGGTTCGAATGAGGGTCAGCATAGTCATCCTTGCGCCCAGCGCAAAACTGTTACAGATATAGTGGGTATTCTAGGCAAGTTAAGTAGGGAGCACAATGCAGTCTCAATTCNCATAACCCATACCTACAACCCTTATTGAGGCTTACCATGACAAACCGTATCGACATCCACCAGCTAGAACCTAAAGCTTATCAAGCTATGTTTGGCTTAGAAGGCTATCTAGCCGAAACCGATTTAACCCCAACTCTAAAGGAACTGATCAAGCTNAAAGCTTCCATGATAAATAAGTGCGCTTATTGTATTCAAATGCACAGTGAGCAAGCGCGCANACATGGGGAATCAGAACAACGAATCTATGCTCTGCCTGCTTGGCAAGAGTCGCCATTATTTACCTCCGAAGAACGAGCGGTATTGGCGCTTACTGAAGAAGTTACCTTGATCTCAGANCAAGGGCTTAGCGATGCAACCTACCAAGGCTGCCTTGAGTTTTTTAGTGAGCAACAAGTGGCCCAACTGATTATGCAGNTCGTTACCATTAATACATGGAACCGACTTGCGGTGGCGACTAAGTTGGTTTACCAAGGGAGTTAATAACCGGCTTAATAAATATAAAAAGCCCCCCTCACTATTAGTGAGGGAGGCTTTCTTTGTATGCTTNTGGNTAGCCTAGGCCAAAGGACTANTCGGCCAAAAAGTGNTCGCGGTAATATTNCATTTCGGCAATAGACTCTAAGATATCATCCAATGCTTTATGCGATCCGCTCTTCTTAAANCCAGGCAGGATNGAAGGCTTCCAGCGCTTCGCCAGCTCTTTTAAAGTGCTGACATCAATATTGCGATANTGCATATATTCTTCTAAAAGNGGCATTTCATTCACTAAAAAGCGGCGATCTTGGTGAATACTGTTGCCACACAGCGGAGAGTGACCTTTTTTTACATGCTGCTCAACAAATTCTAATGTTAGCTTTTCGGCTTCTGCAATGNTCACTGTGCTGGTTTTTACACGCTCAACCAAGCCTGAGTTACCGTGAGTTTTAACATTCCAAGCGTCCATCTTAGCCAGTTCAAAATCAGGCTGATGTACAGCAATCACGGGGCCTTCAGCAACGATATTCAATTCATCATCGGTAATAATAGTGGCAATTTCGATGATCACATTCTCTGCAGGATCTAACCCTGTCATCTCTAGGTCCATCCAGACCAAGGTATCCGTTCTACTCATTTTTTCACCACTCTTAATCAATAGATGTAGTTTAGCAACTTGCGTCCGCCGCGGCCAACACGGACAATAGCGGCTATGGCTAAAAGAAAATTGAATAAACGTCAAAAATGGCGTATCGAAAAGATTCAACAAGAACGTACCGACCGTGCGACTCGTAAAGAATCAGACATTACTGAGCAGCTAACTGGCAATGAACTAGGCCCCGAATTACAGGGCATAATCATCGCGCACTTTGGCACGCAAGTAGAAGTCGAATCCCTAGAGAGCATCGAAAAGGGTATCTTTGATGATACGCGTCGTTGCCACATGCGGGCGAACCTCGGTTCTCTAGTAACCGGTGATCGCGTTACCTACCGCATGGAAAAAAGTGAGCTAGGGGTTGTCGTCGCAATATCACCACGCGATACCGAACTCTCTCGCCCCAACCCTTATAACGAGATTAAGCCCGTCGCGGCCAATATCGACTTTATCGTATTGGTTGTCGCCTGCGAACCCGTGGTACANCCNAATCTGATTGACCGCTATTTAGTCGCCGCTGAAAACTGCCACATCGAGCCGATTATTCTGCTCAATAAAACCGATCTTCTGGATGAAAAATCGGGCCCTTATATGCGTAATATGATGGCTGATTATGCAAAGCTGGGTTATCAAACAATGACCTTGTCGATCANNCAAGAAGATGGCTTAGAAGAACTTCAACAAAAGCTAAATGGTCGTATCAGTGTGTTTGTCGGCCAATCGGGTGTGGGTAAATCAAGCCTTATCCAAGTCTTGCTACCAAACCAAGAGCTACGAGTAGCGCCTCTTTCTGTCGCCAGCAAGAAAGGCCGTCATACCACCACGACGGCCCGTCTATATCACTTCCCAGCGGGCGGTGACTTAATCGATTCTCCAGGAATACGGGAATTTGGTTTGTGGCACATGGAACCGGATGAAGTATTGTATGGCTTTAAAGAATTACGCGACATGATTGGTCACTGTAAATTCCGCGANTGCCAGCACGAACTAGAACCTAAGTGTGCTATTCGTGAAAGCTTAGAAGAAGGTAAGATCAGCCAGTTACGTTTTAATAGTTATAAACGTATTCTGTCGACATTAGGTGAATTTGATAAAGGATTTTGATTATCAATTTAGCGTTAGTCGTGTGAGAAAAAGGCTTCTAATTAGAAGCCTTTTTTATTTTCATAATAACAACGANCGAAAATATGTATTTACTACCAGAAACTTTCTTCTTGGTTTGGCGGGGTATCATATGAATTATCCGAACGTTCTCTTGNGTCTTTCAATTTATTGATGAGAGAACCCGAAGTATTAATAACCGGTTTCCTTTTATCTTGATTNTCCAGATTTTCACCGTTAATAAACTTCACTCCCGNNCCNNTTGTCCCAGTNCGAGATTTAATGCCTTCTTGGGCTCTTTTATTTAGCAGCACTATGGCAATTCGACGATTAATATCACTTTCTGGATTAGCAATATCCAACGGCGCGGTATCTCCCATACCTAATATCTGTGCAATTTGAGACTTCTCGATACCTGCTTCCATCAAAGCTCGTCGAGCTGAGTTAGCACGCCTAGCCGAGAGTTCCCAATTCGCATCGTCTTCCGGGTTGGCACTGGCATAAGGATCGGAGTCGGTATGNCCGGTAATTGATAACGGGTTATCCACNGTCATTAACATCGGCGCGNGNTCATAGAGAATGTCTTCACTGTAATATTTCAGCACCGCACTGCCTGCATTAAACATGGGCCGCTTAGTTTGGTCGACAATTTGAATGCGCAGACCTTCGGTGGTGATATCAATGGTCATCTGATTTTTAAACGGACTTAACGTCGGACTGGCTTCTATCTTGGCTTCAATCTCAGCTTTTAATTGCTCTAAACGTTGTCTCTCAATCGCTTCAGCCAAACTCTCTATTTCTTCTGCTTGTAGAATTTTTTCAGGATCNAGGGTTTCAGATATAGCGCTATTATCGGCGGTAGTGGGTGTACCACCGAGATCAATAACATAAGCACTAGGAATGCGTTTGCCATCTTCATAGGCTTGCGGATCTTGGAAATAACCGGCAATGGCTTCACGCTCTTCTTCGTTAGAGGAGTTGGTTAACCAGAGCAGCATAAACAGCGCCATCATGGCAATNGCAAAATCTGCCATCGCAACTTTCCAAGCGCCACCATGCTCTTCATGGCGGCCCTTTTTAATACGACGGATTATTATATTATTTTGGCCTAGATTCTCCATTAATAGCTCTCCATTAGCGCCCACGCACCTTGCTATCAACTTCATCAAACGTCGGACGACCATGAGTAAAGAACGACTTACGCCCAAACTCAATGGCCAGCTGTGGAGCCAAACCATTCATGGAGGCAATGATTGAAGCTTTGGCAGCCTCATATAGTTTAATCTCATCTTCGGCGATGTGTTTCATGCTAGTACTAATCGGCCCAATCAAGCCGTAAGCGAATAATACCCCCATAAAAGTCCCTACCAGCGCAGCTGCAACATGCTTACCGATGATTGCAGGATCTCCGCCAATAGAGGCCATCGTAATCACAATGCCTAAAACCGCGGCTACGATACCAAAACCAGGTAAGGCATCTGCAACCTTGCCTAGCGCGCTTCCGGGAAGCTCAAGCTCGTGCAGGCGGGCATCGATTTCTTGCTCCATCAGGGCTTCTAATTCATGAGACGCGAGATTACCAGAAGAGATAATACGAAAATAATCGGCGATAAAGCGCGCCAGAGGCTCATTCATTAAAATGGCGGGGTAACGCGCAAAAATGGCACTGGCATTGGGATTTTCTACATCGGCTTCAATCGCCATCATGCCTTCTCGGCGGGACTTATTTAATATGTCGTAGATTAAACCTAGTACATCCATGCACATGGCTTTGTTCACTTTTGATCCCAAGATTACTTGAGGCATTAGCTTTACGGTTTCTACCATCACGTGCAACGGATTGGAGATTAAATAGGCGCCAATAGCGGAACCCATGATAATCATGATTTCAAATGGCTGCCACAGCGCGGCTAGTTGACCATGAGACAAAACAAAGCCCCAGCCAACACTACCAAATACAACGATTATTCCNATTATAAACAGCATCTGAACGATTCCAGGTTGTTCAATTAACGTCCTTAAACTCGAGTATTACCTCAAAAGTCATNNAGGAAAATAAGCAGNTTCTTAGAAACTNGCTATAGTAAGTAAAGGTTACATTTAGAGTTTTCTCAAATANACAGATGACATTTAATACAAGAAAGACAGTTTGCCAGCCGGATGCTGATGCTTGGTCAGATGTAGAAGANTTCCGTGACTTTCCAATTCTTGCNAGTACACGTAAATCTTTTCGCCGCTTATTGAGTAAAGCCAGCCTGAGTTTTGAAGGATTAGCTAATATTGCAGAACAAGACCCTGCGATTTGTCTGCACATGCTGCTACACATAGCTAAACGCAGCCCAAGAAGTTTGGAGCAAATTAGCAGCGCTGCTGGCTGCATCTCACTTTTAGGCATGGANGATGTGGTTCATTTAGTGAAACAATTACCCCTAGTTTCTGAGACGTCGACACGTCGTAGCGAAAGAAATTATGTCGCAATGCTTCATACCGCAGCCCTCGCCGGTCGTCTAGCAGGACAATGGGCAAAGCTAAAGCCTGGGATGAACCAGCATCAAGCCCACTGGGCCGCTATGTTGGCCAGCGCCCCTTTTTGGCCTTGGCACCTTATTCATGTGGAAGCCAGCCAAGAAGTGCTGCATCAGCTAGCCAATAACAAAGAAATCACCCCTGCCTTTCAGGACTGTTTTTCTACTTTAGATAAAAAACACCTGAAGCGCTGGCGNAATCTCGCTAAGCAGTTATCGCTGCCCAGCGTTTGCCAATCTCTGTGGCAAGAAAACTTATGGCCAATTATTGGATCGTGGAAAATCCTGCGCCATACCAATGTTTTACATATTGAAGGTAACAAACAACTTAAGCATCAGTGCCAACAAAGCGAAATGCTGATTTATTGTTCCAACATGCTGGCGATGCATTATCGGATTGGTGCTTATCGCTATAAAAGCCAACGTTGGGTAAAACTAACCGCACACTTATTAAACTTAGAAACCGACATTGTTCATCGCGAAGTNATTGATCAAAGCCTACAGCTTGCACGCCAAGGAATGTTATTGAGTTCTGTTAATAGCCTGCTCGCACCGACCCACAGCCGGATACCTTATCCATCTTCTATTCATTGCGAACAGANAGCCATCAGTATGACGATGGAGCGTGATGTACCTATTGCCGTTAATAAGCCAGCNGCCGTGCCAGTACATCGTAAGATCGATCATAGAAAAATGAAGAAATTACTTCATCAATTAGAGCAAGAAGCTGAGAGTTTTGGCGATTGGCACTTTTTAATGCGCTCGGTATTAAAAGGAATTACAGAAGGCATTGGCCTGAAGCATGCTTATGTCATGATTCAAAATAAACTGGGGACTGCGGCGAAGGTTTATTATCAGCAAGGTTTAGCCGAAACCGATCCACTNTGNCAATTTGGTATCGCGCTAGATAAGGCCAGTGTGTTTAAGAAAATGTTAGAAAAGCCCGCCAGTTTAATGATTACCGATCAAAATAGAGAAAAAATGCTACGNGGNATCTCACCCGCTCAGCAAAGTGTATTACCGCAGCAGTTTATGATGATGTCATTATTTTCGAATGACCGCCCTATCGGTATTATTTTCGCAGATTTAGGCGGNGCAGAGCATAACCTACCGATGCAGCCCTCGGAATATATAGCCTTTAAATCTCTTTGTATGGCGGCCAATAAAAGCTTAGGTAAACTTGCACTGGCTACGCAAAAGAAAGCAAGTGTAAATAATAGCAAAGCAACTCAGCGCCGGGCCTGACAGCAAGCTATTGCCAGCGTACAATATGGCCAATATTGAATACTATCTACGGATGGCTCCATGTCGAATTACCCTTTATTGCTTGAACCAGAAGATTTATTGGCCCATTTGAACGATGAAAATTTACTCATCATTGATCAAAGTAAAGCGGAAACCTACTTAAACGCCCATATTCCTGGCGCGGTTCATTTAGATTTTAAAGACCTTCAGCTTGGCCAAAAACCGACTCCCGGTGCATTACCGAGCCTTGAACAATTAAGCGTGGTCTTTTCTAATTTAGGACTGACTATCGATAAGCACGTTATTGTTTCTGATGACGAAGGTGGCGGCTGGGCAGGACGCTTAATCTGGGTGCTNGATATGATTGGCCATACTCGCTACTCTTATGTGAATGGCGGTATTCATGCTTGGCTNCAAGCGGGATTNCCGACCGAGCAGGGTGAGCATACGGCGATCAAGAGTGATTACACGGTTGCTGAATTAAAGAACGAATTCCAATTAACCAAAGAACAAATCATTGCGCGCCTTGGCACTGATGGTTTTTCTGTGTGGGATGCACGCTCAGCAAAAGAATATACTGGAGAGAAGGAAATTTCTGTTCGTGGTGGACATATTCCAGGNGCNGTCAATTATGAATGGACCCGGGGTATGGATAGNGNTCGTGGTTTACGCATTAATAACTTAGAAGAGTTCGATGCATTATTAAACTCGATGGGGCTNACCAAAGATCAAGAAATTGCNACCCACTGCCAAACTCATCACCGCTCAGGTTTTACCTATCTGGTAGGTAAAATCTTAGGTCGTAATATGAAAGCCTATGCAGGGTCTTGGGCGGAATGGGGTAATGATACCTCAACCCCGATTACCACAGGCAAGAATCCATAACTTATATACANTTAGTGCATTTTANAAATTTATTTTAAATAGATAGGAAATTATTTTGGCTACATCAATGAAANACAAGTTATTCATCGCCTTCCAATATGCTGTGCCACAGCATTTATTATCTCACTTGGTTGGCTGGTTGGCTGAAACCCGTATCGATTGGATAAAAAACTTATTCATCAGTAAATTCATTAAGCAATTTAATGTCAATATGGATGAAGCTGAACGCCAAACCCCAGAAGCGTTTGAAAATTTCAATGACTTCTTCACCCGCGAATTAAAGCCGGGCATGCGCCCAATCGATAGCAAGAGTAATGGCATTGTTTCTCCCGCTGATGGTGCAATAAGCCAGCTAGGCCCGATTGAAAATGGTCGCGTCTTTCAAGCCAAAGGTCATGATTATTCTTTAATCGAATTATTAGGGGGCAATAGCCANACTGCCGATGATTTTATGGGNGGNCAATTCGCAACTATTTATTTGTCACCAAAAGACTATCACCGTTTACACATGCCGGTAACNGGCACCTTNCGTGAAATGATTTATGTACCTGGGGATTTATTCTCAGTAAACCAAACGACTGCGCAAAATGTACCGCGTCTTTTCTCTCGCAACGAACGTGTCGTGGTAATCTTTGATACTGAACTAGGCCCTATGGCACTGGTTTTAGTNGGCGCTATGATTGTTGCAGGTATTGAAACGACTTGGGCTGGNCGNATTACNCCATTCGATCGTAAAGTACGCTCTATTAGCTANCCNGTGCAAGGTGAAAGCCAGCAGCCNNTNGTGATCGAAAAAGGCGAAGAGATGGGACGTTTCTTCCTAGGTTCTACTATCGTCGTATGTTTTGGCAAAGATAAAATGCANTGGCTAGAAGATATGAAAGCAGAGCAGCCTCTACGATTGGGTGAAAGTATCGGTCTAACACTTGAATAGGTAAGGATTNCGTAAGCATAGGGTAAAAGCTTGTAAGCCTANAANAGTAGGCTTACATTAGAACCAGATATAATAAAAAGTCATTCTTTATCACCACATCGTCTAGACTATTAGAAACGACTAATATATTAGGTTTATAATATTTATGGGATTTGTTTTTCAGTTGTATTCATTTCTTCATACGATCATTTTCATTACCGCACTCGCTTTCGCATCTTCTCTGCACGCAATAGAGATCAAAGCAGGCACAACCAGTTTTCCTCCTTTCTACGTTGTGAATAAAGATCAAAGCGCCTCTGGTATTTATCTCGATATAATGGAAACAACGCTACAACATGCAGGAATAAATTATCGNCTAGATACTTATCCNACNAAGCGCTTGTATCGTAATTTAGGGAATGGAAAAACGCATTTNTTTTTGGGTATTAAAGGTTCGCCAGAATACGATAANAATGTACTTTATAGTAAAATGGNAATTTCACAAATTCAAATGAGAGTCTATGCCATTGGCAATACCCCCNTGCCCTTAATCAAAGAAGACATTAACGGCTACAAAATCATCACCATGAGAGGTTATGGCTATGGTGGCTTAGTAAGCTATTTTTCAGATCCGATAAATAATATTGAAGTTACTTCAACCTCTGAGCACCGCTCATCTTTTCTGATGCTAAAAGATCATCGCGCTGATTATGTCATTAACTATANACACCCTTCTGAAACGACATTAGCAAACCTTGAAATTCCAGAGCTAAAATATACTAACTTTTATGACTCTAAAGTGTATTTTATTGTTTCNAAAGCATTGCCTAATGCCGCAGTGGTTTTGAAAAGGCTTGAAGATGCTTACCTNGAACTCGTAGAGTTAGGTGAGTTGGAATATATCGAAAATAATGATTAACCCGCTGATTAGTNATAACCGAAACCCCATCATCTTTTTTATAACGTCTATACTATTAGCAACTACTAATTTGTCAGGTTCATAGTATCCATGAGCTTCATTTTTCAGAAGTATTTGTCTCATTACATCACCATACTNGTNTTGGCAATCACTTTTNCGCCTTCGGCTCAATCATCTGATAATAATAGTCTANATCTCAACAACTTAGAGATAAAAGCTGGCGCTATCAGTTTNCCTCCTTTCTATGTCGTTAATTCAGATCAAACCCTCTCGGGAATTTTTCTTGATATTATGGAGAAGACGCTACTCCATGCGAAAATAAAATACCGCCTTAATATTTATCCGACTAAACGTCTATATAATAATTTGAAAAATGGAGAAACTGATTTTTTTCTCGGTATTAAGGGCTCACCAGAGTACGATAATCATGTGCTTTATAGCACTACCGAAATCTCACAAATTCAACTGCGAGTTTATGCGANTGGTGACACACCACTGCCTAGTACTAAGGAGGATCTAAATAACAATAAAGTAATCACCTTGCGAGGTTATAGCTATGCAGGATTGATAACGTACCTTACCGATCCCCAGAACAATATTTCAATCAGCACAACTTCTGACCACCGTTCAGCATTTCTCATGTTAAAAAATAATCGAGCAAATTATGTTATTAACTATAAACACCCCTCTGAAGCAGCCTTGAAAATGCTTACGATTAAAGATCTTAAATACACAAATTTTTATGATGTTAAAATCTACTTTATCGTTTCTAAAGCATTACCTCACGCGGCAGAAATATTGAGGAAACTCGAACAAGCCTATTTAGAGCTGTTGNAATTAGGCGAATTAGAATATATCGAAAATACTGATTAGTTGACACTAAAGAANCGCTTACCAGAGCATNCNATATACTTTACTANCACATTAAATACATCACTAATCAGTTACCCTNTCACTGCTGAAACTTCATTATTAGTTTTCCTATTTTTTANGTCGTNAACNNAAATNAAACGCTCTCTGGAATTTATNTCAACATATCAAAAGAACGTTAAAGCATGCTGAATTAGAATACCNGATTGATNTTTATCCGCCNAAACGACTATATCGAAATTTAAGAAATNGAAAGCGCATTTATTTATTGCGGCTTAAGGCTACAAGATTATCACCATAGGTGGCTATGATGATGNCAAGGTATATTTTATTGTTTTTAAGGCCCTGCCCAATGCCGATACGGTGTTAAAAAANCTGGGNAAATCATAGCTAGAGCTGATTAAACTAGGAGAAGTTGACTATATTANNAATGATGGNTAATCAAAAAATGTNTTTTTCAAAACACCTTCTATACTGTAAAAGCCACTCCATTATTTGACTCCAATACTGATGGAATTGATCCCATGTCGAAAACATCGACTTTAGTTCTTATCTACTGCATTACAATGCTATTTTCATCCTCGATTCGCGCACAAGAAATCAAAGCAGGTATGCTGNTTTTCCCACCCTACTTTGTTGATAATGGCGATCAGCCACCCTCAGGCATCTACCTTGATATCATGGTAAGAACATTGCAACATGCTGGCCTGAGCTATAATTTAGAATTTTTTCCTGCTAAGCGCTTGTATCTTAACTTAGGCAGCGGAGAAACTGATTTATACTTGGGNATTAAAGGACCACCTGAATACAAAAATAAAGTGCTGTATAGCAAAACAAGTATATCCAAAATTCAAATGCGCATTTATACCACNGGGGATACTCCATTACCGGTAACAAAAGAAGATATAAATGGTCATAAGATCAGTACTATTCGTGGCTATAGCTACGGTGGTTTNGTCAACTATTTCTCTGACCCGAAAAACNACATTGATGTTGCCTTAACCGCTGAACATTTAGCCTCATTCCAGATGCTAAAAAAACATCGCATTGATTACGTTGTTAACTACAAACATCCTTCNGAAGCCGTTTTAGAAAACCTTGTAATTCCCAATTTGAAATACACTAACTTCTATAGCGTCGATGTCTATTTCATCATTTCCAAATCAATACCTAATGCACATGAAACATTACAAAGAATTGAAGCATCCTATCTAGAGCTTGTTAAACTCGGTGAGCTTGAATATATCGAGAATGAGAATTAGNCCNACGTTATTAACCAAAGACAAATAAGCTTTTCCCTTCNTCATCAATACGACGAACCGCGACATTAAACACATCGCTGATCAGCTGCTCTGTCATTACTTGCTCAGTATTACCTTGCGCACGCAACTGGCCTTGNTCTAACAACCAAACTTCATCNGCTAAATTAAACGCTTGATTCAAATCGTGTAGCACTATCACCACACAATGACCTGCTTTGGCCGCCTGCAAACATATCTTTTTAAGTTGTTGCTGATGCTCTAAATCTAAGCTGCTAGCAGGTTCATCCAATAACCAGATACCATGACCTTTACCTTCTACAGCCATGTTNGANAGTTGTAAATAAGTGCGCGCTATTTGGCAGCGTTGCTGCTCACCACCCGACAACTGGCGAAAATCCATCTGCGCTAATGCCTCTATCCCCCAATCCTTTATCACCTGCTTGACTTGCTGACGCTGCTGCATACGCGTTAAGGCAAACGGTAGAGTTGCTAATGACAGCACCTCCTCTACTTCAAGCGGAAACTGCAATTGACTGTGTTGGGGTAAATACGCGAGATTCTGAGCGAGCTGTTCGGCAGAGAGTTTATCTATCCCCTGCCCTGCTATTTCGATCGTACCTTCACATTTTAATAGCCGCGCCATGGCCTGTATTAAGGTAGATTTACCGGCGCCATTAGGGCCGAGTAAAGCAATAATTTTCCCCCCATGCAGTTCACCGGAGATATTCTTCAAAACCTGTTTACCATTACGTATGAGGCTAATTTCTTTTAACGACATTACCATTGCAGACGNTTCCCTTCGCGTAATAATAACCAGATAAAAACAGGCGCACCNATAAGTGCGGTAACAATACCGATCGGTAATTCAGCAGGAGCGATAATCGTGCGCGCAATACTGTCAGCAATAACCAATAAACAACCGCCGAGGAAAAAGGATAACGGTAATAAATATCGATGACTGGCGCCAACAAGCATACGTCCGATATGAGGTGTTACCAAACCAATAAAACCGATAATGCCACAAGCGGANACCGCCAGNGATGCTAATAANGCNACCAATACAATACTNTGTTTCTGTAACCGCTTCACATCGACCCCCATGGTATTCGCTTCCGCTTGNCCCANTAGAATCGCATCCAGCTTGCGGTGCTGNTTAGGTAACCAGCAGCACATGATCAATAAGGCGATNGAGCATAAGCTTACCCAGAAATAATTGGCGCTGGCCAANCTGCCTAATGACCAGAAAGTNATATGTCTTAAAGCGCTATCCGTCGCTAAATAGGTTAATAACCCAATNAGTGAGGCCGCGACTACGTTGATGGCGATGCCCGCTAAGATCAATAGCGCCATACCTCCAGGCAAGTCATTACGCCCTAACTTCAATACCGCAACTGTCGCAAGTANNCCNCCAATAAACGCGGCAATAGGAATATANTAATGAGCCTGAAAATCAACGAAGTCAGNAGCAACAATCATTAATGCCGCACCTAACGCCGCACCTGCAGATACCCCGATCAAACTGGGGTCCGCCAATGGATTACGNACATTACTTTGTATTAAGACCCCAGCTAACGAGAGACTTGCNCCGATGACAAAGGCTAATAAAACTCGCGGCACACGTATATCCCACAAAATTTTACTACCGATATCGCTGTGCATAAGGACTTGGTAATCGACGGTACCGAGAAATAAAGCGCCGATACAGATTGCGCTACTGAATAAGATTCCTAGCAGCCAACCCAGTGGCGATGTTAAAAGTTTTTTTATCATGAGCGAAACAAGGCTAAACTAGCGCCTCTAATTACCTATCAGGTCTAAGTAAGGTTTAAGTATGCCCATTCTATGCCATAGCGACGAAATTGCTGAAGGAAAAAGTAAAGGATTTCAAATTGGTGACGTATTTCTATTTGCCGTGAAGAANCATGGGCAAGTCCATGTTTATGAAAATGCCTGCCCGCACTTAGGTATTCAGCTGGAATGGCAAGACGATGAATTCTTAGATATTGATGCCAGTATGATTCAATGCAGCAGTCATGGNGCGCTATTCAGGATAGAGGATGGNGANTGTTTATTAGGCCCCTGCCAAGGCCAATCATTAATAAAATGGGATGTCACCTTGCACCAAGGCATGATCGAAGTGCAGTTAGAGCCATAAAATAGACTGGCAGATTTTAATAGTTAGTTCCACCCATGATGTCTTTCGGCTTATGGACCGTTTTAGTGGGGTCAAATAAACTGCAGCATAAAAAAGCGGTGATTAATTATTCATCAGCGCTTTCACTATTAAAAATTCGTATTCTATTTACACATCATCCGCAGCATCTTTTATGCTATCACTCGCATCATCTACACCTTGCTTAAACGAATCTTTAGCCGCATCCGTTGCTTCTTCTACTTTGTCTTCAATAAGCTCTGAGCCACGCTCTTTAATCTTCTCAAGTACTTGCTGATCTTCTAAGGGATTAGCAAACAGATCATTACCATAATAAACATTGCTTCCTACCCAAGCGATCACGACCAGTACAGGTAGAGAAAATAGTTTCGGTAATAGGCTCATAATAAAATCCTTATCTCTTTTTATATTTTTTGTTTCACTGCTGCTAATATTTAGTATTAACTAAAAACAGATCAAATGTTTACTTTAATAGGCTGTCTTAAAAGCATCCCCTGCTGTTGAAATTCAACCTGATAAGCCAATACTTCGACTCCCGTCTGAATCGCTTCGCGTAATTTTTTAGCATAGGCGGGATCAACATGATTTGCGACTTTAACTTGCTTAATTCCTTCGTGAGGTACGCAGAAAAATAAAATACTACGCTGACCTTCGGCCTTTAAACGCATTAATACTTCGATGTGCTTTAAACCACGAGCCGTTACTGCATCAGGGAAATAGCCTATATTATCCTCACCCAGCAAAGTAACACTTTTCACTTCAATGTAGGTCAATTGATCATCAGTATCTGAGCTAATTAGAAAATCCAAGCGCCCTTCATCGACTTTCGGTTCAGCTTTTAACTGAGTAGCAGCAGTCAGTTGAACTTCACTGATCACATTATTCAATAATGCTTCTTTCACTAGCTGATTTGCCCGCGCTGTATTAATACAAGCTTTGTATTGACCTTCAACTTCGACCCACTCCCAACTTAGCGGCAATTTTCGCTTTGGGTTTTGACTATCGAATAACCAAACCTTGGCACCGTCATCTTTGCAATTCGTCATAGAGCCAGTATTTGCGCAATGCGCAGTGACCACTTCTCCTGCTCGTTCGGCTGGGCTAGTAATCTCGATATCTGATAAGAAGCGCTTATAACGCTGAATTAATTTACCGGTTAATAATGGGCGTTCGTATTCCATAGCGATTATTTCTCCAACTCTTTCTTCTGTAGCCAAGTTTTAATACGGGCGATCGCTTGCTGTAAGCGCTCAATATTGGTGGTATAGGCAAAACGAATATAAAGATGGGCATTCTGCTCACCAAAATCAAAACCAGGAGTTAAGGCCACGCCGGTATCTTGCAATAACTGCTGACAAAAACGTTGACTGTCTTGAGTTAAGCCACTGGCATCGGCATAAATATAAAATGCACCATCTGGCACCACCGGAATTTTAAAACCTAACTTAGGTAGCTCGGTTAATAAATAATCTCGTCTTTGCTGCAGCTCTACTCTACGCGCTTCCATAATAGTGAGTGAGTCCTCACTAAATGCCGCCAGAGCCCCATACTGGGAAGGAGTAGCCGGGGCCAAAAACAAGTTTTGCGCTAAGCGTTCAATTACCCCAATGTAATGCTCTGGCACGACCATCCAGCCTAAGCGCCAGCCCGTCATACCGAAGTATTTTGAAAACGAGTTAATCACGACCACATCATCACCTAATGCCAAAGCGGTTTGTGGGCGCTTACTTTCATTCTCATTAGGATAGGTAAGACCATGATAAATCTCGTCAACCCAGAGCTCGCCTCCAAGCTTACGAGTCTGCTGCGCGATTTCTTGCAATTGCTCATAAGGAATCATCGCCCCAGTAGGATTTGCTGGACTCGCCATCAAAACCGCTTTGCTAGCGCCACTATGCCAGTGCTGCTTAATTTGCTCAGCGGTCAGTTGGAAGCCACTCTCAGCAGTTGTCGGTATAAGTCGCCCATGAGCTTCAAACACCCGCGCAAAGTGGCGATTGCAAGGATAGCCAGGATCGGCCATTAACAGCTCGTCACCGGCCTCTAAACGCGCCGCCATCAAGAGTAATAACGCACCGGATGCTCCAGGGGTAATGGCAATGCGCTTAGCAGAGACTTCTACCCCATAACGGGACTGATAAAAATCAGCGATGGCTTGGCGTAATTCAGGCAAACCTAACGCCGGGGTATAATGCGTTTTACCTTCATTAAGTGCTTTAATTGCCGCCTGAGTAATCGGCTCAGGGGTAGGGAAATCAGGTTCACCAACTTCCAAATGAATCACATCGATACCCTGAGCAGCGAGTGCTTGAGCTTGCTGCAAAATGGCCATTACTTGGAAAGGCGCGATGTCATCAGTACGTGATGCAAATCCAGTCACAGGTCACCTTTAAAACGTAAAAATCATGAATAGTTGTCATATTGTGCCAGATTTGACTGCACTCACCACTAAAGTGTTAATATAATTGAAGAAAGTCGGTTAAGCGTCTGGTCAGACTGCTATTTATCTGATAGCTTGCCTGCGTTAAAAAATAAAGCGTTCAAGCTCAAAACGAACGCATGGAATAATGCTCGACTCGAGATACTATCGAGCTCTGTAGCGATACGAGGCTGCTGCAATTATGCCAGATGATAATAAAGCATTTGCGATAACTACCTTTACCCCTTATGTAGAAAAGGCCGGTGAAGAGTATATGAACATCGAACAACGTAAACACTTCAGCATGATCCTTGCGAGCTGGAAGCAAGAATTGATGGAAGAAGTTGATCGTACGAAAGAACATATGCAATCCGAGGCGAATAA
>JAESQF010000105.1 GCA_016765295.1 Oleispira sp.
CGCTACAACCCGTTGAATCCTCGCAACCTCGCGTTAAGGCGGGATTAGAATCAAAATCATCTTCCGGACCAGAAGAACTGCCATCAAGCCATACCTGTGCGATGAGGGCTGCCGCTGCAGAGGATGCTGTAAATGGACTGGTGAGTTAGCTTTATGAGCCCATTCTAATTCTATAGTTTCACTAGGGTCATACGCCTGATCATTCGTAATAGTGATCAGTACCCCCTTATCAGTAGCATCTTGGTCAGCCCAATAAATATCTTCTTGACCTGAAACTGAGGGATCAAGATAAGCGATACTATAATCTGAAGCATCTGCAGTACTGCCTGCCATATTTAAGGTCACGCACATAGCACCATCATCACCCTCTAAGCGCTTTAACAATATAACAGCAACATTACTTGTAACATCTTCAGAAGCTGAGTAATTCGCGTACTCAAAACTTATCCGTCCAGGAGTAATATCATTAATTTGTTGAGAGTGTATATTGTTGGTTCCTAAAATTGCTTTAGATTCAGGCGTCGTCAAAACTCCCGTATCATAAGGCTGCCCTGGATCTACCAGCTTTAATAAGGTTACAGAAAAGTGTTCATTTGGTTCAAGAGTGCCTTCATTTTCCGTAGTAAAGTTAATGTTTTGAGTGACATTTTCTGCAGGTGACGTATCTGTAAAACTTAATCGACCTATTCCGACAATATTACCATTAGCCGTCCCAGGTATTAGAGTACTCGTTATTTCAAAGTCACTTGTATCAGCCGAAAGTGCTTCAATCTGATAAATCACATCAACAGCACCAATACTGTTATTCCCTACTCGCTCAACTACTATTGTTGCATTAAGGTCACCTTCATTAACGGGTTCGTTAATACCTGAACCAACAGGAGAAAAAGCTATTGCACCGTACGGATTGGGAGTTTTATCAACCACATTAACACTAATAATATTATTACTTCCTAAGCTTGGCTCTGCTGCAAGCTTCTCCAACTCAATAGTAAAGCTCTCAGTACCTTCACGTAAATTATCACCGATCAACTCAACTACGATATTTTTGTCCGCAGCATCATGTACCTGCCAAGTTAACACTCCCTTACCTCGATCAGGGTCACCGATAGTTTTAGGGTCATCTTTCAGTTTGAAATCTTCATCTAAAATGGCACTGTCTGATTTCAAGCTGTAAGCGACCGATACGATCCCATCATCACCCGCTATACGACTGACAGGAATAGAAATCTCTGTTACTGAGTTTTCAACTTCATTTTCGTCGCCCACTTCCAGTTCATTTACAAACTCAAAGACACCTCTTGGCTGATCAGAGAAAATTTTATTAAGTTCTACTGCAGTTAAAGAGCGATTATAAATTCGTATGTCATCAAACCCACCCACGATTCCTTCAGCCGCATCCGGCATACTGCCAAAAATCCAATTCCCCGAATCATAACCAGTACTGACTCCTGTCAGGTCAGCGGCTGTCGTATCAGGAATAACGTTCAGAGGATCAGGATCAGGATCAGACTTCAGCTCAGCCTTATCAATGTACAACCAAGATTTTTCACCATTTTTAACATAGGCTACCGTCATCCATTGACCTAAACGCACTTCTTCCTGACTAACTCCACCCTCAAACGGATCTTCTACTGTGGTATTACTAAAATGGATTTTGTTTTCTGCTTTATAATAAAAAATTGCAGGTTGACGACTTCCAGCTATACCCTTCTGAACAAAACCAGCAAAAGGATCATTAGATATGGCATCCATTTTGAAGCGATAGGTTATCGTATATTGATCACGAACAGGATCTAACTGTAATCCCGCGGCTGAGCCATCAATTGAGAATGAATCTGCAGCATCCATTTTAGCAAAATAATCATTTAGACCATTATCTCGTGCCGTTATTTCAACTTCAGAAGTATTTAAAATTAAGTGATGGCCATTACCACTACTATCTAACTTAGGATTGGTATATTCATTAAAATCATAAGCCGCAAGCAATGGTGAAATTATTTTAATTGTAATGACACTCGTCGTTGTCGCGGGTGTTCCTGCATCGGCATCAGTAACTTGCAATTGAATATCAAGGTAATAATTATCATTTAATAAATCGATTGCTGATAATGTAAGATTCTCAGTATTCTCATTGATTAACGTCGGTGCTGTAATAATATCGCTACCAGCACCATTATCACCAACTCGCTGAGCTATGATTGACCACTGGTAAGTCAAACCAATATTATTACCCGTCTCAGGATCAAGCGCTGTGACAGACAAATTAATCACTTCTTTTTCATCGAACTCTCGTTGAGATGAGATATTTAATACTGGCGATAAGTTCACAACTGGACCATTCGCAATCCACTCGCCCTCAGTCTTAGCATCGTTAAGATTCATCCAAGCTTGAGTATTCCCTGACAATGACAGAGCCAAAGATAAGCGTGAATTCTGATCTGCTCCTGAAGGTGCAGCAAAATGGTAATCCACACCGAAAGCAGCTTCACAAGCAGTAAAGCCATCCTTCCATAAATCGGAAGCTAAAGAAGAACCATCAGACAATGCTGCAGTCGCTACTTTCCACTCATAGCCATTGGTACAAGCGAAACCTTGCACCATTGATGCGCCACCTGCGTAACACTGACCTTCTAACCAATTACCTTTGTCATTTGTCTCTAAACTAAAATAGCCACAATCTTTAGCATCACCATCAATAACATCAGAGAAACTAACAAAATCTTGATACTGACTAGCAACCTTCCATGCACCTTCACTTTCTTGATCTGAATAATTAACCCAAACAAATTCACCTGTGGCCAAAAGACTAGACAATGCTGTATTTGAAGCCGTTGAATTTGGTGGACGATATTCGGCATTATCACTTAACTGCTTACAATGGCCAAAACCTAGCGAAAACTCAGATTCTTTAAGATCAGCAATGCTACTGGTTAATTGCCACTGAGCCTGACCCGAAGAATTATCCCCAAGATAGCAAGCATGATAAGCAACATAGCCATTACAGGGTTCTGAAATCCAATTTCCCGCTGAGTCAATCAATGTACAATCGGCATTATTTCGATTAGTTGGCTGCCCTGCTCCCCACCATGCTCGACGTGTTTGATTAGATATAAAGAACTCTTCAAACGCTAAATCAGTACGATTCAACCAAACTTGATTATAATCAGCCGCATTACCCGAACCTAAAGCCGGTAAAAGAGCCGCTTTTAGCTCATCATTTTCACTATTATCTCGCGGCACTCCATAGATAGATAAAGCACTATAGTTTTCATCACACACTGAAAAACCCGAGCGCCACTCACCCTGTTCACCGGTAATTAACCAGTTACCAGATTCATAACACGCAAAAGAATGCTCCTCCGAACAAGAGACGTCTTGCCATAAACCGGTATCACGATGAATCAATGTACAGTCAGCCGTACCTGCTGAAGTTGATTTGTTATCAGGGCTATTACCGAACCAATTAGTATATTCAGTACGATTTCCTAACCAATAATTTTTGGCAAGTGGGATGTCCTGTGTATTAGAATAATAAAATAACCAAGTTCTTTTCTTAGCAGCAACTAACGTAGAAATTGCTGCACCCAAATTTGAATCTTCATCTGCATTTACTGGCACACTAAAAAAGTAAGCAGGGCCAAAATAATCTTTACATAGTCCATCTGCTTTTATCGGATCCCACAAGTCTATTGCTTTAACTTTAGGGTCTGAATTTGCATCACCGTCCCGAGGCTCACCGGAACTTACAGCGGTACCTAAAGCTTGTGCAACCTTCCATTCTGCGCCGTTATAACACGCATAATGAGCACCCACATAATCACAATCGTCAACTGTCCAACTTCCTAACGAAGCGTCACTTTCACGATAGACACACCCCTGCTGCGCCTCATTGATAGCCCCAGTAGCGCCATCATCTCGACTCTGTAAATACGTCAAACCAGGATCATAAGACAAAGATAAATTGGTGAATATTAGTGTGACGAAACCCAACATCAGAGATAGCATCATTTGCTTTTTAGCCAATAAATTTTTCATTACTGATGGCCCTTAATATGTAAATAACTAACAGGTTCAACATGAATATTTTCAAACCCAGCACTACCAATCACTGAGCCATTGATATTGATATCGCTAAATGAAATAGCTCCTTGAGTGCCTCCCAAAGAAACTTCCAGATATGAATCATCACCAACCCCAACACCCTTCAATTTAATATCATTCAATTTGAAATCATCAAACTCTACACGAGCAGAAATATAATTTTTACCATCAGTATCATTTTTTGTGGTATCACCATCTTTATTAGTGTCGTAAATAAATTCGCCATCATCGGTATAGGTTAGATAAAAGAAAGATCCTGTTGGCAATACTGAAGTGAGTGCAATGCCACCATCACTCGTCAACTTAAAGGTAATATCAGCGGTAGCAGCTAAGGTATAGTCGTTGATAAATAAAGAACCCAGTCGGCTATATTGATTACGTAATTGAGCATCTGATGAAATGACTGAGGTATCAATTGCAGCTAATGAGCTATCATAATTGAACTGAATAGCACCAATTGACATATCCGTTGTTGCAAAGTTATTTAATTTCATAAATAACTCACCATCACTACTTACATCTATATCAAAAGAAAATGAGCCTTCTTTAATTTCAATGTCTCGCAATGAAAATGAACCACCGCCACCCTCTTCCAGTGCACCATTATCAGTATCGTTGTACCTAAATTCACCGATAGTTATTGGAGCATTAGTATCTATATCAATCGTAATACCACTTTGACCCGATATAACGGAAAGATCATCATCCTGAATTGGTAATAGCGCAAAACAACTAGAACTACATAAAAGTGAGATATATATTATTTTTTTCATAATCACTTCCCTTGTATTGTCAGATAGCTTTCTGGAGTCATGGTATAGCCATTAATGACCAAACGCCCCATCGTACCTTGCTGATTACCCGCACGAATATTACTCAAAGTAATATCACCCGTTTGTGTAATAACACCTATATGTAACCCGCCAACTTCTTCACCGTTGGCATTCTTCCCAGTCGTCAAATCCACCGAATTTGCAACGGAAAAATTATTCAAGGTGACATCTCCACCGAAACTAAAATCATCAGCAGAGCTCGTATTATCCGAGCCGTAATCCGTGTAACTTAAGTTCAACGTGAGAGTCTCTGGCAAATTCATCTCAAGCTGCAAGCCTTCTTCACCGCTTGCTCCACGAGCAAATATATTAAAATCTGTAACCCCGCCATGGTCATTTATATTGGTTAATGCTAAGCCACCAAAAGAATGCATTTGACCGACCACAGCATCCGCAGTGACATCTCCATTTACATTAAATTGGTCAAACCTCAGATCCAAATCATTAATATTGGTTATAGAAACTGACAACCCAGACTTGGTGCCGCGAGTCACAAGATCCAAGACCATATTAATTGGACGATCTAGACCTGTATTTATTGCATCACCATTTGAGCCATCAGTATCAATAGAGAAGTTTCGAATATTTAAAGAGTTACCATCCGTTTTAAAAAACGTTCGGCCAATCGTTCCTTTAAAGTTCAAGTCTAAATCGACACCACTTTGACCTGAAATATAGCGTAAATTTTCTTCCTCTAAGACCTGTAAAGCATTTACTTGTTGCACTTGAAGCAATAAAGCAAAGCCAATGGTTCCTATAAAACTAATACAATATTTCATAATCAATGCCCCATCACTTCTAAATAGCTGCCAGGTAAAACTTCTAAGTTCATTTTAATACTGCCTAAAACCGGAGCGGATAAAGCATCAACTGGCTTCATTACAATATCTCTAGCAGTAACAGTTCCTCTAATACCTCCAGTTCCCGAAATGGTATCTCCAAGAGCAATAAAAATGCCCTCATTTTGGCCGGAACGTACATTGATAGAGCTATCTTTCACATGAAAGTAATTAGTTGCAGCATTTCCTGCATCAGAAGCTAAAGCGGTAAACGATATATTGGCACTTAATTCCTGAACATCGCTATCAGAAGAATCGAAGAACTGAAAATCAAAACTAGTTCCAGAAGCAAAATAGGCATCAAAGTTTATTGCCGATTGGCCTGCGACATCAGGAGCTCCAAGCGTAATATAACCACCACTAGGAATGGTGAAGTTCTTTAGAGTAATGTCATTAACTACTGAATCATTAATTTTAAAATTTCTTATATTTATTTGACCACTTTCAATTTGAGGCACGCCCACTCTTAGCCCTTTATCCGTTACGTCAAATGTCATCCCCTTCACATTCAAACCACCGGCTGTGCACGTACTTCCAGAATAAGCTGAACAATGATCAATCGTCAGCGACAGTTCAGTCCCGTCATCGTTATAATAAAGGTCGTAAGAACTTTCCTTAGGAATGGTGATATCTAAGGTAAAGCCAGATTCATCGGCAAGCCCATTATCATTCAGATCGTAACCACCGGCCCACAAATCTACAATTAAAGGGCTAACCCCACCCATGGTTAGGTTTCTCATACCAAAACCACCAATCGACTTACCATTTATTCGGACAATATCTACGGAAGCATCGATAGGTAATTCTTTATTGGTGAAGCGGATACCGTTGCGACCATTTCGATCAGCGATACCTAGTTCAGTCCCCGATACGACATCAATATCAATAACCTGCTGCGCTCGAGTGGCAATATTAACGTCTGTCATGGAGATAGTTCCATAATCATCTTCATCAAAATACTGAATGCTATCAATTTTTATTTCATATTCGGAGCGTAGAATAACCCCCTCTTGAGCCACGACATCAGACATACTGGAATCATCCAGACGTTCTAACGCACTCGCCATTAAGGGTGCTAATAACAATGTAGTCAGGGCTCGAGACGCCATGAGAACTCCTTAGTTTTATTTTATTATTTTTTTTATTGGTGTAACCATCCAAAGGGGGAATGGCACACTGGTACGGAAACATACCAGAATCAAGCTCAGACTTCCATTGAGCTTTCTTACATTTTGTTACGAAACAACGACTTAGCCGTTAGTTGTTGGATAATCCCCTTGTATTTCAATAACTTAAAGAGCTTTAAAGTTATTGTAAATAAAAGGAAATTGAGTGAACTATTGTTAATGTGTTACGGAACATTACAAAGACCAGTTAATCTCAGACTTATCATTATCGCTAAGGTACTGATTTATTTGAGAAAATGGTTTAGAGCCAAAGAATCCACGATGAGCAGAGAGAGGAGATGGATGAATGCCTTTTAACACCAAATGCTTACTCTCATCAATAAGAGCAGTCTTTTTCTGAGCGTAAGCGCCCCAGAGTACAAATACCAAGCCTTCACTATGTTCTGAGAGCAATTCGATAACTCTATTAGTAAAGATTTCCCAGCCTTGCTTCTGGTGTGACCCTGCGTTTTTTCTCTCAACAGTCAGCATCGCGTTCAATAACAATACCCCCTGCTCAGCCCAGCGAGTCAAATTGCCAACGGTGGCAATAGGAACATCTAAATCAGTGTTCAATTCTTTATATATATTTTTTAATGAAGGAGGGATTTTAGCAATTTCAGCAGGCACTGAGAAACTCAGCCCATGCGCCTGACTAGGCCCATGATAAGGATCTTGCCCTAGAATCACGACCTTCACTGCAGATAGAGGGGTTAGATTAAAGGCGGTAAAGATCTGATCTGCTGGAGGGTAAATCACCTTGCCTTGCTCTTGCTCGTCGCTAAGAAAAGCTTGTAGAGCTTGCATATAAGGCTGATCAAACTCGGCCTTCAATAAACCTTGCCAATCTTTAGGAAGAGAATCAGCTGACAGTTTAATTAGTGCTTGAGGCTCTTGTTCAGCAGACTTACCTTCACCAAACATCGAAAATTGCTCATTCATTGACTATCAACCTTTTGAAATTTCGACGATGGGATGATTTAAGATCTAGATAGGTCTAATTTTCGCGTATCGGAATTGGTTGTTTCTTTATAGGCCGTTAGATCCCATGGAAGGGATCTTCGAGCCCTCAGGGATGAGTTCACGGCGTGCCGTATAAGGAAATACCCAATTTCGATAGCAAGCGAAAGCGGCTTAAAAACCAGCACTCTCGCTCTTTCAGTTTTTGACGCCTATTTATTTAACAATAGGACGCATGTGCGGGAACAAGATCACGTCTTTAATCGTTGGGCTATCGGTAAACAACATAACCAAACGGTCAATACCAATACCTTCACCCGCCGTAGGAGGCATGCCGTATTCTAGTGCCTCTATGTAGTCCGCATCGTAATGCATCGCTTCATCATCACCGGCATCTTTCTCAGAAACCTGCTTCAAGAAACGCTCTTTTTGATCTTCTGCATCGTTAAGCTCAGAGAAACCATTCGCCAACTCACGACCACCAACGAAGAATTCAAAACGGTCAGTAACAAACGAATTTTCATCATTACGACGTGCCAATGGAGAAACTTCCCAAGGGTATGCTGTGATGAACGTCGGTTGGTCCAACTTCTCTTCAGCAGTTGCTTCGAAAATTTCACATAACCACTTACCCGCACCCCAAACAGACTGTTTATCGTCTTCACGAATACCGACCTGACGACCATAAGCAATCATCTGCTCTAGGTTATTTTCAGGATCGTTAATAACCGCTGCATCAAACTCAGGATTATACTTAAGAACTGCATCAGCCATGGTTAAACGTGTAAACGGCTGACTGAAGTCATAGATAGTTTCACTAATAACATTGCCATCAGTATCTTTCTTCGTACTCTTAATATCGGTGGTACCCAATACTTCTAAAGCAGCTGTTCGTAACATATCTTCAGTAATGTTCATCAGATCATTGTAATCGGCATACGCCTGATAAAACTCGATCATGGTGAATTCTGGGTTATGACGAGTCGAAAGGCCTTCGTTACGGAAGTTACGGTTAATTTCGAAAACACGCTCAAAACCACCGACAACCAAACGCTTCAAATAAAGCTCTGGGGCGATACGTAAATACATATCGATGCCTAAAGCATTATGATGGGTTTCGAAAGGCTTAGCCGTTGCGCCACCCGGAATGACCTGCAACATAGGCGTTTCAACTTCCATGAAATCTCTATCGGCCAAATAACGACGAATGCTGTTTATAATACCCGAGCGTATTTTAAAGGTATTACGAGTCTCTTCACTCATAATCAAATCGATATAACGCTGACGATACTTAACTTCTTGATCAGCCAAACCGTGGAATTTATCCGGTAATGGACGCAAAGACTTAGTTAGAATCTGGAAGTTTTCAACTGCCATCACTTCACAGTACAGCTCGCCTTTACCCGACTTACGTAACTGACCTTCAGCCGCTACGATATCGCCTATGTCTAGGTTTTCCCACGCTTTCGATTCTTTCTGCAGCTTCTTACCCACATAAATCTGGATAAAATCGCTGCCGTCTTTAATACCGACGAATGGACCACCACGGCGCATAACACGACCGGCAACCGAGATCGGCTTATCCAGCTCAACCAAGGCTTCTTTATCCAATTCGCCAAATTCTTTCTGTAAATCGCCGGCAAGATGCTCACGATTAAAATCATTTGGGTGGCCATTTGAAGAAGAACCTTCACGTAGTTTGTCTAATTTACTACGACGCTCTGCAATCAGTTTATTTTCTTCTAATGCTGCGGCAGCATTGTTATTTTCGTTCTTTACTTCGCTCATGATTACAGACCTTTCTTCAAACTGGCTTCAATAAATGGGTCAAGGGCACCGTCTAAAACGGCCCCAGTATTTCGGCTTTCGACACCGGTACGCAAATCTTTAATACGTGAATCGTCCAATACATAGGAACGAATCTGACTGCCCCAGCCGATATCGGCTTTCGAGTCTTCTAGTGCTTGCGATTCGGCATTACGAATCTTCATTTCATGTTCGTACAGCTTTGCTTTCAACTGCTTCATCGCTTGATCTTTGTTCTTATGCTGCGAACGCTGATTCTGACACTGAGTTACCACATTGGTTGGCAAGTGCGTAATACGCACGGCAGATTCCGTGGTATTCACGTGTTGACCACCGGCACCCGATGAACGATAAACATCAATGCGCAAATCTGCCGGGTTGATATCAATTACCACGTCATCATCAATTTCTGGAGAGACAAAAACAGAGGCAAAAGAGGTATGACGACGGCCACTGGAATCAAACGGAGACTTACGCACTAAACGATGCACACCGGTTTCGGTGCGTAACCAACCAAAAGCATATTCACCCTGAAAATGAATGGTCGCGCCTTTAATACCGGCGACATCACCCGACGTGACTTCAAGCAACTCAACTTTAAAGCCTTTTGCTTCACCCCAACGCAGGTACATACGCAAAATCATTTCTGCCCAATCTTGAGCTTCTGTGCCGCCTGAACCTGACTGAATATCTAAATAAGCGTTATTCGGGTCCATTTCGTTAGAAAACATCCGACGGAATTCAAGTTTTGCTAACTGCGCTTCTAAAGTATCCAGCTCAGCAACAATATCTTCTACAGCACCTTCATCGTCTTCTTCAACGGCCATATCCAGCAAGTCTTGGGCATCGTTACAGCCAGTCTCCAGACTATCAATGGTCTCAACCACNAGCTCTAAGCTGGCACGCTCACGCCCTAGATCTTGGGCTTTTTNAGGATCGTCCCATATNGCGGACTCCCCTAATATCAGTTCAACTTCTTCTAANCGCTCTTTTTTANGAGCGTAGTCAAAGATACCCCCTAAGCATATCGGTACGTGCGCTTAGGTCTTTGATGGTTTCAACGATCGGATTGATTTCCAAGGTGCAGCCTGTTTTTCAGTTATTAATTACATCGCTCTAGACGACATAACCAATATATAAATTAAAATGGAGTCGCATTTTAAATTAAAGCCGCCCTTCATTCTATAGCTGCTGAAAAATAGTTCTTCAAAAATAGCGGCTATTAAAAACAAGCAGGCATAAAAAAAGCGGTCATTGTTAAATGACCGCTTTTTGTTATTCATACTCAACAAATGCTATTTAACCCCAAGCACCTGCCATGAACCATCAATATAACGAATCACGTAAGCACCATCACTCTCTTCTCTCAAGACCCCGGTTACTAAGCCTCTAAAGGTTAAATAGGCAATTGCAGCACAATTCTGACCGGGATCTGTTTCTTGGCCACGATCAAAGAAGCCACATTTCTCTTTAGTAATTTGAGTATCATCCGCTAGACCCAGCGTTTCTTTTTCTCTTGGCGTATAGTCTCGGTATTCTACATTTGAACCGATACCTGCAATAAAGCCTTCTTTTAAACTTTCATCGCTGGTGCGCTGCATGACTTTTTCACCATCAATGGGCCCGTCGACAAATTGAATACCCGACCAAGCAAAAGCAAACTCCCCAACTTCAGTTCCTGCCGCATCCGTCCGATAAGCCACAGAAAAGCTTTCTACATCACTACCTACGCCTAAATAAGGCAAGCCGCTACCGTTGGGATTAGCGTAATTTTCCAAGGCATTATAAGAAAGAAAGACATTTACATCGATGAGGTCATGCCTACGCCAAACGAGAGTAAGATCAAATACTGTTTCAGGTAAAAAACCAGTGGCAGCATCATTCACAAACGTTGGTTGAAACTGCAACCTCATACTATCAACCCCCAGCACGATAGTTTCTTCAATAACTCCTTTATGAGTATCTTCCCCCTGAGAGAAAGCACTCAATACCCTAATTTCATTGCCATCATCATCGGTCCCATCAGGCACTGTGTCATAATCAATTCGATAAGTACCCTGGCCGTTATACTCTCTCAAGTTAACAAGATCTTTATTGATTGCATAAATACTGTTAATTAAAGAGTCAGGGGTTGCCTCACCACTAAATTTCTGACGAATATTGCATGTCAATAAAACTCGAGTCGTCTCAACACCGTCACTATCCGTATCTACTATCGTCCAATCAGGCCCTATTAGGTCTTTCTCATCTTCAGGTATTGCTGAACATAACAATCCCCAATACGTTTCATCCTGGCCAATTTTTGGATAAGCGACATATCTTTCCAAACCACCAACTTCATAATCTAACTCTAAATAAGGCACCTCGATATCGCCACTATTTTCATCCGCATTGCCGTCAGAATCCAAGCGAGGGAAGTTCATTACCCCGCGACGGCTTACGACCATAGTCGCCGGGCTTTCATCACCGATTGAAAAGCCCTCTCGTGGATTAAAAAAGGAGTCAAACGTAGGATAAACCGTATCAGGAAAATAGGCGGAAAAATTATCAACATTTACAATGGCCTCACTCGCAACAGCCCGAAAACTAATGATAGCGCTATCTCGCAATTCAGTTGCATCCTCTAAAACTCCCTGACTAACCCCCGACAATTCTAAATTAGCTGACACACTCAATAAGTTGTACCGTTTACCTAACTTATCTTTTTCATCAAGCCCCTCAAGAAAATCTTCCGCAGCAACATTGGCAACCATTACAGAAGTTAATGCGCCAGAAAATGTTAATTCTCTTTCAGTGGCTACAGTAAAGCGATCATATAATTTAAAAGACGGTAATGTTAATGCAATGGCATCTGCTACTAGCGTTTCATCGACTCTAGCACCCTTACCATTGTCAATATAATCAGGAAGTTGAGGTAGCTCAGCTAATGCTATTGAATATGAAAAACCAATACTACTCTTAATGACCGAAGCATCCTCAGCAGAGAGATCTGAAAATTCAACACGAAGCCCCTCAAACTCTATTGCTCCAGCCATTAATAATTCATGGGTATGGGTTTCTGCAGAGCCTTCTGGCTCGTCATCACTAAATACCTTAGCCTGAGTCAATTCAAGCTTAGTATCCGCCGATTGAACAATTGTGAGTTTTTTATTCCCCGCATCATAAGTATTACCTGCAATATGCCAAGGGCTCCCTACATTACAAACCTGATGAGTACACGACAAATAATATTCATGTATGCTCAGTAATTGCTGCATCAAAATATCAAACTTAGGGGCTAAGCGCCTAACTTCATCCGTTGCCAGAGTAGAAGAAGCCTGCACACTGCTTCTATACTCTTCATCAGCGAAATTATTTCTAAGATCGCTCATGTAGTTAACCATCGCCTTACTTTTAGCCACCGCATCAGTATAATCAGCCACCAATTGCTCTCCAATTCGAGGCTGAGCGGATGTTAATACACCATTTTGAAAACCGGCTATTTCTTGCTGAAAACGGGCAATAACAAGATTTACTTCATTGGGCACAGAGCGTGCTAATGAAGCATGGTAATCTCTTGCTGCAATTAAGTTAGTAACCGCAGCGCTATACCAAGCCTTCATCGAAAGCGTTTGATCATCCAACGGCTCTGCTTGATATAACTGACCTTGATTATTAATAAATTCAAAAACAACTTCAGCTTGAAAATTAAAAGCCTGATCAGCAATCGAGTTATTATAATTAAGCTCCAACTCTTGCCAAGCAGCAACCAATGCACCATAACGAATACTGTCTTGCAAAGTGGTCGAGTTATTGACAGATATATTGTGCAAAGCAAATAAATTGATGGGCTCAATCGATATAACATCGGTTAATCCTAATAAATCAGCTGTTTGAGAGTTACTTTTAGAAATACCGTAACTACTGTAATACCCTCGAGCAGCAATCGTTCCAACTGAAACTTCGGTATCAGATGACGAATTAACATAAGTAGCAAGCCCTAGAACAGTTGCCATTTCGGTAATAGGATTAATAACCACAAATTGGCCATCAGATATAAATTCAATCGCCGCCTTCCATTGAAAATTGGCAGGCATAGGATAGGTGCTACCAAATGCAATCACGTTTCCATCAACCAGGCAGCCACTGACCACCTGACATTGCAGATTTGCAGGATCAGCCTGAACTTCGGCCTCTGTATCCGCATTAGGTGCATTTGCGATTACAACATAAGCGCCCTCTTCATCAATATCTAGAATCATCCCATAGCGACCCTCACCATTACTGAATAAAGAGGTCGCATCGTATTCATTGTCGTTATTTACGCGAAATTGGCCATGATTACCAACAGGAAAGGCTGTAACCGCAGCCCCATACACGGATGAATTATTCACAACCCCAGAAAGACGTTTTAAACTATTATCAGGTAACGTAGTTTTTGAGCTGTTATTACCACTGCATGCGATAAGGCTTAGGGAGCCAATAAATAGAAAAAGCTTAATAAACATATAAAGATCACCATCCATATCAATCGAATCAGTTTAACTGAAGCCAAGTCATTATCAATTCTAGAATCTTGAATTTACCGAAGTTTTACTGGCTAATTATCAGTCTTTTAATACTTTCCGCTCTTATGTTATAACTTTAGAGACTATTTACTCTATATAATTCAACATAAAGGCAGCAAAAACTGCGCTAGACTTGGGACTCCCCCCTATCATAGGGGCCATAGGTTATTCTGATTTAAACGCTTGAGGAAATAACTCAGGTAAATCAGCAATACTATTAATCACATGATTTGGTTGATATGAATATTGCTCTAGCTCTTCCTTAGAGGTTCCACCTGACATCACCAGCACGGTATTGTAGCCCATTTCAACACCCCCCAAAATATCGGTATACATAGTGTCACCAATCATAACTATTTGCTCAGTCCTAAGTTTTAACTTTTTTCGCGCTAGGCGCATCATAATGCCGCTGGGCTTGCCAACATAAAAAGCACNTTTACCGGTCGCCTTTTCTACCAGCGCCGTTATCGCACCACAACCTGGACGAATACCGTCTTCAACAGGGCAACTTATATCTAGATTCGTGGCAATTAATTTTGCGCCTTTAAATACCATCTTTGTCGCTTTTTCTAAGTTTTCAAAGTTAAGTGATCGCCCCTCACCGATAACCACATAATCGGGGTCATCGTCGACAATAGAGTAGCCGTTTTCATGCAACGCTAAGTTTAATCCACCTTCACCTATGGCATATGCCGTGCCGTTAGGCTTCTGATCTGCCAGAAAACTAGCCGTAGACATTGCACAGGTAAAGATGTGTTCCTCTTGGGCATTAATTCCCATTTTGTTTAATTTATAGGCGATATCACGACAGGTTTTTTGGCTATTATTGGTTAAAAACAGCAAGGGGATTTTATTATCAATCAGCCTATTGATCACTTCGACAGATCCATCAATAGGATTGGTGCCTTTATAAATAACCCCATCCATATCGATAAGAAAACCAAGTTTGTTAATCATAAATAATCCTTATACTCAGAATTGAATTTAATTGTTACGAAACGGGGCGAGAAACTATTGACAACGCCCGACAATTTTTTAACAATTCACGACATGATCAAACAGTCTTTTATTTCAACAACTCTTGTTCACCTTCTTTACGAATATATAGAGAAGCAGGGCATCAATGGTGAAGAGCTACTCGGCTGCCCTTGCCCCAACTCAGGGGATAAAGGCCTATCTCGCTATCCCCTAGATCAATGGCAACAAGATCTGGAAAAAGCTGCCGTTACGTTAGGCACACCACATCTCGGCCTATGCGTCGGCCAACTCATCACGGCTGCCCATATCGGTGTTTTAGGCTATGTTATTCTGTCGTGTAGCAACCTGGCCCAAGCCCTGGCCAGATTCGAGCGCTATGCGAGGTTGGTTTATGATGCGGAGTTGGTTGAAACAAGGATCGAAAATAACTGCGTCATTCTCGAGTGGGGCATTGAGTCTGGCCGCCCCGGACCTTTGGTTGACGAGGTGGCAATTGTTTCGCTGGTGCAATTTGCCCGAGATATCACCGCTAAGACCTGGCCTTTAGAGGCTGTTTCCTTTGTAAACCCAAAGCCAGAGAATACAAAAATTTATGATGATTATTTCGGCTGTCACGTTGCCTTTGAGCAAAAAAATACGCTTATCCGCTTTTCCGCTGAATGCTTAATACTTCCCTTAAGACAGCCTGATCCTGTTTTACTGAACATACTTGAAGACCAAGCTGAGAGCTTACTGTCAAAATTACCGGACTCCGACAACCTAAAGAACGATGCTGCGAATAGAGCTTTCGAAAAAAAAATAAGAAGTGAAATCATAAGGTTGTGCAGCAAGGGTGAGCCTACGTTGAAAAACGTAGCCGAAAGCATGTCCATTACGCCGCGAACATTACAGCGCCATTTAGCCGATCGAAATCTACAATTTCAACCCCTGCTAAACGAATTACGGGGGCGATTGGCAGACGAATATCTAACTGACCTGCGCTTACAGTTAGCCGAAATTGCATTGCTGCTGGGGTATTCCGAACAAAGTTCTTTTAATCGAGCCTATAAAAATTGGTCAGGACTCACCCCAAGGCAAGCCCGCTTAAAGTACACGAAGACTACTGATAATTAAACATTCAAAAAAAAGGCCGCTCGATTTTATCAATCAGAGCAGCCGTATTTTTAACGCTATGAACTAGAACGCTACAAAGTCATCACAAACTCAACCAAGTCAGCTGTCTCTAAGCTAGAACCGGCACACCAAGGGTGTGGAGCCGCTGGCATACCAATAGGCGCCGCGGTTCCCATTTCATCAGGGCCGTATTGCGCACGCATCTTCTGAAAATCCCAGTAGTAGTGATTATCGTCCCACTCAACTTCACTGAAGTAGTTATGGCGCTCAATAAACAAATTACGCTTATAACCTTTGTCTAACTTAGTTAAGTACTTAGATTTAGGCACACGGAAAACATCACCCTTACGGTTCAGATCTGGTGCGGTAATCGGTTGATCAGCACTGCCAGGATCAGGGCGAACCGGGGTATGCAGCGTGTAATACTGATTATAAAGCGGCGAACCTTCCTCACAACGAGCAGGATCGACTAAATCCGTCATATTACGAACATGGCCATCGGATAATAAACCACGGCTTTGCGTCCAATACACATCACGCAAGAAAGTAGCACGAATCGATTCCACTTCTTTTTGATAGATAGTCGGCGTAAAGAATCGACCAACCTCATCTAAGCGCACCATTTTCTCACTGGTATTGGCGCCTAAACCATCACTATGGCAAGAGCTGCAATCACGCTCAAAGACCTCTTTACCACGCTCAACCGCCGCCGCTACTTTAGGAAAACCCTGCCAACCTCGGGCTAAGAATTGCCCTTCTTGTAAAGACGGTACTTCACGGGTTTTGGTTACCGCCAAATCAGGCTGCTTTTTATAACCACCCCACCACTGACGCTTAGGTGGCTGAGGAATCATCTCCACATAGCTTTCAGTGACTAACGGCGTTTCAGTCTGGCCCGCTAAGCGATCGTTATCACGCAACCAACGGTACATCCCAACTTGGCGTAGATCGTTATCGTTTTCATCAATAGTTGTCATGTAAGCGGTTAACGCCTCAAGTGGCGCCTTGCGCATTGCACCTTGGGCGCCATCAGGTTCTTCCGAATGAATATAAGAACCTTCAAAACCTACATACGATTCGGTATGAGAAAGAGAACGACGAATCGCCATATAGTTAGTGACGTTAGGAATCGCGATCGGCGAGAACTGATAGTCGTTATCGGTATGACTGCCCTCACCATTAATACGCACCATATTATGCTCACCAGCACCGGCAGGCATATGGTAAATCAGCATATCCTTGGCAACATGACTCTTACCCGGCGCCCAAGCTGGGCCTTCTTCTTTTTCGTAAATACCTTTGAATTTCTTGGTTAAAGTTTGCAGTATCGTCCACTTCATCGACCAACTAGGATTGGGTAAACCAGGGAATACCTTAGTGATATTCTGACCATCCGCGGCCTGATAGCTAATTTGATAGCCGTGACACGAGGCGCAGTTAAAACCTATAAACTCTCCCTTACCTGAATAAGGTGCATTACCTTCTGCAGAACGATAACCGACCCAACCAGAGTCTTTGGTATTACCAGAGAATTTCGCCGGCGCTAAGGTCAAGAAACCTGGGATAGGCGTCGGCATCGGGTACGAATCAAAATACACATCATCCATGGCTTCGTCTGGCACTTGCCCACGAACAGTTTTTATTGCACCGAACAATTTAGCTGGGTCAGCATAACCACCGGCAATGGGATCTTTCGCTTTGTAATTAAATATCGCTTTCCAATCAAGATTACGCACCCAATGAGCGACGCCAACATTGAAATCATAGGCCCAATAAATCTCGCGGCCTTTTCTAACGAGTTCAGCAAAACCTGGGTTATTAATATCCACCGCTATCGGCATACTCGCCGTCGCATCACCTAATTTAGAGACCACATCACAAGTATGAATAAAGGTATCATCCATAATGCGCGAGGTTTGTGCATCGATAACATTATGCGCCTCCCCTGGGTTCTTTAGGGATTCATTGGCACCGATTCGTTTCTGCACCTGAACGATTAATGGCCCAGTGCTGACATGATTGGGCACACGAAATTGAATTTCATTGTCGGCCCAAGCGATGATATTTTTTGGCCACTCATCAACCTGCTCATTAGTTTCATAATTCACCTGATCTTCTGTCGCCAACTTCTGATCAAACATACGCAAGTCAGTTTCAAGAATACGGGTATTACCGATCATTATTTTACTAAAATCGATATCCACACCAGCGCCAAAATGAGTGCCTTTTAGAGTCACTACATCCCCCGGTTGAAATAGAGGTGTTTCGGTACCCAAGCGAGCCCAACTCACTAAACCGTTCACTTCGATGCTATCAATACTGGGTTGTATCAGTGCCTGCGCGGCGGATTCCGCCCGCAAAGCTTCACGGGCTAAATCGGTTGAACATAATTCTTCTTGATGAGGGAACTCCCCCGGCACTTTTGATAAAGCTAAACTGTTTGCGCTATAAGCTGAAGCAAGACTGATTGCTACCGCCAACAAAGCACGTCCTTTATGGTTCTTCATGATGAGATCTCCTCAAGCACTTTTAAAAAGTGCCTTCTGTCTTAATTTTTATTATTAGATTTTTATAATTCAGCACACAATTAAACCGTGAGAACAAACGGTACAATCGTACGCATTCAGCTAGGCTAGAAGCGAACACTTGTACTCTCAATGGCATAACGCGCCTTTAAACAACCTTTACTAAGCAATTCATCAAATAAGGCAAAGTTATGATTCTTGCTTGGAAAATAAACGCCAAGCAATGTTTGAAATTAGCGCATTTCGCCGCCTCACTAGCCCAGAATCACAGACCAAGCATTAAATGACAGGCATAAAAAAAGGCCGCTCGATTTATTCATCGAAGCGACCTTTTTTATTCAGCTATGTATTCAGCAATACATTCAACAATGCTTAGCTAAAACACTTCCGTGCTAGTTACACCAAACTCTAGCATTACGGAACATACGCATCCAAGCACCATCTTCGCTCCACTCATCAGGAATCCAAGAGTTCTGCACGGCGCGGAATACACGCTCAGGGTGAGGCATCATGATCGTAACTCGACCACCGGCTGCAGTTAAGCCAGTAATACCCTCAACAGAACCGTTTGGATTAGCCGGATAGGCTTCAGTCACTTGGCCGTAGTTATCGACATAACGTAACGCGATTTGAGCATTAGCATTCACCGCTGCTTTATCAGCTGCATCAGCAAATTCAGCATGACCTTCACCGTGGGCAATAGCGATTGGCATACGAGAACCTTCCATACCTTGTAGCAAGATAGAGTCAGACTTCTGCACTTCAACCAAAGCAACACGTGCTTCAAACTGCTCAGACTTGTTACGTACAAAGTGAGGCCAGTGTTCAGCACCTGGAATCAACTCATGTAAATTAGACAGCATCTGGCAACCGTTACACACACCTAAAGTAAAGGTATCCTCACGCTTAAAGAAGGCTTCAAATTCTGCTCGAGCGGTTGCATTAAACAAGATCGACTTAGCCCAACCTTCACCCGCACCTAAAACATCACCGTAAGAGAAACCACCACAAGCGATTAAGCCGCGAAAATCTTTCAGCGATACGCTACCCGAAAGCATGTCACTCATGTGAACATCAACGGTAGCAAAACCTGCACGATCAAAGGCTGCTGCCATTTCGATCTGGCCGTTTACGCCCTGCTCGCGCAAGATAGCAATACGTGGCTTTTGATCTTCTTCACGACTGAAATTAGCCGTGATGTCTTCATTAATGTCGAAAGTCAGTTCAGCATTCAAACCTGGATCTTCAGTTTCTAATAAACGATCAAATTCTTGCTTAGCGCAATCAGAATTATCACGAATGGACTGTATCTCATAGGAGGTTTGCGACCAGAAACGCTGATACGTCATGCGGCTATTCGCCAGCACTTCATCTTCGTTGAAGTTGAATTCAATCTGATCGTCTTCGTTCAAAGCACCGATGATGTGAGACATCTCACCCAAACCAGCACCCTGCAGCTGAGCCAAGACAAACTCAACATCACTGCGACGTACTTGCAGTACCGCGCCTAATTCTTCGTTGAATAATGCGCCAGCTAATTCTGCTTCGTTATCAGCCAAGGTATCTAACTTAATCGTTACACCGGTACGACCAGCAAACGCCATTTCGGTAACCGTAGAGAATAAACCACCGTCAGAGCGATCGTGATACGCCAGTATTTTATCGTCTTGGTTCAGACCTTGAATCACCGCAAAGAATGCCGCTAAATCTTCAGCATCGTCTAAATCGGCAGAAGTCTTGCCAATTTTTCCATATACCTGAGCGATACAAGAGGCACCTAAACGGTTTTGGCCATTACCAAGATCGATTAAGATCAGGTCAGTGGCTTCTGTTTCACCATCAACAGACAGGGTTTTCAATTCTGGCGTCAACGTCTTAGAGGCATCAGTAATCGGAGCGAACGCTGTTAGTACCACAGATAAAGGCGCGGTTACGGCCTTATCAATTGTCTTACCATCAGCCGTCTCTTCATTCCAAGCCGTCTTCATCGACATAGAATCTTTACCCACTGGAATCGTAATATCCAACTCAGGGCACAATTCCATACCAATCGCTTTTACGGTTTGGTAGAGCTTTTCATCTTCACCTGGGTGGCCCGCGGCGCACATCCAGTTAGCCGACATTTTAATATCGCTTAATTTTTCAATCTTAGCCGCAGCGATGTTAGTAATCGCTTCGCCGACTGACATACGGCCAGAAGCCGGTGCGTTGATCAAGGCCATTGGGGTACGTTCACCCATCGCCATCGCTTCACCGACTAGAGAATCATAAGATGACGTTGTTACCGCACAATCCGCAACAGGCACCTGATAAGGACCGACGAACTGATCACGAGCAACGGTACCGGTAATCGAGCGATCACCAATAGTGATCAAAAAGCTCTTACTAGCAACCGTTGGCAGCTTAAGAATACGCTCAGCGGCATCGGCTAGATCTAAATCAGCACCGGTAAATTCTTCTTGCTCGCCATGCTTAGTCACTACATCTTTATGAATGCGCGGGGTCTTACCCAATAGAACATCCAAAGGCAGATCGATGGGGGTATTGTCAAAATGGCTATCCGTCACAGTTAAGTGATCTTCTTCGGTAGCGATACCGACAGCCGCATATGGGCAGCGCTCACGCACACAAATCGCATCAAAGATATCGATATCGGCTTCAGCAACGGCCATTACATAGCGTTCTTGGGATTCGTTACACCACAACGCCAATGGGCTCATGCCCGGCTCGTCGTTATGAATATTACGCAGTTCAAAGTTACCACCACGGCCGCCATCACTCACCAGCTCAGGGAAAGCGTTAGACAAACCACCTGCGCCCACATCGTGGATAAAGGCGATTGGGTTGGTATCACCCATCTGCCAGCAGCGATCAATCACTTCCTGACAACGGCGTTCCATTTCAGGGTTTTCACGCTGAACAGAAGCAAAATCTAAATCTTCATTCGACTGACCTGAAGCCATGCTTGATGCTGCACCACCGCCTAAACCGATTTGCATAGCAGGGCCACCCAAAGCAATTAAGCGAGCGCCAACAGGGATATCCCCTTTTAGTACGTGCTCGTCACGGATGTTGCCGTAACCGCCGGCGATCATAATCGGCTTATGGTAACCACGAACTTCACCGTTAAATTCTTCTTCGAAGGTTCGGAAGTAACCACAAATGTTAGGACGACCAAATTCGTTATTAAACGCAGCTGCGCCTAACGGACCTTCGATCATGATATCCAAAGCTGAAACAATACGCCCTGGCTTACCATAGTTCGATTCCCAATCTTGCTGGAAACCTGGAATATTCAAATCTGAAACAGTAAAACCGTTTAAGCCCGCTTTTGGCTTAGAACCACGACCGGTAGCACCTTCATCACGAATCTCACCACCACTACCTGTTGCTGCGCCTGCATGAGGGGCAATCGCCGTTGGGTGATTGTGAGTCTCTACCTTCATTAATATATGCATTGGCTCTTCGTTATACGAATAACCGCGAGTATCACTATTAGGGAAGAAACGACCTGCGGTAGCACCAGCGATAACAGACGCGTTATCCGAATAAGCCGACAAAACACCCACACTGTGGTTTTTGTAGGTATTCTTAATCATTGCAAATAATGATTCTTCTTGTACTTCACCATCAATCACCCAGCTGGCGTTGAAGATCTTATGGCGGCAATGCTCTGAGTTTGCCTGGGCAAACATCATCAATTCGATATCCGTTGGGTTACGATCCAACTTCTTATAGGCCGCTAGCAAATAATCGATCTCGTCGCTGGCTAGCGCCATGCCCAATTCTTTGTCTGCTTGCTCTAATGCACTGCGACCACCACCAATAATATCGATAGAGCTCATTGGCTGCGGCTCAGCGTGTTGAAACAATTGCTCAGCATCCGCTGTATTGTCTAATACAACTTCAACCATACGGTCATGAATCAAACCGCGTACCGTTTCAAGCTCAGTAGCGCTTAACTCGCCAGGCTTTCCATTAACATTAGCCGCCGTGATGTAAAAAGCAGTGCCACGTTCAATACGATCAACTTCTTTAATACCGCAGTTATTAACGATATCGGTCGCTTTCGACGACCAAGGAGAGATAGTGCCAATACGAGGAACCACTAAGAAAAAATGGCTCGATGATAATGCTGAACCCTCTGCTGTATCTTGAACATCAGCTTTAGGGCCATATTTTAGGATCTTGCCTAAAATTTCTAGCTGCTGATCACTCAGCTCAGAAGTGGTATCTGAAAAATGCAAAAATTCAGCGTATACAGCAGCGACGTTAGGAACAGCCGCCTGTAATTTAGCAAGCATTTTAGTTAAACGAAAATCAGAAAACGCAGGGGCGCCACGTAATTCAAGCATTGGGTCGAGCTCCAAGAAGTTGGGAGTGAACACGGTCAAAATTGGCCGCCATAATACGCTTGTCAGGGGGAATAATCCACTTCCATACAGTGTTTAAATAACCTTGATTCAGTTTGCATTTTTTAACATTCCAGCTCAACGTCACAAAGACAAAACATAACCAACCGATCAGCTTATTTAATTACATAAAATTCGATGAAACCTCAACTAATCAACCAATATTCATAGATGCACAAAAATACAAACCAACTAGTCAGGAATTACCAAGAAACGACTATTAATCTGTAGACCAATTTTTGACAGTTGAATGTCAAAATGCGCCATATAACTATTTTTTCTAGCGAGGTTACTCAACAGAATGAAGTATTCCTTCCCTTGCCCTAAGCCAACCTCCCCACAAAACTTAACTCATACGAAATACTTAGCAACATTTTGCAACAATCTGTCTCACTAGCACGGGCTAATCAGTTTTATACTATTTTTCAAGCACTTAGCGCACACTATGGTTGGTTTTTTATTAAAATGAGAATTAGCCCACAACTGATACTAGGTTTTAAGCGTTAAAACCGCTAGAATGGCTCAACCAAACACATAGCGCACCAAAATGGTGCATAAAGCAAGGAGATCTAATGTTTAAATTCATCTTTCGTTTTATCACCCGCTCCGCTATTGCTGCACTATGCGTTCTTACCATCACCGGTAGCGTTCGCCCAAATGCTGTTGAACAAATTCGCAGCCAAGGTGAACTGATTGTTGTTACCCGTAACAGCCCTACTACCTATTTTGAAGATAACATTGGTACCACAGGTTATGAATATGAGCTGGCAAAAGCGTTTGCTGACCACCTAGGTGTTGAATTAGTTATTAAACAGGCTGATACCCTATCAGAGCTATATGACAGTTTAGAGCGTAAACAAGCCTCTTTTGCTGCAGCCAATCTAACAATTACTGATGCACGTAATAAATGGGTGCGTTTCTCTACGCCTTATATGAACGTGACGCAACAAGTCGTCTATCGCCGTGGCGGCATGAAACCTAAAGAGGTCTTCGACCTAGCCAAAGGCCAGCTCGTTATCGCGTCTGATAGCAGCCACTCTGAAAAATTACGTCAGCTACAAAATAACCAAGTACCTGAATTAACGTGGAGCGAAAGTCCTGATTTCGAAAGCGTCGGCCTTATGCAAATGGTCGCCACCGGTGAAGTCGACTTTACGGTTGTTGATTCCAATGAATTTGAAATGCTACAAGCCTACTACCCTAACTTAGCCGTCGCTTTCGATTTGACCGGAGCACAGTCTTTGGCTTGGGCATTCCCGCAAAGCCGTGACGACAGCTTGTTTAGAGAATCAGAAGTCTTTTTCAGAAACGCTCAAACCAACGGTTTATTATCCGAAGTACGTGAACGCTTTTATGGTCACCTTGGGCAACTGAATTATGTTGGCGCCAAGCACTTCCAAAGACAAACAGCGAGAAAGCTCGATAAATACGACGAATTATTCCAGCATGCAGCCTCGAAGAATGGCTTAGATTGGCGCTTACTCGCAGCAATGAGCTATCAGGAATCCTACTGGAACCCTAAAGCAAGAAGCTTCACCGGTGTTCGTGGCATGATGATGCTAACGCGCCGTACAGCAAAAGAGCTTGGGGTAAATAACCGCCTTGATCCAAAACAAAGTATTGATGGTGGCGCTGCTTATGTTGCAAAACTGCGTAAGCGTTTACCGGAACGCATTCAAGAGCCAGATCGTACTTGGATGGCACTTGCTGCGTATAACGTAGGCTACGGTCACCTTACTGATGCCCGCCAACTAGCCATAAAAGATGGTGGTGACGATACGCTGTGGATGGACGTAAAAGACTATCTGCCACTATTAAGCCAAAAGCAGCATTACAAAAACACTCGACACGGTTACGCCCGTGGTAACGAACCGGTTGTATATGTGCAGAATATTCGTCGCTATTTCGACATTCTTGCTTGGAACGATAGCCCAAATTTAGACATGGCCTTTGATAGCGAGAACCTTCAACTGACTGCCGATATACGCGTTATTCCCCCTCGCCTTTAACTGGACGACTCAGCTGCTTAAGTTTCTTTTTCCCCGCGCGGCGCATTTTAAAAAAATCAGACATTAAACTCGAAGCTTGCCCTGCCAATACCCCAGAACAAGTCTCGATTTTGTGATTAAAGAAAGGGCTATCCAATAAACACATAGCCGACTCTACCACCCCCGCTTTAGGCTCTGTAGCCCCATAGACCAAACGTTCAAGACGAGAATGCACCAAGCAACCTGCACACATAGTGCAAGGCTCTACCGTCACATACAAGGTTGCCCCGGTTAAACGATAGTTACCGATATTCTTAGCCGCATCACGCACCGCAACCACCTCAGCATGGGCCGTTGGATCTAAGCTGGTAATCGGCTGATTATAACCACGACCAATAATCTCACCATTTTGCACCACCACAGCCCCCACAGGAACCTCCCCTGCGGCATAAGCAAGCTGCCCTTGCTCTAACGCCAGCTGCATAAAATATTGGTCTGTCTTTTCTTGTTCTGTCTGTTCTTGTTCTGTCATAGCTGGAGTATCATGCGTTATAAACCTTAATGATAATAGAGAATGCCGATGTGGACCAATACCTTACAGCCTAGATTTTCCGAAACCGACGCTCTAGGCCATGTAAACAATACGGTATTACCCGTATGGTTCGAAGATGCACGCACGCCGATTTTTGAACTTTTCTGCCCCGGCATGGATACCAATAACTGGCATTTAATTATCGCAAAAATCGATATTGAATTTTTATCTGAAATCTATTTTGGCAAAAGCGTCGAAGTACGCACCTTCATGACCAAGATAGGTAACTCATCGATGGTAGTAGCCCATGAGGCATGGCAAGAAGGCAAACTCGCCGCGAAAGGCAGTGCCGTTATGATACACTTTGATCACAAAACCAAATCCTCAAAGCCCATCGCCGACGATACTCGCGTCATCTTACAAAACCATCTAGTCAAATCAGAGCCGTAAAATGAAAGAACTACTAAGAAAAGCCTTTTCACCCATTCTAGAAAATTTTGAAAACGGTACAGAAGAGTATTCCTATAAGAAATCCCACCGCGTTATCTTAATCGTCATGGGCACCATCTTTGCCATATTATCAACCGCAGTCTCGGTCATGGCAGCCGAAGCAGACTCCGCGGGCTACTACATTCCTGTGGTAATATTCGGCCTAGTGAGCTTCGTGATTTTTACGGTAGGGTTTTTAGGCAACGAGCGCGCTGTATCAAGTATCTGGGGAAACAAAGTAAGCTCTAAAAAATAGAGATTTTTAGAGAAGTAGAGCTCTGTGAAAACAGAGCTCTGTGAAAACAGAGCTCTGGCACGTCTAAAAAGGCACGTCATCATCAAAGTTGCTTGAAGAATTATTAGAAGGTGTAAAGCCACCCATATTAAAATCACCGCCAGCAGCTGGTGCAGCACCAAAGCCCGCATCCGGAGTCTCGATACGCCAAGCCTGCAAACTGGTAAAACACTTCTCAGGTTTACCCGGCGCAGCCCAGAGGCGACCCGATATATTAAAATGAGCAATGATCTCTTGGCCCAACTGATACTGATCCATCAAAGAACACTTATCTTTCAACAACTCTAGCGCAGCATAAGTAGGGTAAGCTGGATTCTCGCCCTCACCACTTAACTTAATGACAAACTCACGCTTAGTAAAACCATTCTGACCAAACGACTGAGTCTCACCAATAGAATGGATAATCCCCTGAACTTCTAAACTCTTCGACATACTAAATTCCTACACTCTTTTTCATGCGTCTTAACAATGAATCGAATCATACCACCGAATGCTCCATCACACAGGCAAAACCACAGGCTTTAATACAAATTAACCACCCTTCTAGAATGCCAATAAGCATCCTGCCAATACGGGTTATCCAGGCGAGACGTCATCACGCCCCGAGAACTCGAAGTATGAATAAACTGATTTTTACCAATATAAATACCGACATGACGCTGTTTAATACCGGTCTGAAAAAACACCAAATCCCCCGGAATCAGATCAGCCTGTTCTACCACAATACCGTTTAAGACTTGTGCTTGCGTCGTGCGCGGAATACGAATACCAAACTCTTCAGCAAAGGTTAAATAAATAAAACCCGAGCAATCAACCCCACTTTTCGACAAACCACCATAACGATACGGCACCCCTTTCCACTCCGACAACTGCTTCAATAACTGACTGCGCACCTGTGAGTGATCAGCCATCTCAAGTTTGTCCTGAGAAGCCATGCCCGATTTGTCCTTAGAGACAACCGTCTCAGGGCGGCTATTTGGAATAGAGCTACACGCGGTTAAATAAAAACCCAACAAAACAATTAAAGCCAATCGATTCATCAATCTAATCACCATAGAAATTCTTTATTAATGCCAACATTCTTTGGCAAAAAAATCAGCCAAATATTCCACCAACAAACGTACTCGCTCCACCTTCCTTAAATCTGGGTGCAGCAAAATCCATAAATCACTATTAAACGTCGCCGGCAATTCCCCCACCTGCACAATCCCATCTCGATTTTGGTCCAGCGGTAAAAACGCCAGCCCCTGCTGCGCCTGAGCAAAATACGACATCGCCGTTAACTCATCGCAACGGGTACTAATCTGTAGAGAGTAATGTTTCTCTAACCAAAT
>JAESQF010000036.1 GCA_016765295.1 Oleispira sp.
GAGATACATCGGCGCGCGCCGGTGGTTGATATGGTCTTTGGCCCTCAGACTTTGCACCGCTTACCTGAAATGGTTGATAAGTCAGCAAATAATGAAAAGGTCGTTGATATTTCGTTCCCAGAGATCGAAAAATTCGACCACTTGCCAGCGCCTAAAGTAGATGGCGCAAGCGCGTTTGTTTCTATCATGGAAGGCTGTTCAAAGTACTGCTCATTCTGCGTTGTGCCGTACACTCGTGGCGAAGAAGTTAGCCGTCCATTACACGATGTATTGAAAGAAGTAGAGGCTATCGCCGCTCAAGGTGTGCGTGAAGTAAATCTACTTGGGCAAAACGTAAATGCTTATCGTGGTGGTGTTTTCAATGGCGCGGTCGCAGCTGCTTCAGCTAATACCAATGGTCTCGGCGTGATCATCTCTGATGCCCAAGGTAACGACATCAATAATGCTGGCGATACCGAAGACTACGCAGATCTAGCCGAGTTAATCACTCGTGTAGCCGATATTGATGGTATCGACCGTATTCGTTTCACCACTTCACACCCAATGGAGTTCAGCGACAGCTTAATCGATGTCTACGCTGAAGTGCCTGAGTTAGTGAGTCACTTACACCTGCCGGTACAAAGTGGTTCTGACAAGATTCTAAGCGCGATGAAGCGTGGCCACGGCCGTGACGAGTACATTGCCAAGGTGAAGCGTATTCAACAGATTCGCCCTGACTTGTGTATGTCTTCTGACTTCATCATCGGCTTCCCCGGTGAATCGAATCAAGACTTCCAAGATACAATGGACCTGATTGCTGAAATTGGCTTCGATATGTCTTTCAGCTTTATCTACAGCGCGCGTCCAGGCACCCCGGCTTCTGACCTTGAAGACGAAACCCCGGAGAGCGAGAAGAAGCAGCGCCTGCACATTCTGCAAGATCGCATCAATCAGCAAGCTCAAGACATCGCGCGCAAGATGGTTGGCAACATTGAGACGATCTTAGTGACAGGCAAAGCGAAGAAACACGAAGGACAACTACAAGGCCGTACAGAAAATAACCGCGTAGTGAACTTCATGTCAGACGACCTTAGTCTGATTAACAAGTTCGTTAAGGTTTCAGTTGATGAATGCCTTCGTAACAGCTTGCGCGGCACGGTTATTGATCCTGAGTTGGCTTACTAAAGCGAAAGAAAAAGAAAAGCGAGGCTGTTGGTTATTTAACCGCACTTCGCTGCCATCGATATTGAGCGTCTCCTTCTACGGCACGCCGTGAATACCTCCCTGTAGGCTCGAAGAACACATCCATGTGTTCTAACGGCCTCAAACGAAACACCCAATACCGATACGCGAACTGCTACCAAAGATCTTACTTGCCTGCTCAATTCCATTAAAAAACGCTAAAAACGTATAAGCCCACAAACTGAAATAAGCCGTCGAACCTTAACTTTCCAAACGCCTAATCTGATAAAGCATATTTGGTGATGCATTAGGTAGTTCGTTTTAGGTGGGCTTACGTGACCGAAGCGAAGCTTCGCAGCTCAGTAAGCGATCATACAGGGATGTATGAGCCGGAAGGAGTTACATGGAAGTAAATACGAAGATAGTACCCTGAAATGAATTACCTAATACAGCGCTTGAAATACTTCAAAATTACGGCGTTTACCCAATCCAATGACATGACAACTTGCGAATCAACTACAATTCATCATAAGCTAAGGTATACCTATAAATCGGGAGTATGACCTCATTTGAGCGATGAACTAGCAGCCCTAAACAAAGAGCAAGACAAAGAGCAGGCTAACTCTGATATTAGTAAGAGCACTAAACACGGCATCACCTTCCATGTAGAGCCCGATGACGTCAAACGCCTCGCCAACCTCTGCGGTCAGCTCGATAGCCATATCAAACAAATCGCTAAACACTTCAAAATAAAGATTTACAATCGTGGTGCTCGCTTCCAAATAGAGGGTGACCTCGGCAAAGCAAAAGCGGTTAAAAATCTAATCAACCACCTCTATCATGAAACCCATAACGGCACACAAATCACCCCCGACCTGATCCACTTACTATTACGTGAAGCCAAAGCCGAACACTCGTATAAACGCAAAAAATCCAGTGCCAATCACGACGACAGCCATATAATCAAAACACCCCGCATGATGATTCAAGCCCGCGGCGATAATCAGCAAGATTATCTAAAAACGATACGTGAGCACGTCCTTAATTTTGGTGTCGGCCCAGCCGGAACCGGTAAAACTTATCTCGCCGTAGCCTGCGCTGTCGAAGCGTTGATGCGTGATGAAGTGAGCCGTATTCTATTAGTTCGACCTGCCGTAGAAGCCGGTGAAAAACTCGGCTTCTTACCCGGTGATTTATCACAAAAAATCGATCCGTATTTACGCCCACTGTATGATGCCCTCAACGATATGATGGGTAGCGAGCAAGTCGAAAAACTCATCGAACGTAACGTGATTGAAGTTGCTCCCTTGGCCTATATGCGTGGCAGAACCCTTAGCCACAGCTACATCATTTTAGATGAAAGCCAAAATACGACCCGTGAACAAATGAAAATGTTCCTAACCCGCATTGGTTTTGGCTCTAAAGCGGTGGTGACTGGAGATATTACTCAAATCGACTTACCCCGTGGTGTACAATCAGGTTTGCGACACGTACTCGACGTATTAAAAGATGTGGAAGGCATTGGCCTAATTCACTTTGCCAGCTCAGATGTTGTCCGTCATCCGCTGGTGCAAAAAGTGGTTGAAGCTTACGAGAAATCTGAAAGCATCGAGAAAAAACGCAGTGATGCCAAACATGCAGAACAAAAACGTATTGCTCTAGAGCAAAGCGCACAACTGCAAGCGACTCATGCGATTCTTACCGCGGCTCCTAATAACCAAGACCAAGATAAATAATGACTGCAGAAAAAAATCCAACTGAACTTGAGCTACAGCTAGACGTACAGCTCGCAGTAGAAAAAGAAAACGATCTACCGACTGAACAGCAACTAACCCAATGGGCAACTGCTGCATTAGTTACGCGCACAGAATACGAAGAACCTGAACTGACCATTCGTATTGTTGATGAAGCGGAAAGCCAAGAACTAAACAGTGAGTACCGTGGAAAAGATAAGCCAACCAACGTTTTATCTTTTCCGTTCGAAGCCCCTGCACATGTGCCTATTCCGTTATTAGGTGATTTGATTGTCTGCAAGCAAGTGGTCGAAAGTGAAGCCATCGAGCAAGGAAAAACACTAACCGCACACTGGGCGCACATGATTGTTCATGGTTGCCTACACCTGCTAGGTTATGACCATATTGAAGATGAAGAAGCGGAAGACATGGAAGGCATTGAACGAGTTGTTATGGCTGAGCTAGGGTTTGAAGATCCGTATAAAGATGATGAAACAGCTTAACGAAAAAGTAGGCACCAAATCTTTACAGAGTTTGGTGCCTGTCTAAAACAACTTGTAAAGTTTCGCCTAATTAAGCAGCGACAAGCTTTGGATCTGAACCGTAATCGTTTTCGTCACCCTTACCTTCTTGAATCATAAAAATAAGTAAGGCAATAACTCCAATTATTGGAATAAGTAAAATCAGGAACCACCATCCAGAGCGACCAGTATCGTGTAGACGCCTAACAGAAACAGCAAGACCTGGAATGAAAACAGCAAGTGCATATATCAAACCAATAATACCAGGACCTCCTGCTAAACCTTCGACAAAAGCTAAAGCAAAAGAAATAACAAAATTAATCAGCACATACATCCAATATTCTTTTCTTCTAGCCCTACCTGAAAATACTGCATATTTTCTTAAAACTGTTAGATACCATTCCATAACATTTAGTCCTTTATTGCTTGATAATGGGAGAGACGAACAACTAGAAAGGTTCTAGTAATCATACGACAATCCCTGTTAATAACGCCATTAACAATATATTTCTCTATTACAATTGTCAATTGCGAACAGAAATGGAATTTTATTTAATGATAATAACGCTTTACAGTGAATATAGGCATCAGATCTATTGTTAACTTTTTACTTGACCGCCATTGCTTGAGGCAGACGACAAGGCCACCGTAATTCGCTGGCCATAATCTGGATCCGCTTTGCTGAACTGCTCAATCATTCGTGTTTGAACAGATTCAGTCGCCTGCGACAATCCTCCGCTGATATTACCAATCAACTGCTGCTTCTGGTCCTCGCTCATTAAACGGAACAAGTCCCCCGCTTGGCTATAATAATCTTCATCCCCTTGATCATGATGTCCAATCCAAGCATCTTCCAATACAGGCATAGCAGGAGCCATTGCTTGATCGTCTGGCACAGGTGCCCCAGCAGCCGCTTGATCATTCGGATAATAATTAGCACCACTATTAATCGGGCACTCCCCGTTAATAGAAAAGGAGCCGGCAAACGCACCATCACGCTGATAATTATTCATCGGGCATTTTGGCGCATTAACCGGAATATTATTCACGTTGGCACCCACGCGATAACGATGTGCATCTTGATACGCCAGCAAACGTGCTTGTAACATTTTATCCGGCGAAGCACCTATTCCTGGCACCAAATTACTCGGTGCAAAGGCTGCTTGCTCAGTCTCGGCAAAATAGTTATCCACATTACGATTCAGCTCTAGGCTGCCCACTTCAATCAACGGGTAATCTTTATGGGGCCAAATTTTGGTTAAATCAAACGGATTAATTTTATAATTCAGCGCTTCGGCTTCCGTCATGATCTGAACCTTAACCGACCAAGTTGGAAAGTCGCCCTTATCGATGGAATCGACTAAATCTTGTTGCGCACCAAACGGGCTCATCTTATCCGCTTCTTCAGCCGTCAAAGTTTTAATACCTTGATCGGTTTTAAAATGCCACTTCACCCAAAAGCGTTCACCCGCTTTATTCCAAAAGCTCAACGTATGAGAACCGAAACCATGCATGTGCCTAAGCGAAAGCGGAATACCCCGATCCGACATTAAGATTGTCATCTGGTGCAGCGACTGCGGATGGTTTGCCCAAAACTCAAACGCATTTGCAGGGTTAGGAAGATTTGTTCTCGCATCCTTCTTTTGCGAGTGGATAAAATCAGGGAATTTAATCGGGTCATTCAAAAAAAATACCGGCGTATTATTGCCCACTAAATCAAAGTTACCTTGCTCGGTATAAAACTTAACCGCAAAACCTCTAGGGTCACGGGCATAATCACTAGAATCTTGACCACCACCAACGGTAGAAAAACGTAAAAAGAGTTCAGTCTTCTCACCGGGTATTTGCAAGAAAGATGCAATACTGTACTCACTCATGTCCTTCTTTAGGGTAAAAGTACCATAAGCTCCGGTGCCACGGGCATGAACAACACGCTCAGGAAGACGTTCACGATTGAAGTGCGCTAACTTCTCAAATAGGTAATGGTTGTCGTAAGTAAGAGGGCCACGCTTCCCTACCGAGATACTATTGTTATCATCCGCGACTGGCGCGCCACTTGAGGTGGTTAATGTTGTCTTTTTTGTCATAGTCATTGCCCTTTCTTTTACCCGTGTTTATTCAGTTAAGTTGTGTTCAAAAAACAATCAACTGAATGCATTGATAAAAGCATAGCGACAACATGACTTTAGTTAAAATAGATTATAAACATGTACTTGATAGTATTTACTAATGACTAATCAAAGAAAATTGATAGGTATTTACTATCGAGTTAAGAAAATATATCAATTTTAAGTATTAATCCGATGAGGATAAAGTAACGACTCAATCAATTATCCCGCGTGAATCTCCTATGCCCTATTCAGCCGCCAAGCTTAGTCAATCAAGTCAGTGCCTGCCGACAGAACCCATGCAGAATACGGCGTTAGTCGCGGAAGGAGGCGGCCAGCGTGGCATCTTCACGGCTGGGGTATTAGACAGCTGGTTACATTCGGGCTTCAATCCGTTTGATTTACTTATAGGAACCTCCGCTGGGGCGCAGAACTTATCCACCTACATGACCTGCCAAAAAGGATTTGGCCGCCATTCAATTACCTCCTTCTCTAAAGATCCAAAGTTTTTCAAACTCTCGCGCACACTCATTGGTAAACATGCCGTCGATTTAGACTGGTATTTTAAGCAAGTAGATCAAGCTGAAAATAAACTGAATATAGCCTGCGGAGAAGAGCGCCTTATTCGCCGACAGTTATTATTTTCAGCAACAAAAGCAGACGATCGCAGCGCCACCTTTTTTGAACCTACTAAAGACAATTGGCTAACCGTATTAAAGGCTTCCAGCGCCTTACCCATTTTATATAAAAAAGGGGTGAAGATTGATGACCATTATTATGTAGATGGTGGTTTGTCTGCCCCCATTCCCGTAGAAGAAGCCTATCAGCGTGGAGCAAAACGAATTGTCGTGATACGCACAATCCCCAAAGATGCCAATGTGCAATCACCTTGGGCGCATAAATTAAAGTCACTGTTATGCAATGCCAACCGCTGCCCTAAAGTATTGGATTTAATTACTCATCACGAGAATGCTTACCAACAAACATTAAACTTTATTGCGCAGCCACCCGATGATGTTGAGATAGTGCAAATATACCCACAACAGGCTTTAGCGAGTGGTTTGGTTGGCAGTAGTGATCAATCCCTGAACGATGATTATCATTTAGGTTTTAGTGCTGGCTTGAGTTTTTTAAAGCACTACCAAGGCCTATAAGTCGCGCTGGCACTCTAGAGATAACTTTCACTATTTTAGCCGATTATGCCCTCTCAACCTTACATTGAAAGCAATTATATTTGGAGCGAATATGAACAAACTCAACATCTTTATTTTGAAAAATAGTCATACACTTTTTCTCGATATCGGAGCCAGAAATCACCGCCCCAGTTTCATATACAATCCAGTTTTCGTCATCATAACCCCTGATGATTGCAGGCTCTAAAAACATGAACCAAGGGGGGAATATGTCGCTATTATAATGGCCACACTCTTGCTGATGTAAAAATATAGGTCCCGTTTCTGCGTAAGGCTGTTTAGTATCGAAAGGCATATAGGCAAGTACTAACTTTTTTTCACCCTCCCCAATAAGCTGCAAACAGTGGCGACATGGATTAGACAAACCTTCAGCAATACGAACCTGGGGTATATCATTATAGGCATCGGTCCCGCCCTTACGTAGCACTGCTACTTTACTGGATGATATCCCTTGTATTTTAAGTTTAATAATAATATTCCTTGCGATAATTAAGAAGGAATATATTTTACCCAGTGATCAATTTCGCAACGACCCGAATCTTGCTCCGTTTATCTTTTATTTTTCTGTTCCTATTTGGCACTTGTCTATTTATTCATTTGTCGAAAGGTTAAATTTATTCTTGGATTCTGAATTTTTTTTGTTGTTGGAATATTATGTAACCAGTGATTCTGAGTTTCGCCTTTCATCTCAATAAGATCACCCGCCTTAAGTTCAAAGACTAAACGTTCCTTGGTCTTCTTATGCTTAAAGGCAAACTTTCGTACGGCCCCTAAACTTAAAGAAGCAATCGAACCTTGCATCTTGAGTTCGCGTTCATCATCACTGTGCCAAGCCATACCTTCAGCACCGCTGTGGTAAAGATTTAGCAGGCAAGAATTATAAGATTGCTGTGTTTTAGCCTCTACCATTTCTTTCAAAGCTAATAAGTGAGGTGTCCAATACAAGGCGGTTCGATGAATATTTGAATAGCTGTATTGATAGGATTCATCTGCATACCAAGCTACTTTTCGCTTTGTCACTATGTGCTTACCAAAAATAATAGCTTCATCATTTTTCCAAGCGATTTGATTTAATAACATCTCATAATGCTGCAGAGCATCACTTTGACTAAAAATACTTTCCCAATAGTGTACGTCACCATCATAGGGTAGTTGATTGATGCTAGGGTCCATTTTGTTTTGAAATAAGGAATCTTGAATAAAAGGCATTATCATTCTCGAATAAAATGGCTGAATAATTAGACTAGAACTTTAGCAGCTTCCCAACCAATAATGGCTTTCTTTCGAATAGGGTTCCAGCGATAGCCTCCGGTATTGCCAGAAGACTGAATAATACGATGGCATGGAATTAAATAAGCAATGGGATTGCTAGCAATCGCGGTACCAACAGCACGCGAAGCCGTTGGCTGATTAATTCGTCGAGCGATTTCACCATAGGTTGCCAAGCCACCTTGGGGAATACTCAACAACGCTTGCCAAACCTTTAATTGGAAATCTGTGCCTTTTAAATGAATCTTCAGTTTATGAAGTTTAGAGTCATCCAGTTTGCTCCAATCATGCTGGAACAGAAATAGACTGCCTTGTTGAATATCATCCGCTTTCTCCTGATATCCTGCATTTGGAAATTGCTGTTTTAATTCATCTAGACCCTGCTCATTACTTTCAATAAAGGCTAAATAGCAAACCCCTTTATTCGTAGAAGCCACAATAACGTCACCAAAAGGTGTTTCCGAAAAGCTATAATTAATATTTAAATTTTGCCCACCTTTTTTATATTCTCCAGGCGTCATACCTTCAATATTGACAAATAAATCATGCAGCCTACCCGTGCCCGAAAGTCCGGTTTCTGCTGCGACATTCAGCAAGCTCACCTTTTCAGCTGCAAGCTGGCTCTTGGCGTAATTCACGCTTAAGAATTGCAAATACTTCTTTGGGCTAATACCTACCCAATCTTTAAATAAGCGCTGAAAATGAAAAGTGCTCATATGCAGCTGTTTTGCCACCTGCTCTAAGCTCGGCTGCTCTTTGAAGTGCTCATCCAGGTACTCGATGGCTTTGGCAATTTTATCGTAATGAATATTGGTGCTGCTCATGGCTTTAACTCAAACAGGTATTGACCTCAGTTTAAACTTCAACTTAATTAAAACAACCCGATTCTTGCGCAATGAATTTAAATAGAAAATTAGATAGATAGTAAAAGGATTCAATGACTAGGTATTATTGCAACTTAGCCATTGAATTTAAGCTCAGCTATTTTTAGCTCAGCTAGTTAAGCACGACGACTTCTAAAGGCATAAATCCCTGCATTAAGTAACGTACCAAAGAATACGCCCCACTCACTTAAGTTTTCTTTAGGCTGCTTACCTTTCGCCATACGCGCAAGTTGAGCTTCGTACCAAGTGATATCCAACATCGCCATTTTATCAATCGCAGGTTTTCCCGTAGTCAGTTTTTTCAACTGCTGCTGATGGTTTTCATCGGCGATTAACTTATTAGGGAAATCAGGATCTACCACCGTTGTACGAGCAACACCGATAAAGTCAGTCGCACCGGTATCTAATGCCGCTTGCATGGCTTTAGAAGAACGGAAGCCCCCAGTAACCACTAATGGAGTATCGACTTGAGAGCGTACTTTCTCGGCATAATCTAAGAAGTAAGCTTCACGTTGCAGCGTAGACTCTTTAACGTTGGCTCCCATCATCGATGGACTTTCATAAGTACCACCGGAGATTTCGATCAAATCAATACCTGCATCGGCAAGGGATTTCACTACCTGCATAGAGTCTTCTTCGCTAAAACCGCCTTTCATAAAGTCGGCAGAATTTAACTTAATACCGATGGGGAAATCAGTACCAACTTGTTCACGAATTGCGCTATACACCGATAAGACAAAACGCATACGGTTTTCTAAAGAGCCACCCCATTGATCATCACGCTGATTATGACGAGGAGATAAAAACTGGCTGACTAAATAACCGTGTGCACCGTGAATTTGCACCCCAGTAAAACCAGCTTCTTTGGCAAGCTTAGCACTGGTCGCGAACTTCTTGATGATGACTAAGATTTCTTCTTCGGTTAATGCACGCGGCTTATTAAACCCTTTTTCTAGGCCGCGGCTTAAAGAGATCGCTGAAGGTGCAACAGGCACTTTAACAATGAAGTTAGGAATCTGCTTACCTGGATGGTTAAGCTGAGTCCAAATGTGCGAGCCATTTTTCTTGCCAGCAGTCGCCCATTTTTTAAACTCGGTTAAATCACTTTGCTCATCTAATACAACGTTCTTAGGCTCACCCAAAGCGCCACGATCAATCATGATATTGCCAGTCATCGACAAACCAATACCACCGTCAGCCCAGCGACCATAAAGTTTGGCTAAACCTGGTTTAGGGTTATGGTCACGAGTACCTAGTTGCTCACTCATGGCCGACTTAAATAATCGGTTTTTAATTTCTTGGCCGTTTTTTAATACGAAACTAGAACCTAATAGAGTTGATACTGGTGCTGTCATAATAACATCCTCATTTTTACTGTTGTTTGTAGAACGAACGTCAATTAGACCGATCGTCTTTTAATTGATTTTAAAAAAAGCACAGTCTGTGTGCTTGTTATCTTTCTATCATGATAGAGAGGCTTTCAACTTTTTTTGAGCAGCGTCTCAATCATCAATTCCATGATTTTCTTTACTGGCTGAGTATCGGCTGACATCTTCATTTTAATTAATGAGCCTTCCCAAGCCGCCCAATAAACTGCGGCCATATCACTGGGGCTTATATCGTCTCGCATCAAACCTTGCGCCTGCCCTTGTGCAAATACGCCACTGTAAAAGGCTAACCACTGCCCCATTGCCCGCTCTAACTCAATACGGCACATTTCACTTTCTGCTGATATTTCAGTCGCAATGGAACCTACTAAGCAAGACTTCTTAAAATCGTGGCTGGCATACTGTTTAAGGCTATATAAATAAATTGCCCTTAACTGCTCGACCGCTGATAAATCCTTACCTACTCCGGTCATAAACTCAGACAGTTGATCCAATAGGTCTCGGCTGTAATGGCCTATCACCTCAGCAACGAAGGCTTCCTTACTGGCAAAGAAGTTATAGAAAGAGCCCTTAGGCACGCTGACCTCATCCAGTATCTGTTTAATACCCGTACCGTGATAGCCGTGCACCGACAAGTGCTCGATTCCGGCTGCGATTAAAGCTTTTCTGGTCTGTTCACTGCGTCTGGGTCTGTTCATGCAGTTACTTTATGACCGATCGTCTTGGAATGGAAGCTAGAAAGAGTTATTTGATGTAAATAGGTCTGTTGCAGAGGTGGAACAATGAGGAAGGGGATTTGGGTTGGAAATATAAAGCCGCCCAGAAGACGGCTAGTAGAGCTATCTATTTAGCTGTTTTGCAAACTTTGATGAATCACCGCCATGACTAGGATCTCCCCAAGTAATAACTGACCCATCGGATCTAATTGCCGCAAATGCACTTGGATTGGCAATAATATCCGTGACATTAACGAGCTCACCCTCGACTGATAGTGAACTGCCACCTAGGCTCGCATTACCCCATGTAACAACCGTTCCATCGTTCTTTAAAGCAGCATAGGCTTCATCGGTAGCGAAGATTTTTCTCACATCAATAAGCTGACTTGAAACTGCAAATGAATCACCTGCAGCAGTATCGTATCCCCACGTTACCACCGTACCGTCATTCTTAAGCGCCGCAAATGATCCCTTCGTTATAATGCCTAAAGGGTAGACTTCTTTTACATCGACCAAGTCATCTCTAACAGGCGCATAATCTGCACCATGGGCATTATCACCAAAACTGATTACCGTATTATCAGTTTTTAATACCGCATAGGCACCCTCAGTAGCATATATGGCCTTAGCATCTGTAATCGTATTCGCCCATTCTTTTGTATCGGTAATTTGTCCATCAATAAATAATATTTCAGAATGAATATTGCCCATCACAACAAGGCCGCCATCTTCACGGACTCCAGCAATACCACTATCAGTTGCAACAATATCGGTAATTGTTTCTGCGCGATCTAGAATAGCTAATGAAGTTTCCATTTCAGGCCAAGTAATTATTTTTCCATCATGGGTTAATGCAGCAAAACCAGCTCTTAATGCAACTATCTTTTTAACATTCTGGAGTTGTGCCGTAACTCCTGCCGTTGAGCCCCCATATAGGCTATCTCCCCAAGCTATGACACTGCCATCTGCTTTCAATGCAGCAAAGGCAAAGTTATTTGAGATAACCTGAGTCAAATTTTGACCAACATGCTGATAAACACCGCCACCATATTCAGGCATTCCCCAGCTTACAAGGTAGCCATCTTTAGTTAATACTGAGGTTACAGATAAGCTCTTCCATATTCCGCTAACTCCAGCTGTCAGCAAGTGCTCAACATCAGAAGCTTTCCCACCAGCAGGCTCCGTTATCCAAGAAACTAATTCATCAGACTGAGTCACGGCTGCAACTGTAAATGAAGTATTACTATCACTAGCGTAACTCACATTCATCAAGTTACGCTGAACAGATGAAGCATCGATGATAGACGAGCCCCAAATAAACATAGAGCCATCTTCGCGCAGCGCAGAAAAGCCAGATTTTGAACGATAAATATTAGTAACAGGCTGATTTAAAGAAAAGCAATAAACTTCATACTGATGTCGCGTTGGATCCGTCAAATAGACTCCAATCTCTACCTCGTTAAATCCACACTCATAACCTTCTGGCTGCTCAGTAATATTTAAGCTAACCGAGTCTCCAACACTAAAAGGCGTTTCAAAAGAAACTTCCGTCATACCAGGTAATACAGTTTTAAGCTCATTCTGGTTAAGTTGAACCGTGACATTACTAGGAATAGAAAATGCGCCTATTGAAAAAAACTGAGCTTCTTGGCAATTAATAAGAACATTAGTCACACTATAATCGGGCATGGACCCAGAAGCACCGCGGCTAATAGAACAGACTTGCCCTTGAGGATTCTTAGTAACTTCAATGCGATATTCACTATTAGCGCTTATTTGACTATTGAACTGAAAGAAACCGTTTGAAACAGGAAAGGTGGTAACTTCAAGTTGATAACCATCAATAAACAAAGCTAATTCAAGGTCGCCTTGAAGCAATACTATATTACCGCCAATGGTATATTTACTTCCGTTACCAGCAGAGCCTGAATTACCCGTATTATCTCCTGATGCACTGCCAGCAGATGAACCTCCGCCACCACAAGCGCCTAATAATAGTCCTAGTGCTATTACCAAATACATTTTTAGCATTTTATTTCCATATATAATTAATATTTTGCGCATTATACTTAGCCCAATACAAGTTGCTAGAACAATCATTTAATTATCAATAATAAAGAAAATAAAGCCTTACACATACCACTACTAAAAAGCCATACACGTCCTGATAAAAGAGTAAGGGTGAGCTAGAAGAGCGAGCAATCTCACTCTTCTTGAAGTAGTTACCTAGGGCTAATCCGAATCATGCCACCCACAGTTCCCTGCCAATAAACCTGATCTGGGCCAATGTTGCCCGCCATCTGCAAGGTATCAGAGAAGAAACCACCACCAATGTATTTTTGGTACAGGGTTATTCCAGTATCTGGATTAAGCGCTGTAAAGTAAAAGCTATCTACCAGCGTCGCCTTTGGGGAGTTCATAACATTGCGACGCTCAACTGTATAAATCATATTATCCGCTGTAGATAACTTAGGTACTGCCGATGAACGCAAATCGTTTTGCCACACTTCACTGCAACCCGATTCATCATCGTACAAATCAATGCGTATCATGCCACCAGAAAAATTTGCTTTCTCAGGTACGGCAGCAGGCACACCATCAGGCACCTTTGGGTAAGGGTAACCGTAAGTCGAAGCCACTATAACCGAGCGGCCAATACCAATAGCGGAGTTTTCTGTGCCTGAGGTACCTTCTTCAAACAACGGGTATTTACAAATTAACTCTGCCTGATCTACATCGGTTTTATAGACTAATAACGACGTTTGGAAGTCATTATTATCAGTAATCATCAAATATTCAGAACCCGTTTCGGGACCAAAGAAAGTTGGTGTTGCCCCCGTGCCTTTGCTCAACTGGCCTGGTTTACGATGACTGCCCGAATCGTACTTAGCTCGCCATTGAATGTTTAACTCGCCCTCTTCATCTAGTGCAATTAAATACAAAGCCTCATTAGTAGCGATTCCCGCTTGGCCAGTTAAAGTATTAGAAAAGGAATTATGAACCTCTTCACCCGCCGCCAGCTTCAAGGTTTTGATCACAGCAGTTTCAGTATCATAACTGCCAACTAGCCCTTGCTTAGTCACAAACCACACATCGTTTAAACCACCCGCGTTAATGCTCACAACAGAGTCACAATTACTCTCTAGATAACTTTCACCATCATTTGTGCAATGGGTATTCACCGCCTCAGTTAGAGAAACCGATTCATCAATACTCACCTTCCAGCGCTTAATAATACGACTAGTATCCCAGTACGCCTTAACTCTCACTAAGTTATGTTTACCGTCGACCATCACCAAGCGATCTTGGTTATCCAAATAGGCATAAACACCGCCCAGTAGACTTCCTGCGGGCAAGTTTAACTTGGCCATCGATAGTCCCGATTTTTTATTAAGGATATGCACAACAGGATTCAAACCGAACATATTGGTACACAGCACTAGGGGATGGCCATCTGAGCGGATTAAGCTGGTCGGGCATGCCGCCGCTAAAGATATAGATTTGGATTTAACTCGATTACTATCAGCACCCCAAGGCCCAGCTAAAGGCGTGGTATCGGAAGAGTAAGTATCGCTATGCATAGTCGCGGCACCATCCAAGCCAACATTCGGATTCGGTGTTGGTCTTGGCTCTAGAGCAAATGTAGGTAAAGAAACGGCGATAGAAAGTGTGAGAATCAATTTCTTATTTATCATTATAATTTCACTTATTATTTTTATTATCCACTCATAAAGAGTGGCGGAAAATATAACATGACAGGTATTAATTAATGTTCCCAAATTGCGACGACTTAAGATCACTTGTCGGCAATTTTCTTTGCCGCGATACTAATTAAATCTAAATCAGAACTAGAGGTCAGCCGAAAAATCATAACGAATACCAAAAGATAGCGCATTAAGCGCATCACCTTGATCAGGTGTCTTATTTAAAAATTCAGTATGCACCCGTATATTATCCGCTAGTTGCCTTTCTAGAGTAATATTGAAGCCATTATACTTTTGTGAATCATCATCGTGGTCATAAATAAATATGCCCGTTTTTACTTTGTAGCGATTAGGTAGAGAGTAAGCAGCAGAGACATCTAAGGTTGAGACATCCATATCGGCCCCGACTTCTGGCATTAAAGTCACCATTTGATAAGCCGCAGCAATATATAAATCATCCATTGTTGCACTGCCAGCCAGCGCTGCTATTTCTTTTTCCGCGCCTTCGTCTTGAGGATCTGCGGTAGAGGCAGCCGTTGACTTTAAATATGCCGTTGCCACATACATACCGCCAGTAGAGTAAGAAATACCGGCGTTAATAATATCTGCAGTATCCTCACCATCACCCCCATCAGAAGTAACCGTTGCTTGAAAGCTTAAGCCTTTCATATCAAACTGATAACTCGTGGTATTGCTGACAAAGAAAGGAGCGATGCTGTCATAAGCATAGGGACTAGACGCATGATTAAAAATATCCACAGATTCAGCGATTAAATTGTAATGTGCAGGTCTTTGCTTACCGATTGCGACTCTGCCCATGGGCCCAGATAAGCCAACAAAGGCTAAACGAGCACCTTCTATTTGGCCTTCATCAGCTATTTTCACATTCCACTCACCACGAAAGAATGCTTGGCTAGAATCCAGTATGGCGGTACTACCAGATAAGCCAAAACGAGATAAAGCGTCTCTAACATCGGTAATTGTATCTGTGCCATCATCCTCTACCGTTAATACTGGCCGAAATGATCCATAAATCGTAAAACTTTTATCCCCTCCTTTATCTTTGTTTGCGTTATCTTTGTCTGCAATATTTGCCTGCTGACGAATCGTTGCTATTTCTTGCTCTAGTCGTTGTAAGTCGCTTTCAACATCAGCAAAAGCAGGTATTGAAATAGTGCTGCTAACAAGCAATAAAAGAGGAACCTTTTTAACATATTTATTCATTATAAATTCTCAATATAGATAGCTAATAATAAAAAAATTTAAATTTAATCAGACAATAAATTGTCCGAGAAGAGCTTCTTGATCCCCCACTTGCTTAACTTGTGTCTTCATCGCTTTATTAGTTTGGCTGGCGTTATCCATGACTTGCTGAGATAAATCGCGAATATTCGAAGTATTTCGATTCATTTCTTCAGCAACCTGACTTTGCTCTTCCGCTGCGCTAGCAATCTGTAAATTCATATCGGTGATTTGACGAATACTTTCACTGATCAATTCATTAGTCGCATTCGCTTGCTGAGATTTCTCTACCGTAGCAATGGTCGTTTGCTTGCTATTGTCCATAACCGTCACCACCGCAGTTACTCCGGTTTGTAACTTCTCAATTTTCTCACGAATTTCTGAGGTCGACTCTTGAGTTCTGGCGGCTAAATTTCTTACTTCATCAGCCACCACCGCAAAGCCACGGCCCATTTCTCCAGCTCGAGCGGCTTCGATGGCGGCATTCAAGGCCAGTAAATTAGTTTGTTCTGCAATACCGGTAATCACCCCCAGAATAGATTCAATACTGGCAGTATCGCTTTCTAGCTCCTGCACAGCGACAACCGCGTCATCAATTTGACCAGATAGTTGCGAGATAATTTGAGTTGTTTCATTAATGGCATCAACGCCCTGCATAACTGCGTCATCCGCTTTTTGCACAGCGCTGGCGGCACTTTGAGCATTGTTCGCAACCTCTAAAGCCGTACTGGCCATTTCGTTCATCGCTGTCGCTAGCTGCTCAACTTCACCATTTTGTTGTTCCATTGCCCCCGTTGCAATACTGGCTCCTTGCGCTGTTTGCTCGGTGCTCAGCATCATACTGCTACCAATGACCTTTACCTCGGTAATCATAGTCTGCAACTTTTCGGCAAAGGTATTAAAACTTCTGGCAAGGCTAGAAAATTCAATATCAGTATTGGTATTAAGGCGACGGGTTAGATCCCCCTCACCCGTGGCAACGTCCTTCATTGCATCATTAAGTACTTTTAGCGGCTGCATCAATTGTTTAATAATGGCTCCTAGTGAGAACACCGCAATGATCAGCGCTAATATAGAATACACAATCGCATCCCGGCGTAACTTACTGACCGGAGCAAAAATTATATCTTCATTAAGAACGACCCCCAGATACCAATCTAGATTTTTTAGCGGAGAAAAAATGACTAAATTTTTGTCATTATTGATTTCGGTATGAAACGTTCCCTCAGCGAGGGAAACATCATTATTGAATACCTGAGACATGGATTTACCATTGTAGTTGGCATCAGGATGAGCGATAAAATTACCATCTTCACCCATAATAAACGCATATCCTGCATCAAATAAATTAACGCTATTACTAATATCTGCCAAACCTTTTAAACTCACATCGGTAAAAATAGCCCCCCGAAACTCGCCATTGACTTTCAATGGCGCTGCTACTGATACCATAATTTCTCCAGAGGAGGCATCAGCATAAGGCGCTGTAAATAACAGACGGTTTTGTTTTTTAGCTTCTTGGTACCACATGCGTTTTCTAGGGTCATAATTGGAAGGTCGCCAGTTAGGGTCATTACCAATGAAATGGCCATTCTCTAGGCCAATACCCGCTAATAAGAAATGCTTCTTTATCATCGGCTGATTAAGCACATTTACGATATGCTCATCTGACAGATCATTGCCAATGAGGGAGATGGCATAGGCCGTTAAATCGGCTTTGGTCTCCATTACCGCTTCAATATTTTTACTGAGGGACGCGACTATTTCTGCTGTACTGGCATTAACCTGATTATTAATTTCAGTTTTGACTTGATAGTACTGATAGCTCGATAAAAGCCCTAAAGATAGAACTAAAATGATGCTAGCCGCAATGGTGACTTTGTGAGCAAATTTCATGACTTAAGGTTCCGCCGCATGAGAGTACTTTTTAAGTGTAGGAGCGAACTCGATTTTTTTCGTTATAACCGAGTTGAATTGGCCTAATAATGAGTAAATTCAACGAACCATTGTGACTATTTCTCACCAGTAATGATTACTGACCCGACAAATATAAGAATGACTTAATAGCTTTAAGCTATCGGCATGATCAACACAAACAATTATATCTATTTGTTTGCTTCCCTCAAACTACATCTCATGGATTCACAAGAAGCCAACCGAAACACAATTAGCACCAACATGACTCGTAATAGGAATATCAAAATGATCAATACTCAAATCAAGCCATTCAACGCGACCGCTTTTAAACAAGGCGAGTTTGTAGAAATCTCTGAAAAAGACGTACTAGGAAAGTGGGCAGTATTTTTCTTCTACCCAGCGGACTTCACCTTCGTTTGCCCAACTGAGCTAGGCGACCTTGCGGACCATTACGCAGAACTGCAAAAGCGTGGGGTAGAAGTATTCTCTGTATCAACAGATACACACTTCGCTCATAAAGCTTGGCACGACAGCTCTGATACCATCGGCAAAATCAACTACTTCATGGTAGGCGACCAAACTGGCAACATCACTAACAACTTCAACGTAATGCGTGAAGGTCAAGGCCTTGCAGACCGTGCAACTTTCTTGATCGATCCAGAAGGTACTATCCAAGCAATGGAAATTACTGCTGAAGGTATTGGCCGTGACGCTGAAGACCTACTTCGCAAAGTGAAAGCCGCTCAATATGTTGCTGCTCACCCAGGTGAAGTTTGCCCAGCTAAGTGGAAAGAAGGCGAAGAGACTCTAGCTCCTTCTTTAGATCTAGTCGGTAAAATTTAATTTAAAACGACTGAATTTTGAAGTAGCAAAACTCAAGATCCATTATTGGGTAATTCTAGAGCAAATATGAGAGGCATGGAGCGTAGCGGCGTGAATACCTGCAACGCCCAGCCGAACTTAGCCGTTTTGTGGAACCTCTCTTTAACTAAAGAATACCCAATCATGGGTCGATTAGAAAACCCATTTAAAAGTCAGAAAAATTTAAAGGTATCACTATGTTAGATCAAACGATGAAGACCCAACTAAAGGCGTATTTAGAAAATTTAAAGACTGATGTACATCTGGTTCTTAGTCTTGATGATAGTGATACGGCGCAAAAGTTACACGCGTTAGCGAACGATATTGCCTCACTGAATGACAAAGTAAAAGTGATCGAAGATCAAAACGCCAGTAGTCGTAAACCTATTATGCAGGTGATAAACCCAAGCAAGGAAACCGCCATTGGTTTCGCCGGTTTACCTATGGGTCACGAATTTACTTCTTTGGTACTCGCCTTACTGCACAGCGGTGGCCACCCAATGAAACTGGAACCAGAAGTTATTCAGCAAATTGCTGCTCTTGAAAGTGCTGACACTGCTAGTAACCATGAATTAAATTTTGAAATATTCATTTCTTTAAGCTGTCAGAATTGTCCGGATGTCGTACAAGCCTTAAACATGATGGCGGCGATTAATCCCAATATTAAAACCACTATGATCGATGGCGGCGCTTTCCAAGACGAAATTGCCGAACGCAACATCATGGCGGTACCCAGCGTTTACCTAAACGGTGAAGTCTTCGCTCAAGGCCGAATTTCTTTAGCTGAAATTTTAGCTAAGTTACGTCTTATGTCAGGAGATGCCTCAGCAGAAAAAGAAGCGGCTGCGCTAAACGAAAAAGAACCGTACGAAGTATTAGTCGTCGGCGGAGGCCCTGCGGGGGCATCGGCTGCAATTTACGCAGCACGTAAAGGCATACGCACCGGTGTGGTCGCCGATCGTTTTGGCGGCCAAGTCATGGATACCATGGGGATTGAAAACTTCATCTCAGTAAAACAGACCGAAGGCCCTAAGTTAGCCGCGGCGTTAGAAGAACACGTTAAAGAATACGACGTCGATATCATGAATCAGCAAAAAGCGGATAACATAATTTCTGCAGAAAAAACTGAAGATGGTTATATCCACGTTGAGTTAGAAAGTGGCGCAACATTAAAGAGCCGCAGTGTAATCTTATCTACCGGTGCACGCTGGAGAGAAATGAACGTACCCGGTGAACAAGAATACCGCAACAAGGGCGTCGCTTACTGCCCACACTGTGATGGCCCATTATTTAAAGGTAAAAAAGTCGCGGTCATTGGTGGTGGTAACTCAGGTATTGAAGCGGCCATCGACCTAGCCGGTCTGGTTGAACACGTAACCGTATTAGAATTCGCCGAGACCTTACGCGCCGACCAAGTGCTGGTCGATAAAGCCAATAGCATGGGCAATATCAAGATTATTAAACAGGCGCAAACCACGGAAGTGATTGGTGATGGTACCCGCGTTACAGCGCTTCATTATATCGATCGCGAATCAGGGGAGACTCAGGTAGTTGAACTTGCGGGCATCTTCGTACAAATCGGCCTAGTGCCTAATAGCGAATTTTTGAAAGGTTCAGGTATTGAGTTATCTAATCGGGGCGAGATTGAAGTAAGTGCAAAAGGTGAAACCTCAGTGGCCGGAATCTTCGCCGCTGGCGATGTCACCACCGTGCCTTATAAGCAGATCATCATTGCGATGGGTGAAGGCTCGAAGGCGAGTTTAGGGGCATTTGATTATTTGATTCGTACACCTGTGCCGAGTGAAGTAGCTTAAAGCAAAGGAATGTAAAGGGGGAGGTTCCTCCCCTTTCCTTTAGACCTTTCTCTACAGCGCCAGCAACATTTTACGAGTATCAGCATCCATCTTCTCAATGGCATAACGCAGAGTGGAGCGAGTCAGTTTAGAGTAGTTATTCTGAATATAGGTAACCACCTCGGCCTCATACTCGATAGACGTTACCTTCAGCAACCAACCAATACTCTTCTGCACAAACTCATCGTCATCTTCAAGCAATAAATCACAGTTGTTAAACACTAGATCTTTGTTTAAATAATAAGTCGTCTTACCCATTGTACGCTTTATAAATTTCACCCAAACCACATTGCTTGCGCGACGACACCAGGATACTTCAGAATGTGCCCAATGCTGCGTTCTTTCGATTAAATGCGGACGAGACATCAAGAACTGATAAATAGTTTTAATACACAAGTCATCAACTAAAGACCAGTTATTGGCATAATGCTCTAACCAGTATTCAAAGCGTACTATCAAATCATCGCCATAGTTCTCTTGCCTTTTAGCATTAAGCTTTACGAACTTATTAATCAAACCAAATGCTAATAGAGTCTCCTCACTATATTCAGCATGACTAAGAATATATTCAGTAATAGAAAGCATTTCAGAGGGGGTTAAATCAGGGTAGTCAGAATGAAAGGCCTTTATAATTAACTTGATATCCATCGCAGTTGCACCGATACAATGAATACCATGAGGAAAGTAGCGCCGACTGGCCTCAGCCTTCTTCGGCGTGCTTACTTGTGTAAGGTCTGCCTTCAATCGTTTTAAGTAAAATCCAGGGAGATTCATAATATAAGTAATAACCAGGCTAATTATTCATCAGTTACTTGTAAAAATCTATAAGCCTGCAATTCAGTTAAAAGCCAGTCCTGACTTTTTATAACAGGCGCGCCCTTACAATGGATTTTATAATACTTACCAGACATCTTACTTTTAGTTGCTGAATATTCGATGAAGTCTTCAGTTGAAGTAATATCATCAGAATAATAGTCATATTTATTATTTATATGTTCAACAGCTTCAGCACCCGAATGCAGGGTGCCATTTCGCTCATACTTGCAGTCTGTAGATGCAACAAAGTTTAAAAGATGATCAATCTCATCTTGAGTTGAAGCGACTACATTTAAAGAAAACAGTGATAATACAACGAATAATACGTTTCTAAAATTCAATGGAAAGACCATCCTTAATCAATTATTTATTAAACCAAATTGAAGTAGCTGCTTATCGCTCTTAAAACATTATCCACAGCGACAGAAGCAAGAATTAGCCCCATCACACGACTAACGATACTCGCACCAGACTCCCCAATAACCCGCTGAATCGGGCTAGCCAAAAGAAATAATACTAGCGTAATGAGCAAAACCAGTGCGGTGACACCCGCAGTAATTAACTGCTCTGCAATCGAATAACGATGGTTGTCTGTCAACATTACAACCGCGAGCATGGCACCAGGTGATGCCAAAGAAGGTACCGCTAAAGGAAATACCGCCAGATGAATCGCATCATTATCATGGATTTGTTTTTTCTCTTCACCTGGTTTGCCGTCTCCAAAAATCATGGTTAGGGCAAATAGGAATAATACAATACCTCCGGCAATCTGAAATGCAGCTAAAGGAATACTTAACGCTTCAAGCAGATGCTGACCTGCAATAATAAAGAAGAGTAAAACTGCGGCGGCAATAAAAACTGATTTAAAGGCTATTTTCCTACGCATTGATACATGCAGATGTGCGGTCACAGCAATAAAAATAGGAATCGAGCCAATGGGATCGACTACTACCCATATGGAAATAAATTCTTTAATTATCAGATCAATGTTCATACTTTCTACCCTCTTCCACCACTTATTCTAAATTACGTCCTTGATGGTTAGCGCTATTCGCGTTATCAATTTGTAACTTTAATAATTTTGCCCAATAATCAATTGCAGATTTCACCTGACCCCAAGTTGCACCTTTTTCCTTATCAAAAGAACTTGCTTCCTTACCTTTTTCAGTTTTCGCAAAATCTTTATAGGCCCCTAATAATTCACCTGATTCGCTATCATACATTCCACCGACTATGGTCGCCTCAATAATATAACTGTTACCTTGTGCGATTTTCTTACGCGTTGGTTTGTTAGCACCAACTATCTCTTCAATACCAAAGACCACTGCGCCAATCGGTATAAAATTGATCGCTCTCAGCGGCTTGCGTCGCTTCATATTAGTAATGGCGGCTCTTATGCGTAAAACGTTTGGGCCTGGCTCATTGACGACCTTGTAATCTTGCTGAAGTGATTCAGTTATACTGTACTGCATATAGTCTGAAATCGCCTTCATCTCGTCAGGAAAAACCCCCTGATAATCCGAATCATCGCTATACCAAATCAAAACAGGATCAACCATAAAGCTATCATACTGCGCCAAAAGTTTTGGCGTTAACTTATCAGCCCTATAGACTTCAGCACTGCCACCACTGCGAGCAGTGACAAAGTTTAATGATTGACCAAAAAACTCAGTTTCATGCTCATTCTGTTGGGTTGCACAAGCAAATAAGCCTATCGTTAATGCTAGGCTTATACCTAGCTTACAAGTCAGCTTTAACATTTTAACACCTCAAAATCTGTCATTCTGCATCAGTTGCTTCACTCACTTTTACTACTGACTTCTTCTCTCTCCAGTTTTGAAAAATATAATAGATGACTGGCACCATAACAAGACTCAAGAAGGTAGAGAAAATCATCCCGCCAAATACCGCAGTACCTAATGAATGACGACTAGCAGAGCCCGCACCCGTGGCGAATACCAGAGGCATAACACCCAGAATAAAAGCAAATGCCGTCATTAAAATTGGGCGTAAGCGGGTTTTACAGGCGAAGAGAATAGATTCAATCAGCTCAGTACCTTCACTGCGTTTATCATTAGCAAACTGCACAATTAATATGGCATTTTTAGCCGCCAAACCAATCAGCATAATAAGCGCGATCTGACAGTAAACATCATTCGCTAATCCCCTAGCCCACTGAGACCCAAGCGCACCAAACATAGCGAGCGGCACAGCCAACAATATGACAATAGGAAGTACCCAGCTCTCATACAAGGCGGCAATAATTAAAAACACAAGTACCACCGCTAATAAGAAAATGAGTGGTGCGGCATGCCCCGCTTTTTCCTGCTGATAGGCAGCCCCTGTCCATTCATAAGCAAAACCTTTAGGTAACATTTTTTCCGCCAGCTTGTTAATGATAAACAATGCTTGGCCACTACTATGTCCTTCTGCAGGAGAGCCAATAATATGCGCAGCATTAAACAAATTATAACGTGTCACAATATTTGCCGCAGACTTGCGCTCTATCGTGACAAACTCCGACAATGGAATCATTTCATTATTATGGCTGCGTACATACAGACTATTAATATCCTGTACTTTCGAACGCTGATCTTGCTCTGCCTGGATATACACTTTGTAGGTTTGATTGTATTTATTAAAATCATTCACATACATTGAGCCCAAGTTAGCTTGCATGGTTTGATAGATAGAAGATAAATCAACGCCCTTTAACATGGCCTTATCGGTATCAATATCAACATACAAACGTGGTGCATCAATTTGAAAGGTGGAAAACATTTGTCCTAGTTGTGGTATACGTTTTTGGGCAAAACCAATCATAGCCCAAGTCGTTCCCCAAAGAGCTTCCTCTCCAGCACCGGCGCGATCTTCAATTACAAACTCAAAGCCACCCGTAGAAGATAAGCCTTGAATGGGTGGTGCGTTGAGCGGAATGGCCAAAGCGCCCTCTACTTCTTTTAAAGACTCACGCAGCTGTTTAATAATAATATCAGCAGTCGCGTTACTGCCACGCTCATCATAATCCTTCAACAATACAAAGACGGTACCCGCATTTGTTATAGCCACTCCGGTAAGCATATCAAAACCACTAATAGCAACCGTATGGGCAACACCTTCGACAGCGCGAATAATTTCGCTCGCTTCATCCATTGCCCCCTGAGTTCGTGCCAGAGCTGTCCCAGCTGGCATTTGAATACTTACAACCACATAACCTTCATCCTCTTGCGGAACAAATCCACTAGGAACAAAGAAAAACATAAAAACCGTCGCTAAAGTAATAACAACAAACACAGTCATGGTCGACTTACGCTTCACTAACAGCTTTGCCACCCAATCGGTATACCAGGTTGTCACTTTTTCAAAAGCATTATTAAAGGCCTTGGTAAGGCGATTTTGACCTGAGCTATCGTTCGCCTTAAGTATTTGGCCAGAAAGTGAAGGCGTTAAGGTCATTGCCACAATCCAAGACAATGCCAATGAGCAAGCAATCGTCAGGGCAAACTGTTGATATAACTGCCCTGTAATACCAGGCATAAAAGAAGCAGGAATAAATACAGCCATCATTACCAGTGTGGATGCGGTGATGGGACCAACCACTTCTTTCATTGACTGAACAGCAGCATCCTTAGCACTATAGCCTTCTTCTTTCATCAATCGGCTAATATTCTCCACAACCACAATCGCATCATCAACAACCAAGCCAATGGCTAATACCAAACCAAAAAGTGTTAACAAGTTAATCGAAAAACCCAGAGCTGCAATTAATGCAAAGGTACCGATAATAGAGATAGGAATTGCAATAACCGGAATCAGCGTTACCCTCCAGCTTTGCAAGAAAACAAATACAACCAAGACAACCAAAGCCAGCGCAATAATTAAGGTCCATACAACTTCGGATACCGCCTCACGCACAAAGTCTGTGGTATCAAAGGGAATCTGATATTCAAGGCCAGAAGGAAAAGTCGCCGCTAGTTCTTCCATGGCCGCTTTCACATTGCCAGCAACTTCTAACGAATTGGCATCAGGTAATTGATATATCCCCAAAGCGATAGCCGAATCAGAATCCAATTTATTCGTTGTCATATAACTCTGAGCGCCCAACTCAACTCGGGCAATATCTTTAAGATAAATTAACGAACCATCAGAACTCGTTTTTACAACAATACTTTCAAATTGAGAGACATCACTCAGCCTTCCCTGAGCTTCAACAACATACTCAATTACCTGATCGCCACGGGTAGGAGGCAAGCCGATAGAACCCACAGGGGCAATCAAGTTCTGCATTTTGATAGCATTGGACACATCGGAAGCCGTAATTTTATAGCCTGTCATAGCCTCTACGTCTAACCAAATACGCATTGCATAAGTTAGATCGCCAAAAATAGAGACATCGCCAACACCACGAATACGCTTAAGACGATCAACAATATTGATTGATGCATAGTTACTAACGAACTTCAGATCGCGGCTTTTATCAGGAGATAACAAGGTCATCACCATCACCATCTCTGACGACTTTTTACTGATATCAATACCAAATTCAACAACCTGAGAAGGTAAGCTCGACTGCGCCATGGCAACACGATTTTGAACATCAACCGCTGCAATATTTAGATCGTAGCCAATATCAAAAGTAACTGTAATTTTACTGACACCATTATCGGTACTGGTAGAGGCAATACTCACCATACCATCAACGCCATTAATTTTTTCTTCAATGGGGGCGGTCACGGTTAAAGCGACGGTTTGAGCATTAGCTCCCTGGTAGGTTGAAGTCACCTGAACTGTTGGTGGAGTAATTTCTGGATACTGAGAAATGGGCAGCAGTGGAATGCTAATTAAGCCAGCTAAAACGATAACGATTGAAATGACCGAAGAAAAGATGGGTCTATTTATAAAAAACTGAGTCAACATGTTTTATTCCCCTTTATCGATTTCTTTCACAGACGAAAGCATTCTGATAATTTTTTCTGGCAGTGGAAAATTATCATCTGCGCTAGGAGCGACTTCAATACCCGCGCGCATCAGCATCAAATGACCCGATACAATTCGATCCGTTAGCTCCAAACCACTTTTAACAATGATCCAGCTTTCTACACTATCACCTAGAATCACATTCTTGCGTTGCAATTTTTTATTACTATCGATCGCAAAAAGATAGCTACCTTCTAGATCTTGCTTAACTACCGCTTGTGGAATTAGCAGCACATTTTCATGACGACCGACTTGCAATTGAACACGACCAAACTGGCCGGGAAATAATGTCTTATCAGGGTTGGCCAAGGTGGCACGTAATTGAATGGTGCCACTGCTCGCACTTACCTGATTGTCAACAAAATCAAGTTCACCCTTAAACTCCAGAGGCATATCGCCTTTAAGAGTAAATACAACGGGCATATCAGTTTGCTTCGCTCGGGTAGCCAATAAACTCTGCAGCTGTGTTGAAGCAATATTGAAGTTGACATAAATAGGATCAAGCTGAACTAGGGATGTCATCACGGTTTGACCATTAACTCCTACAAGATCACCAACATCATAACGTGAACGACTGATAAGTCCTGCAAAAGGCGCAGCAATATGAGTATAACTAAGCTCCTTTAATGCCTCCGTAAGCTGAGCTTCAGCTTTTTCAACATCACCCAGTTTTTGCTCCTTTTGTAATCGCTGATTTTCTAAGTCTTCTTTCGACACCGCTTTCTTTTCAAATAAGCGCCCATAACGTAAATAATCATGAGAAGCTTGCTGGTAGCTTGCATTTGCAACTCTTAACCCAGCTCGAGCTTTCTCCGCAGCCACTTGATTTGCGGTGTACTCTATCGTGTACAAAGGTTGATCAGCAGCAACCGCTTGCCCATCTTTAAAAAGTATCTCCTCAACATAGCCCGGTGTTCTTGCAATAATATCGACATTAAGAGAGGCAGAGGTAATCCCTGTATAACTAAGAAACTCAGGTACCGTTACCTGTTGTGGAGAGAGATAAGGAGCGTTCTGCGGCGGTAAGGGTTTTGGGGCTTCCATACATGCAGTAAGCATTAATGGAATTAGATTGACAGCAATAAGTAGTTTTGATAGACGCATGAAGTTGTTAAATCCTTTTAGTTAGCTCTCTTCAGACAATACAACATTAGCCACATAATTTAATTAATAATTCATATATTCCATAAAAAACATTCATTAATGTTAGCTCTGAACAACTCTAGCTTAATAAAAATAATCCTTCATTTAAATTATGACAACAACGTTAATAACTTATCATCTAAGTTGACATTCAAGGTAAATCACATTACTGGCACGGCTACACTATAAACCGAAAAATCATTCAAAATAAACCAAATAAATATTTATTCTCTGTTTGGCCCATCTCACCGCTTTTATGTCATTTATGCCGATAATAATATTATTTCAACAATGTAATCTAACGCCATTATTTTTCACTGCTTTGTAAAAAGGAATTTCGATATGCTAATGAAAATAAGTTCAACGATAATAAAGCGAACTAGTAAGTCTTTAAAGAAAGTGAATATTGTTGAATTAGCAACCTTAACAACGGATGAAAAAAAACACCTAAGTAAACAGATCTTTAGCATATACCACGAACATTCTAATGATTTAGATTACGCTGAGTTTTGTGAAAGTTTCCTACAAGGGAAAGGCGTTCGTGTATGTTTGTTTTATGGCGAAGACCATGAAATTATTGGTTTCATTAATGTAACCATTCTAAGTTTTCATTTAAAAGAATACGGCAAGCAAGCGATTTTTTGTGCAGGGGCCTTTTTCAAATCAGGATACAGCTTCGGTAATCTGTCTGCCTTGTACGGACTGTCTGAATTTGTTCGATTCAAATTTTTCAATTGGAATACCCCTATCAGCTATATGTTGCTGGCCTCTAACCCAGTAGTCTATGCAACGGTAGCGGCTAATTCTCACAGTTTCTATCCGTCACTAAAGCCCATGCCCGATAAGATTCACGCGTTATTAATGGAAGGCGCAAAAGTACGTAGTCTTATTTTTAACGACCAAGGAAAGTACCTAGTAAAGTCTCAAGCCACACCCCGAAGAGCAATAAGTGCCAGAACTTTGAAGCGCTTAGAGAATGACCCATACGCCAAATTTTATTTAGACTGCAATCCAGATTATATGGAAGGCAAGGCCGTTTTAGTCTGGATAGAGCTTAATTTAACCAGCCTCATCGTCGGTATCGGTAAATCACTTAAAAACTTAATGACAAGGAGCCGGTGATGTTAGCGAAAAACAGTATCAGCTATAAAGTGCTATCGATAGCGGGATTCCCGCTATCGTTCATTATTTTCATTGGTATTATTTGCGAAATAAATATTCTGGATTCAGATCTATCGTTGTTTGTTTACTTTGTGATTCTACGAGTCATTGCAATCGCATTCTGCACCCTCTTTGAGAAATTAATTCCTTATAACACAGAGCATAAATTTGAAAAGGGAGAGCTTAAAACCGATATCACCTTTTATTTATCCAATAACTTTTTGCTGATACCCGTTATCGCCTATTTCCATGTAACCGTCGTTAGATTTTTTCTAGAATCGTTCGGCTACGAAAATGGATTAGGACTGTCTTCTTTGCCCGTCTACTTAGAGGCTGTTATCGCGTTTTTACTGATGGAATTCCTTGGCTATTGGGCCCATCGGTTAGTTCATGTGAATTATTTCTTATGGCGCGGACACGCAACCCATCACTCACCCTCTTCCATTTACTGGATGAATAACTTTCGTAATAATTTCATGAGTTATCTGGTGGCATTTGCCTTGGTCTATACACCTATGTACATACTGGGTGTGAGTAAAGAGTTTCTAATATTACGCTTCAGCATCTTTATGCTATTAGCGCCATATCAGCATATCAATGCCGATTTTCGCTTAGGGTTCCTGAACTATGTATTCAGTGTGGCGCCAAATCATCGTTTTCATCATTCTCAAAACCCAGCCGAAGCCAATTCAAATTTTGGCTTAATGACCAACCTTTTTGACATTATTCACGGTACGTTTATTCGAGGTGATCACTTTAAGAAAGATTCTAAGATGGGCTTATTCTCGGAAATTGAAGGCTACAAAAAGCATGATTTCGTTTATCAAGAACTTGCACCTTGGAGCAAGAAATTACGACAGAAGAAGAATCAAAAACTGGTACCGATAGCAACCCAGCGAGTCTTTTAACTAACCACCCGCCCCCGCTTAAATTTATTACGATAAATTGCGGGGGTGACCCCTGCATGTTTTTTAAATAGCTTAGTAAATGAACTTAAATCTTCATAGCCTACTTGATGTGTTACATCCTCGATGGCCATTAACGAGGTAACCAATAATTTCTTTGCCGCCTCGATACGTAATGATTGCAGATATTGTAATGGTGTTTCTCCAGTGGCACACTTGAATCGGCGCTTAAAGGTTCTTAAGCTCAGATTACATTGTTCCGCTAAACCTATTTGATTCACATCTTCTTGAAAATGATTCTCCATCCAATCCTGAATCGATAAAATATCTACATCTTGATGATATTTTTTACCTCGAACCGTACTATAAGAAGAGGAAGGATTATTACGATCGATATCGATTACATACGATCTGGCCGCTTCTCGAGCTACTTCATGACCACAAAATCGCTCAATCATAAACAAGATTAAATCCAACCAAGCCATACCTCCGCCCGAACAATAAATGGCATCGGCTTCAGTAATCAACTGCTCAGACTTAAGCTTTACGTTAGGATAACGCTGCTTAAATAATTCTTTATATCCCCAATAGGTGGTAGCTACTTTGCCATCTAACAACCCGGCTTCTGCCAGAAAAAAGGTACCACTACAATTGCCAGCAATATCAACCCCACGTTGATGATGATAACGAAGCAAGGGTAATACCGCCTGATTATCCTGCAGTACCTTTTCCATATCGCCACCAATACTCGGCACCAATAATAAGTCGGTACTCATAATATCCGAAAGCGCGCAATCTACATTCAAAGTAATGCCATTAATACAACGTACCGGATTACCGTCTAGGCTCGCTATTTTCACATCAAATAATCGCGTAGCGGGTAAGCCATGAATCTGATTCCATGCAACCCCAACCATACTCAGTAAATCCAATACCCCGGTAATCGTCGATGACAATGCATGATCAAAGGCAAAAAGAGTCACACTAATAGGGTAGGAATGATCAGTTAATGAACGATGCAAAGATTCAGATTTGGAGAGCATATCGCTATCTCAGAATTATGAAGTAATAAGGAAAGTAGGATACACAGTTATAACGGTTTGTTTATTGCCACAGGGGACATTAAATAGGTGAGATGGGCCAAGCCTTTAATGACTTGGCTATGCATTACTCGTTGAATACTGTTAATTAAAGCTTGCTAATTTATAGGACAAGTTCTGTTTAATACCCGACCATTCATGATTAATAATACTGAATAAAACAGAATCCCGAACTCGGCCATCAGGCATAATCATATGGTTACGCATAATGCCCTCTTCCTTAGCGCCAAGACGTAGAATAGCATTACGCGACGCATTATTTAGGTAGTCAGTAATAAACTCCACTCGATTTAAGCCCATAACCTCAAAAGCATGAGTAAGCATTAATAACTTAGCTTCAGTATTAATCATTGTTTTTTGATAAGACTTAGCGATAAAAGTAAAACCAATTTCAACTCGCTTATTGGCTAGATTGGCCTTCATAAACCGAGTAGAACCGACGACTCTACCCGAAGTCTTATCGATTGTGGCAAATGCCAAGCCGTCACCACTATCATGAGCTGAAATAGCATTCTCAATAAATTGATCAATGCCTTCTACTCGTGGCACCAAAGTAACAAATAACTGCCATAATTCGCCATCTGATACCGCTTCAATCAGTTCGCTACGGTGACTTTCAGATAACGGCTCTAAGCGAACATAACGACCTTCAAGTGATACTTTCTCGACTAACATATACGTCCTTATTAATAAAAATTCTTATACCACGAGATAATAACCGCCCAACACAATTGCCGAAATAAAAGAAGTAGCAGGAAGCTCAACAAACTTATCTATATTCCAATGGCTAACAGATGAATAAAGAGTAACAGAGTCATAATAACTCCATTTTATTTCCCGAACTTTATTATTCAGAATCAAGTATAGATAGCTGTTCAATCCACGGTTCTAATCTCTGCCCGAAATGAACCTCCAAACTAAAGCGGGGTGGCATAGTATTACGTGAATACCGCGTATTCGATATAAGCTTATTAATTTTCGAATACATCTCACTTTCAATATGCAGACGCTCCACACTTAAGCGATCAATTCGACCAGAAAAAATTGGCTTTTCATTTTTGTCATAAGGCATATACGAGCTTACATCGACAATGCCATAGGTAAGAATGTAGCGCTGATTATCAGGATATAGGGCTCTCAACTTTTCTTCATCTAAACCTGCATCGACTACAAAAAGACGGGAAGCTGATAACTGTTCATACTTCAGGTTTTCTTGCTCGTCTTTTAATTCAGCTTGCAAATCTTCTTGTAGCTCGGCTTGCAACTCTGTTTGTAACTCTTCATAACCCAATAGCTGAGTAAGTTTCTTTTCGACACTTTCAACCCGACTTTGAGCAATCTTAACGGCTTGCTGATAAGCATCACCATCGTACTCCAGTACCAGAATAGCTTTTGTTTCGATAAAATGGGTATTGTATTCGGCTTCTGAAAACTCAAATCCTAGTGATTCTAATTTCTCCTGATCAAACCATGCTGGTGAATTATAGCTGTCGTAGCTATTACTCTTTAATGACACGATCCGCCAATTAATACGTAAAAAAGTTTGATCTGTGCTCCAGCTATACGGCATGCGCATCTCACGCTCAGTTAATACCACCGCTGATTCAGCCTCGCCACTGCGGTTATACCAAACACCGATTAGGATAAAAGCATTTACTAACAAGACCAAAGATAATGCCAATATGAATAGTGCTCTGGAGCCGGGTAAATGCCTCATGCTGACTCTCCTAGGGTAGTTTTTAAACGCTTAAATATCGTCAATAATAAAATGGCTAGTAATCCCACCAATAAGAAGAAGACATACTTAGGCATTATCTCCCACCACCAATCAAACATCTTGGTATACAGAAATATTACAAAAAAGACATTACCGGTATTGATAACGTCCGACCAGCCTCGCTTTATCCCCAGCCAAATCAATAAGCCGCTAAAGAGAAAGCCTAAAAATTGGTAAGTCCCTTCAATAACATCACGATCAAAGTCTAAATAACTACCTGATCCCCAGTGAGAAAGCACCAATACAGGTATAAAGAACAGCACCATCGCTAATACCCGATAAATACTATCGAAGCCAGAGTAGCGAGCATGAGAGATAACAGGGACCCAAAATAAAATAAGCGCGGCGACGAAAAAGTTCTCTGGGCGTTCGCCTAAGTTAAGCCAATACAACCCACCCCAAACACCAACTCGAGCAGAGATAAAAAAGGCCATACTTAAAATACCGGCCGCTAACAATAATCGAGTATCCGTGGCATAGGCGAGAAGAAAGGCGAGTACTGCCCAGACTAAGAAGGCATTAGGTGATGGCGTAAGATTATAAATACTGCCTAGCATGACTAAATTCAACACGAAGCCAGACAAGGTTACTAAAGCCATTAATTTTGTATAATATCCCGTCGTTTCTTTGTTCGATATGAGGTAGGTGGCAATTAAGCCAACTACCGGTGTGGCGACCAAAATAGCAACCTGACTGATAACTGAGAACTTGTCCCAGAACTGATAAAACAAAAAGAAAAGACTGGCTGCAAGCCCCACCGCACCCACAAAGGACGCTATTTTCATTCCCAGGGTTAACTGCTTTTCATCTGAGTTCAAATCAATATCAAATGATTGCTGCAGCGATGTTAGTAATTGAGCATGATAAGACTGTAAGCGAGTATTCTGATCATCATCTAGATTTAATACGTCACTGCCTGCTAAATGCGAAAGCTCTGATTGAAATGCCCGAACCTGATCAACTCGGTTTTGAGCATCTAGTTTTGAGTGAATGTCCGTTTTTGAATGTATGCCCATTTTTCCCTACTCGCTGAAATTCAGTATTAAACTGTATCCCAGCCAGTATGATAAATAAACAGGTGGACTAGTAAATAACGTTACCTAAAATAAAATCTACTATCATTGTAATGCTGAATCACTGGCGCTCAACCGCATTCACCTGATACCAGTCGATGTTACGGGTTGTCATCATTACCACGGCCAAGACAATAAATACTAGGCTCGATCCCATTAGTAAAGCAAAGTCCTCGGCACTCACAATAATATAAAGTGTGAAATACAGCAGGGTTAACAGGCCTCCAAACATGGCGGCTGTTTTAGTATTTTTCAATACATTAACCAGATAAAAACTGATCAAGGTCACACTGCCAAAAGCAGCAATAAAATAGGACAGCATGAAACTCAGATGTTCCGATAAAGAAAGTAACAACAAATAAAACAAGGCAATAGCAAAACCCACTAACCCGTACTGAATAGGATGAATCGGAAGCTTTTTAAGTATTTCAAATAGAAAGAAAGCGACAAATATTAAGACGATGAATAGAAAACCATATTTGAGTGAGCGCTCGGTTTGCAAGTACACATTTACCGGTTCAATAAACTCCACACCAAAACTACCCTTGAGTACCTCTTCGCATTGTTGCTTTTCACACAGTGCTATTTTTTCTTCCATGTTACTGGCAAATGAACTCACTTCCCATTTCGCATCAAAACCTTGATCAGTAACGGTTCGGGATAAGGGTAAAAAGTCACCTGAAAACTTCGGGTGCTGCCAAGGAGAGTTCAAAGATAATTGGTAATTTAAGGCAGTGGCATAAAACTTAATTTCATCCATACCACGTAAACTTAAATTTAACGAGAACGGAAATAACTGCCCTTTATTAGCGGCCTTGCTAGTAGATTTGTTAATTGATTGTAATAAATCGGTTGGTAAAGGTGCATGAATGCCGCTGTCCATAAAAGCCAGTTGGCTACCTGCCTTAAAAACGTATTCTTTTGTACTCCACTTCAGCACAGGAATACTATTGATTCCGCGCGCATCGCTTACTGCTACCGCTATATAAGGCTGAGCGTAAGTAAGTTTGGCACTCCGGTTAGGCAAGGTCACCTGAACTTGCTCAGCAATACTCTCTGCAGAGAAATTACCGCTGATGTTCAAATCAGTAGAATATACGGGGAATTGATAGATACCTTGATAACGGATATCAGTAGCAATGTTGGCCTGCAATTGAGTGACAGAGGGTAATATATATTTTTTACCCTTACGGCTCTTATGGCGCAGAATTTTTCGCTTGCCGTCATCAGACCACTCCTCCCAGCTCCACTTAATGCTATAAGGCACCACGAGTATTGGACCAAATACATTCTGCGCACCGGTCCAGCTTTTAGCGACTGAATTTTTGGCAATACTTTGATAGTTTTTTCGTTCCCAGATAGTGCTCGACACACTTTCTAGCACCAGCAATAAGATGATCCCGATCACCGCGATCACCGCGGATTTAATGAGTAATGTTTTGTTCATGTTGAGCCTCCAGAATATATAGTAGGCTCACGATAACGGGTTAATGTGTTCTGCAAATGTGCTGAGTGTGTGCTGTGCTAAATGAGTACTAAATAAAGAGTAAGCTTTATGTTTTCGGCAGACTAATCAATACACGAGTGCCAGTAGGCTCCTTATTTTCAAGGCTTATATTTTCAAGGCTTATATTTTCAAGTGTTATGTTACCGCCATGCAGTTCGATAGCGCGCTTTGAGAAGGTCAACCCAAGACCAGAGCTGCGTTTTCCACTTAAGGGCCTAGGCAGTGAATAGAAGCGTTCAAATACCCGTGCTAGAGCATAATCAGGAATACCTACACCTTCATCCGTCACCTCGATGAGGACATCATCACCATGGGAGTGGCACCGTATATTTACTTGGCCCTGTCGTGGAGAGAACTCCATCGCATTCGCTATTAGGTTATCCACAACTTGCTGCAACATAAATTCATTGCCTGCAATAATGACGTCACTCTTGTGTTCACTCTTACCTTCACTCTTACCTTCACTCTTATCTTCACTCTTACCTTCACTCTCACAGCTAAATAAAAGTGTCAGATCTTTGCTATCAGCCTCTATTTGCTTTTGCGCCACCACAGCAGTGATTAACCTATTGAGATCTACTGGCTGAGTTTTTTCCAGATGAGATAAATTTTCCACACGCGCTACTTCCAGCATACGCTGAATAAAACCGTTCAGGCGTTGGCTCTCTAACAAAATATTCGAGCTGAAGTGTTGAAGATCTTTATCTGACATAGAAGAGTCAATCAATTCTGCGGCTCCCATAATCGCCGACAACGGACTTTTCATTTCGTGGGTCATGGTGAGCAAATATTCTTCCACATACTCTTTACCGGATAATTTATCTCGCATGTTTTTCATCGCACTGGCAAGAGAAGCCAGTTCAGACTCACCCAACTTAGGCGGCTCACTATCTTGGCCCTTAGTTAGTTGCTTAGCGTAAATCACCAGCTTACGAATCGAACCGGTTAACCAATAAGAGAGTATCGCCCCTGCCAGTAGAGATAAGATCAAAAATAGCCCACCCCAATATTTAAGCTTGCTATTAATCAATGCTAAGAATGGTCGTAATGATTGATTACTCTTGGCTACGGTTAAAACGCCAATGATCGCACCTTGATGCTTAATTGGAGCGGCGACATACATAACTGACGTACTTTCATCACCAGGAATTTTATGGCTACTGCGCGCACCGTATTTTCCCTGCAACGTTAGATAAACATCATTCCACTGTGAATAGTCTTGGCCCATCGCCAAACTGGCAGAATCATAAATGACAATGCCCGCTGCATCGGTCATGTAGATACGAATGCTGGCATCTTCTTTTTTCACCCCAAAGATAGTGGCGCTGTAGCGGCGTTTAAGAAAGTTATCAACATGCTGAGAGAATGAGTGCTCCTGTTCAGAACTTTCTAGATCAGAGCGCTCTATATCAGAACTAAGCACCACAGGCAAAGCAAACTCGGCCAATAAATTACTCATATCTACCAGAGTTTCTTCCGTCGTCTGGCGGATGGTAGGTTTTACCTGAGAAGATACAACACTAAATCCCCAATAAGCCGCTATGCCTATTAAGGCAAAATACACTAGAAATACGCGTAAACTTAAATTGATAGACACCATTAATAAATTTCCAAACTGTAGCCAATACCGCGGTGGGTTTTGATAACCTCTGCTTTCTCATCGACCTCTTTCAGCTTGGCGCGCAGCGTTTTTATATGGGTATCCACGACTCGATCCATACTGTTATCCGGTTCGTGCCATACTTTTTCCAGTAACTCTTCTCGCGAATAAACACGCTTAGGGTGCTTATGCATGACCTGCAATATGCCAAATTCGTAACGGGTAATATCCAGTAATTGTCCACGAAAATGTACCGTGCGATTTTCATCATTCAATACTAGACTTTCGTCTTGCGAGGGCACAGCAGCCAAAGGAGGGGAGATTTGATAACGACGCAAATTTGTTTTTACCCGCGCGACTAACTCTCGGGGACTGAAGGGTTTACAGATATAATCATCGGCTCCCATTTCCAAACCCACCACACGATCAATCTCGTCTGAGCGTGCAGTTAAAAATAATAATGGAACCTGGGATAACTCTCTTATTTGTCGACACACTTCGAAGCCATCTATATCCGGTAAGCCAATATCCAGAATCACTAAATCGATAGCTTGCTCTTTAAACAATGTCAGAGCCTCCATGCCACTAGTCGCCCACAGTACTTCGAAGCTAGCAGCATTTAAAGCATACTTAATGTTGTCAGCAATACTGGATTCGTCTTCGACTAATAGCACTCGCGCATTAGGCTTCATACAGGGTTCACATCCATTTATACATAGTAGTCGCGATAAAAAATACAAAAACCAGTATTAATCCAACATTGGTTAAACTGTTATTTTTAAACTCTGAATTTACATGTCGATTGTTTAGCCACAATAACGTCAACGCTAAGATAGGCATAAAGAACGCGCCGACGACGGAATACAGTTTTTGAATTTCTTTAAAGGGTATTTCCAGCGACAGCATAGGCAGAGTCGCCAGCAAGCATAACCACAGCTTGTAGGAGGAGGTCTTCGGTAATTGCTTCAGTGGAATTTTAATGCCTTTAAAGCTGTGCACGGCATCAGCATAGATGAGAGGTACGGCTTGCCACACTCCCAAAAGACTTGAAAATATAGCCGCCCAAGCACCGACTAAAAAGCACACACCCATAAACGGATGGATCTGCTGAGTGAAATATTGGCTAATGCTTAATAGCAAGCTCAGACCTTTACCATCCTGCACGGCCACTGAACCAATAATCACCATCGCGATGCCAAACAAGCAGGTCAAGCAATAACTAATGCCAATATCCCAACGACTGGTTTTTAAACCTTGTATACCCGCGCGCTCACTGTCTGCTAACCAATAGCCATAACAAATAATAGTGAGAGTACCACCAACACCGCCCATCAACGCCAGCGTCCAACTGAGTGCACCTGGCTGTGCCGGTAGCTGAGGAATAAATAAACCAGAGAGAACATCCATTGGATTAATCGGCACTAATAACGCGCAGCTGATAACCGTGGCAAATAGAATAACCGCCAATACACTCATCACTCTATTAAAGAGTACCTGACGCCCTAAAGCTAATAAGGCCAAGGCTAAAAGACTGTGGCCAATGCCCGCTTGAGATTTTGTTACTTCAATCCCCAACAAAAACAAAAGCTCTTTTCCTGCTACACCCGCCGCATTGATCAAGGCGCCACCGACAAACCAGCACCAAGGCACAAAATAGAACACCATGAAAACAATAAACGGTTTTCGCAGATGCTTAATCACCCCCTGAATAACCGAGGTATCAGAGGCGAGCTGCCAACGAGCAATACCCTCGGTAAGTATAAACTTAAACACACCTCCCAATAAAATAGCCCACAGCACAGTCGTTCCCAGCTGCGCTCCGGTGAAACCGGCAGTGGCTAAATCACCGACGCCTACCCCTGTCATGGCCATTAATAAACCAGGAAGAATAAATAAATACGCGCGCTTAAATCCATTTTCTAGCATAGATAATACTTTCCGATTCTAAATTTTCTCAGTTACTTCTGTGCGCTCACGCCCATTAGGTGTGCGACTTTTTTCACATTTTTGAAGCCCGCAGCTTTTAATCTACGGATCACGCCATCGACAAAACTGCTGCCTGTTTTTATTACATGAGGATTGCCGGTGTAATGGAACAATTTCCCGCCATGGCGCAATACTCGGTAAATTTCTCGATAGAACTCTTCGCTGTAAAGCTCGCCAGCGAGGGAAAAGCGTGGTGGATCGTGAACAACCGCATCGAAAGAAGACGCCGCCATGGTCTGAATCAACTCATAGCTACTGCCCTGTTTTTGCACAATGCCTTCGTTAGCCAAATCTTTGGACCAAGGATTCTGCGCGCGCAGCCCCATCACCTCAGGACTCAGCTCGATCGTTAAAACCTCACTCGCGCCTAGACGATGAGCCGCGATGGCCGCATATCCTAAACCGCTACAGCAATCCAGCACCTTGTCACCCTGACTCACCGCCTGCTGAGCCATCTCAGAAGCACTGGTAAAAGGATCAGTTCCTTTTGAGATATGCATTTTAACGCCGCTAATTTCTAGTAGCGGTGCGCCACTTGTCGGCGCCAGTTTGTAGTAACCAACGCTGCGATCTTCCAACGGATCCATTCCACCATCTTCGCAAAGGTAGATTCTTCCAGTCTTCTTAACCATCTTTTTGAGTTCGGCGATAGTGAACTTATTGTCCTCATCGAGTACAAGTTCCTTATCAATTAGAGAGAAGTCCTGCTCAGATATATTAAGATCCGTGGACAGGCGGACACTGGAAAGCCCCTTAGTAATGGCTTCCAGAGCTTGTTTGGCATTGTCTGAATGTAGATAGTAGCTGAGCATGTGGTTCAATTGTCTAATTAGAAATATTGCGCGCAGTATACACCTTCGGCTTTAGCGTGTGACGAATCTTAGCGATGCATTCTCATTCTAACGTTCGTCGGTGAAAAATAGCCTTTAGCAGGTGCGGTCATCGAATGCTCGATTTTATCAATCGCGATCCCCTGTATATAATAATTTCTTTTCTTTAAGTCACTAAATGAATCCACGGCAGTCATGACCACAGGTATATCTTCATAATATACAGAATAGCGCTGAGGAACCCGCCACAACTCCCCGTGATCATCATAGATATCTGACAATATAATTCCCCAGGTATCTTCATCAATATAAAACGTCCTGCGATTATAAATATGCTTTTTTCCCGCTTTCAAAATGGCATCAACAACCCAAACCCGGTGCTTTTCGTAGCGAGTATATTTAGGGTTAATATGATGGCGGGTAAGTAGCTCATCATGGTCTTCTAAAGTTTGCTGCAAAACCCCATTATTGTACGGAATATACATCTCTTTAATGCCTTTCAGTTGCCAATCATATCGATCCATCGCACCGTTAAACATATCGATTTCGTCCATCATCCTGAGCCCATCAGAAGTGAAGGTTGGCGCATCGTAGCCCATTACGGGAGAGCGGCGTAAACGACGCTGCCCCGCCAGATACATCCAAGACTGCCGAGGTTTAATAATGGGCTTCATAGATTCGTGAGAAAGATAAGCACCACCGGCAATGCTAGCGGGTGCTTTAATATACGACAGGTAATAGATGTAACGCCAATCATCCAATTTGGGTTGACGATCTTTGTTATGATAAACCGAATAAGCCTCCAGCATATTTTGAATAATGCTGTAGCGTCCATCACTGCCAACAATACTTTCAAGAGTATCCAGCTTAAAGAATAACCCCTTCCAGCGTAACTGATGATTCCACATAACCTCTTTCGCGCTTGCAGGAATAGGGAATGGAGTACCTTGCCAAGCAAAAGTAACCTCCTCACCATCGTCGCTAATTTTTGCCTCAAGTGCATTTTTATAAGCGTTGTCGTATAACCACTGTGGGTAGACTGCAGTGCGATGAGATGGGTATACCGGAATATTGAATGAGTCAGGATAAGCTGCGATCAGCTTTTGCAAGCCCGCACTGAGCGAACTTCGGTGATCATTAACATTTGCATGATCGATAACAAAGAGTGGCTTTTCTTTTTCAATCTCTCGCAGCCATTGGCTATGACTTTTTTTATCACTGTACTGATTACTCCAGGCAGGGATGCTGCCGTCAGCACTGCCTTTTCGAATAGCGCCTATCGGTGTTAAGTCAGTCTTAAGTCTATTTGCTTGTTCAATGGTGACAGAGGCTTGCAACCCCACAGCAGAAAAACAAATGGCAATGATCAATAATATTGTTAACTTATTAGAACGGCTAGTATGAGCGTTATTTTTCATTTATTAATACCTTGGCAATCAATTTTTCTAATTCATTAATTGCTAACGGTTTCGTCAAAAATCCCTGCATCCCTGCACCCAAAGCATTTTCCTCATATCCTTTCAGGGCATGCGCAGTCAGAGCAATAACAGGAATTTTATCCCGTTGCTGCTCCTCCTCCCACTGCCGAATTTTATGAGTTGCGCTAATGCCATCTAAAACAGGCATCTCCCAATCCATCAATATCAAATCATAAGCATCAGGATTATCACAATAATGGCTAACAGCCTGCTCACCATTATTCGCTAATGAAAAACTGATATTTAGGCGCTTCAAAAGGCCCTTAATCACCATCTGATTAACCTTATTATCTTCTGCTACCAAAACATGAATACCAGACAGGTCTATCTTCTCAATCGAAGCTAAAGCAACCTGCTTATCCTGCCATTGAATAACCGTTGTCTCGTTAGCGGCTTTTAGCGGTAAAGTAAACCAAAACTCGGAGCCTCCACAGTCTCTATTTTTTGCACCGATCTCGCCTTTCATAAGACTCACCAATTCTCTCGAAATCGCCAGTCCTAATCCAGTACCTCCATATTTTCTGGTTATCGATGAATCCGCCTGTTCAAAAGCCGAAAATAACAAATCGGCATCGTCTTTAATGCCAATACCACTATCAATGACAGATAGTTTAAGAAATTTACGCTTCCCCTCAGACTCAATAGTAACTTTAATAATAATGCTGCCTTCATCAGTAAACTTAACCGCATTACTAACAAAATTTAGTATTATCTGCCGAATACGAGTAGGATCCCCCAATATAGCAATAGGTAACTCTGAACTGATATCTGAAGTCAGTATCAGTTCTTTCTTGCGTGCTAGAGAAGTAAATATAACAAGGCTATTCTCTACCAATTCAAATATGTTAAAACTGACAGATTCTATTTCAAGCTTACCTGCTTCTATTTTTGAATAATCCAAAATATCATTAATAATGGCTAGCAAAGACTGGCTGGATAATTGGATGGTCGATAAATATTGCCTTTGCTCTTCATCCAGCTGGGTGCCACTCAAAAGCTCCGCCATGCCCATTACTCCATTAATGGGCGTTCGTATTTCATGACTCATACTGGCGAGAAATTCACTCTTTGCCAAAGTAGCCGCTTCTGCAATCATTCGTTTTTTCTGAGTAAATACTTGTAATTTTGTTTCTTTTCGATCAAGAATATAGATATAAACAACAACCGACAAAGCCAACAGAAATCCTAGTAGGTAATACAACTGAAGATTCTTCAATGCATTAATTTGAAAAGTATAGCGCTTAGATACGACCTCAAGAATCTCACTTCTGATCCCCTGCAAGCTATCAATTTTATTTGATGACTCTTTATAATAATCTTGCCAATAAAAATTAATATCATCACTCTGAATAATCTGCTCATCAAGATACTGAGCCAAATCTGCGATATGACGAAACTCATCGATAGATATTTCGACATCTGAATTATTCGTCGATTCCAGAGTGACAATATCAGAGATCTTCTTAGGCAATACATCTGAATATAAGGTCAAATTATCAAACGCTATTTCAAGCTGCTCCCCTCCTTTGGAAGTCACATAACTACGACTAACAAAATAGCTGCCATAAGCACGAACAATGCCCGTAAAGTAATAGAGGTCTTTTAACTCTTCCAGCGCAAAGAATAGAAGTTGGGTAGACATATTATCTTCATCAAAGAAAAGCCCCCCTTGATCCGCAAGTCTCTCCTGAATTTTATAGAGTTCACGCACAAATTGATGATGCTGATCAAAGGTAATCGTCTCGGCCCCCATCTCAAAACCAACATTAATATTCAAGGATTTAAGACGATTTTCAACCTGAGAGAGCAATGTTTTATTTAAATAGGAGCTATTACTCAGATAAGCTTGGTTTTCATCCTCACTCAACTTAAGCAATAACTGTTGCTTATGATTAAAATAGTGATCCGTCGCTTTCTGATCATGGCCATAAGAAGCAACAATACTGTAGTCACGATATTCTTCGGCTAAGACTATTAACTCATTAAAGTTCTGAATGATTTGTAAATTGGCAGCCCTATCTCGTAAAGATTCGATCTGTCCATATTGCGAGATCATGCTGTTAACCCAAATTACGATAAAAGGCACAACCAGTAGAAAGAAGAACAGGCCAAATTTACTCGTCAATGAGCCATATTTAGAGCTTGAATCATTTGATTTATAGCCACCAACTGAATTCATATAAAGCCTTCAAAAAAATACTTCAATGCTTAACCACGCCAATTACATTTTGCTAAGGGATTTCAAACAGATGTACCTATACTAACGATAGACGGGGATCAGTATAATTTATAGTTTTTAGCGCTTTGAATATCATGAACATGGGCGAATAACTGTTATTTCTTAACTAAGAATCAGCTGGTAATAACTAAAAGGAATATAACCCTGAAGATTTAGTTGTCCGCGAACTAAATACTAAATACTAAATACTAAATTTTACCGTCAATTGTTGAAGCTCAATACCTAACTTAGCCAAACTTGCTGTTGCAGAAGATGACTGCTGAGCGCCAGAAGAAGTTTCATTAGCTATATCTGAAATATTAGTGATATTACGATTAATTTCATCTGATGTTACGCTTTGCTGTTCTGCCGCACTGGCGATTTGAGTACTCATTTCTGTAATTTGCTCTACAGCATTAGAGATTGCAGAAAGAGAGCTGCCTGCTTTGACTGCCTGCTCAACAACAGTACGAGCTTGGTCACGACTACAAACTATTTCTTCTACGGCTTTACGTGAACCAGACTGAAGCCTTTCAATGACCAGGTTAATCTCCTTAGTCGATTCTTGAGTTCGCCCCGCTAGTGAGCGAACCTCTTCCGCGACTACCGTAAAACCACGCCCCTGTTCACCTGCCCGGGCAGCCTCAATAGCGGCATTTAATGCTAATAAATTTGTTTGATCTGCCATCCCTTTGATAACATCGAGAACGGTATTGATATTATCACTCTCTTGCTCTAAAAGCTGAATCACAGCGGTCGAATTTTCTAGCTGTAAAGCGAGCTGCTGAGCAGCCTCCACCACATCATTTACAGATTCCACACCTTTAAACGTTTCACTATTCGCCTCATGCGCTGCACGTGCAGTGCTAACGATATTTTCACTTACTTCTTGCACCGTGATACTCATTTCATTCATGGCTGTAGCAACCTGACTCGTTTGAGACTGCTGCTCATAAATATTACTGCTCGTTTTCTCTGTAATATCAGAAAGTTTTTTGGATGAATTCGCCACATGTTGAGAAGAGGTTGTTATTTTAGAAATTACCGCTGAAAATTCTTCTGCCATATTATTAAAGCTGTTGGCTACTTGAGTCATTTCGTCTTTAGATTCCAAATGTATCCGGCTGCTTAAATCACCACTGGCTAATTTCTTAGCAGCATTATTAATTACATTAATGCTCTGAAAAACCGAATAGTAAAAGCCAAAGAACAGATAAATAACCAAAATGACCACTGAAGAGACAATGATAACTGCTGTATTCATTTTTAAACGATTTAATTGAATTCGTGAAATAAACAACCCATCGAGTTTTGGCACTAGGGCATCATAAAGTTTAAAGGAACCACTAATAGCATTGGTAGCAGTATCGAACATGACATTACTATCGATGTTAATATTTTTCGAATCCAACAACTCATTTTTCAATAATGACTGTATTTCTTGAACTGCCGTATTATTAAGATCCGTTGATTGCCTCAACTCATTGCTAAGATTTAAATTATTATTATAGGCACTTTCTAATCCAGACCGAACCCCCTTAAAATAAATATTAATATTATTAGAAAGAACGGCAAGTCGGACATAGGATTTATTATCAGCAAAACCTCCATCAGAAGCAACGTTTGTACCCATTGCCCTTGCTTGGCCCATGTATTCCATCATACTTGGTAAGCCAGAGGCTATGGCTGCACTCATATAATAACTATCAATATAAGGATCCAAAGTGAGTTTTGACGTGTCAGCAATGTGTATCATTAATGCAAGCATATCGTTAATCATAGTACTGTGAGCCCTGATAGACTCCTGCCCTGAAACACTCATGGCATTAGATCTAATATAACTCCACTGCTTTACAATCACATCTATCGACTTACCAGAGTCGAGTTTCTGGCCAAGATTATTGTCGACTTCTTTTAGATCATTAAACTTTTTATCAATTATCTTGCGCAGCTCGACTATACGTCCTTGAAACTCTTTAGCTCCTCCTAAATAGGCAGCAACCACCCCCCGATGCTGCTGAACATATTCTAGTGGCTGTCTTATCGATTCAATATACCTTAGCCCAGCCCTTTCTTGTTCAAGAAAGTTGATATCATTATTTATGGTAGAAATTAGACGAGTGCTCAGGATGACAATAGGTATCATAACGATCACAAAGATAATAAAAAATTTAATTGGATAGCGTACATTACCCATTAACTTTATGCCTGGGTAGAATATTTTATACATAGAATTAAGTCCTTTTCTATAGATACTTTATGCGTAATGCACATTCAAATAGTTAATATTATTTTCACTTGCACTTAGGTATATAGGCCTTCCGGATAAACACCCTTTAACCAAAAGGCCTTTCACTTTAATACCTAATATCATCTCTTTCTGTTTTATATTATCAACACCTTCGATTACAACAATAAGATCCCGGCGATCACATGAATGAATTAAAGATAAAAAATTACCGAGCTTACTAGGGCTAGCATCTACACTAGCAAGAAAGCTTTTATTAATTTTCACAACGTCAATATCTAGATTACGAATACGATCTAGATTTGTATATCCACTACGAGTATCGTCGATAGAAATCCTAATACCTTGTTGTTTTAACCAGAGAAAATATTCAACTAACTCATCAGAATATAATAAAGTTAAACATGTATCTTCGACCTCAAGAATAAGCTTTGATCTTTTTATGCCAGCTTTATCAATCAAATAAAATACATGTTTAATTAAATCAATATTAACAACTTTTAGTAAACTTAAATTAATGGAAAAACAAACGTTACTAAAGGCATACTTCCTCCCGAGGTAGAATGCTACAAACTGTTTAACTACATAGGTTGCTACTTCAAATAAATAGTTGTTTTTTTCTGCCAATTCAACAATAGCTAAAGAGCCAATCTCCCCATATTTTTTATGTTTCCAGTAAGGTTGAATTTCTAACACTTCTACTTTATTCGCATCCATATTAACAATGGGCTGCCCAAAAATTTGTAATTCATTATGTATCAACGCGTATTTCAACTCATCAAACTGTTGTTTCTCGCTGCAATCACGCCAACAACATTTAAAACCTACATCGGTAACAGCCTGAGTTTTAGCAAGACTCAATTCAGCTTCGGCTCTTGTTAATAAAACCTTGCTATTTTTTACATCCATCGACATTTCGACATATCCGACAGATACCTTCATATAAATTTCGTCTAGATCAACTTTTACTGGCCGGTGTAATTCACTATGTAATTTATCTAAATTTTCTAATGGTGACGAACTGGTGTTTTCTCTAACGATAGTGGCAAAATGATCACTGGAAAGTCGATAAATGGAGCTGAATGTATTTATACAGGTGATTAAACGATCACTGATTCTTTGGCTGACAACTCGACCAATCTCGTCAGCCGATGAATTTTTCAGTCCTGATATTTCGTTAACCCTTAGTAGTAGAAGTGAAAAATTTGTGCCATTTTCTCTGAAGTCGACAATATAATTATCGATATCTTTTAAAAAAACTGTACAGCTACTGCCTAATCCATCACCTTCATCCATGGTTAAATCTCTTTATTACAATAACAATCAGGTCCCAGCCCCTTAAACACTCGGCTTCACTTCGTGCCCTTAGGTCTGAATCTCTCTAGTAGTCAATACAAAAATAGTATCTTTTTGATTTAAAAACAGCTTAGGACAACAAATCGGGATATTCTCCCTACTATTTGGCTATAAAATTAATGATAATTTGATTAGAATCAACGACTCTATAATTAAGAAGATTATAATTGGTGGGTTGTGCTGGAAGGAACCAGCTTATTAATTTCCATAACTACATTGAGTTAATATAAATATAACTTAGGAAGATTTATTTATTGAAGTCCTTTTAACTCAGGGTTCATAATGTCACTAGCACCTAATAAAAATAAGCACTCAAGCAACAAAAATGAATTCCTTTCTCTAAAGTCATTTTTTAAAACACACAAAACAAAATTAACACTTCTGTTTTTCATCCCATTCTTAATCTTCTTATTAACCTCCCTATTTCAGATAAAGCGTTTATCTGAGCATGCCGATAAGATTTCAGGCTTAGAACAACTAACAAACCTGGCCATTCAACTCAGTGAACTGTTGCATGATTCACAAAAAGAACGCGGACATACAGGAATATATCTTTCAAGTGGAGGATCCAAGCACCTTTCCGAACTAACAGAACAGCGTAGGTTAACGGATAAAATACTATTAGAGTTGGTTGAACATACGTCAATATCTAAAAGTAAGTACGCAGGATTGGCATTCCCATCATTATTGAATAGTCTTAGAATTCAGTTCGATAGCTTACCTAAACATCGACAAGGAGTGACTAACCTATCTTTAGATCTAGATACTGGAATACAATACTACACTGATCTTAACCAACAAATTCTTGATGTAATCGGAATAATGGTTAACGAAAGCGTCGAGCCTCAACTGACCAAGAAATTTTTAGCTTATGTCTACTTTATTAAAGCCAAAGAAAAAGCAGGGATAGAACGAGCTAGGCTTAGTTCCGTATTTATCCGAGGCTATTTTTTAGCTAATGACTATCAAGATTTCATCCAGGTTATTGCCCAACAATCACTATATAACCATGAATTCTACTCACTGGCCACTCCAGATCAGCGGCTTAATTTCAATAAAATAATGCTGAGCGATCTTAATATAAAGACACTTCATTATCGTGACATCGCGCATAAATACGCAGAAGATGGAGGGTTCTATATCAATGAAAACACTTGGTTTGAGGTTCAATCACAAAAGATAAATGCATTAAAAACGTTAGAAATTCAGATCGCAGAAAATTTATTAACCACCTCAAAAAGACTTAAATCAAAAAGCAACAAAGAGATGTGGTTATGGATAACACTACTAATCTCAATAACTTTGGTTGTTATAATCATAGGTCTATTATTGATACAAGGTATTAACCGAACATTTTTGCAAAGACTCAAAGGATACAGGGATTTATTTGAAAATAGCTCTTCGGGAATGGCCGTTATCAACATAGAGAATAGGCATTTCGTATACTGCAATAGTTACTTTAGTAAAATGACAGGTTTCAATCAAAAAGAGATTTTCAACATTACTTTTAAAGACATCCTCACTGATGAAACACACGACAACACCAATTCATTATTAAACAAACTGATAACCGGTGAAATTACTCACATAGAAAAGCTAGCACTTAAACACTACAATGGCAGTACTTTTTATACCGAACTATCTGCCTTCCCTATTTTAATTAGCGATAAAAACTACATCGCAGTGAATATCAATGACATTACTGAGCGCTTAAATTCAGAGAATCAATTAAAAAGATCTGAAAGTAGTTTAAAATCAATTTTGAATAGTTTGAATGTGTCTGTTGTTGTTGTAGATATAAATACAAAATCAACAATATACCTAAATGACTTAGCGGAGAAAACGTTTAAGTCAGAAAATACTTTAGAGCCAAACTGGCCTCAGCTTGCTATGGACTACTATTCGCAACCAAGCTTTTTTAGTTGCTGTAATAAAAAAGACATTCAACAACAACTATACCACCAAGATAACAAACACTGGTACCAAGTCACCAGTCGAGTTGTTAATTGGCATGATAATCGAGAAGTCTGCCTGAGAATGTTAGAAGATATTACTGATCGATATGACGCTGAATATAAAAATCGTGATTTACTCATAGAAAATCGCAGACTGGCACTCCGTAATTATAGCTTACAAGAACAAGAGCGAAAGGAATTAGCGGCAGACCTACACGATCAGCTAGGACAAATGATGTTAGGTATCAGACTTCAAGCTGAATGTATTATCAGCAGTGTAAAAGGCAAAGGAAGAGATAAAGATAAAAACCTAGAATCTTCTGCCCAGAATATTATAAGCACGAGTGCTGCATTAATGGAGTCAGTACAGATTATCACCAAGCGGTTACGCCCGATCATTCTCGATCAATTAGGAATAGAAGAAGCACTAAGTGACCTTATTCAAGAATGGCAGCAATTAAATAAATCAACGGTATATGAATTTAATGCTTTTGATCTTCCAGATATAATAGAAGATCAAATCAGCATAACTATCTATCGTATAGCTCAAGAAGCCCTCACTAATATCCATAAGCACGCATCTGCACAGAATGTTGAGATCTTTATTAAATACAATCCCGTAACCCCTGATTTTAAATATTCAGAAATAGAACTAAGGATTTGTGATGATGGTATTGGATTGAATGAAAATACACTTAGAGGTAATGGTATGGGACTAGTGAATATGCGAGAAAGAGTAGAAGCACTGGGGGGGGTATTTAAATTAGATAATTCTGATAGCAATGGTGTAAATATTTTAGTTTCTATCCCACTAGAGAATAGCGAGGAAGCAGTATGCCATTAGATATATTGATTGCCGATGATCATGCCATTGTCCGTTCTGGTCTGAGCCGCTTACTTAAACTGGAAACTCAATACCAAGTAGTTGGCAGTGTCGGATCTGCGGAAGACTTGATTGCTCATTGCCAGAAAAAAGTACCCGACTTAGTAATTCTTGATCTATCCATGCCAGGTATGGGAGGTGTAGAAGCAATACGACGGTTACTTTCAAAATGGCAAAAACTAAAAATAGTGACCTTTAGCATTTATCAAAATCCAAGATTAGTAAAGCGCATCCTTGAAATGGGTGGGCAAGGCTATATTAGTAAAAATACTGAAAGTGATATTATCATCAAAGGAATTAATACTGTATTTTCAGGTAAAAAGTTTGTTAGTCCAGACATTGAATTAAAACTTATTTCACCTGAGCCATTAAGCGATATATCTGCTCGTGAGTTTGATATTTTCAGGTGTGTTGCTGAGGGACTATCTACCTCTCAAATTTCAGAAAAACTTTGCCTTTCTGAAAAAACAATTGCTAATTACATCAGCATTATCAAGAAAAAAATCAATGTTTCTAGCACAACTGAAATGGTTCATGTCGCACTCAGAGAAGGTTTAATATACCCAGAAAACATATGACCTTTTTCATATAATCGAGGTCACTTTCGCAACAGACCGAACACTGACAACCGCCACCAGAGGGCACTCCCTGCCTTCCAGAGTGGAATAAAGAGCCACATCCGAATTAGTACCGATTTAACTATCAGTATTAATATGCATAACCAGCTGACAAATAATTTATACGCCTACTCATTAGGGTGTTATGCATAATTGCTTCTGTCCTGGTTGGCAAACTAATAGCGCTTTAGTATCAGGGCTAATCAGCGTTGCATTCCACACTGCTTTTTCTGGAATGTTAAGTTTTAGGTAACCGTATTCACTTATACCATTCACGTAAGCTTTGCTATTCTCGATTGTTAATTCTTTTGGCTCTGCTGGAAAGTTACCCGCTAAAGAAACACCGCTAGTACCCACCACCAATTGATCAGGAAAAATAGACGCCTCAAAATGAGTACTTTGAAAACGATGCATATGCCCCGAGATTAATAGTTGCACCTCATCGGTTAACCCGGTTAAACGATTGGCCTGCTGCAAGGTTTGGCTCATAGCACACAGCCCCTTATTTTCACTATCACCACAGCTACCGACTTTGGCTAGCTTATCAATGGCAAACATTGGCCGATGGCTTTGTAGAATATTAAATCCCGAAGGTAGTGTTTTTAGCATTTGTTTACCCAGTACAAACTGGTTTTGGTATTGCTCTAAATTAAGTAAACCAGAATCGCAGGCATTGGTTGAATCAAGCACTAGAATATTGACCTTATCAAGATTGAGCGCATACGGCTGGCTGAATATCATCGGGCTTGAGTTGCTAGGTGCAGGACAGCTTAGTTGTTTTTGATACTTGCCTAACAAAGGCGAGTTACTGTCTAGCAGATAAAACCAGCCGATACCCGCACGGCTGCACAGTTCATGATTGCCTCTCGCAAATACCCAAGGTGCGCTGCCTAATAAACTTTGCGCAGGGTTGAAAAAATCTTGCTGCCAATGTTTCCAGCTATCTCTAAATTCACTGCCTTCACTATTCTGGCCATAATAAGGCCCCGCAATTTTACACATGCCCTGAGTCGTATTATCGCCAGCATCGTATACCTGCACTTTATCTTCCTGACCTGTATTTTCCTGACTAAGGATTTCAATACTGCCAGGTGTGCCGCTGTAGTTATAGTCACCCATATGCAGCACAACCTCAGGTTGAGCTACCGCAGAAATATTGGCCAATTTACTAAAAAACCAATTACCTGAATCTAACGTGCAAGTTTGCTTAGGCGACTTGCAGCCCGTATCTCCAAATACGGCAATATGTTCCGATCTGTGTGAAGGTTTTAATAATGCCTTCCCATTTAAAAACAGCTGCGTATGTTTAGGGTATAGCGCTTCACAAACAGTAATAGGGAAATCATTCGGCGCAGGGTTCTGGCGGGCCGTCATTACAATTTGTTGATCTGCAATATTATCAATTAACGGGATTGGACAGCGGGCATTTAAAGACGGCTCAATGGTGCGCAACATAGCGACAGTCTCGCCTTCCTGATCTTGAGCATACAATACGTAACTGGTCATGAAGGTGGCAGTAACTTCAGACTGCGGCTTAGCGTATAAAACCAAACTAATACCGCCGAGTACTACTAATAGCGTAATTAATAGTGCCATTAATAGTGCCGTTTTGTTAAATTTCATAACTCATCCTTGATATTTTCTTAGTCTGGTCAGGCAAACGATATACCAAATAAGCTTATGTTCCCATGCCATTCAGAAACCACGGCAACAATGAAATTATAGTGACATAGCGCAAAGTTAGGTATAGATGAGCATGAATACCATCTGCAAATGATAGCTATTAACATTAGCATTTGATATATTGCCGCTTCTCATGATATAAGCTCAGAAAGGCACCCGCATGCTCAACAAATACCCTATTAGTATAATCCTGTCATTGCTCGGGATAGTCTTTTCTAATGCCTCCTTAGCCGAAGAAAATGAGCTGGATGTGGTTACTGTTACCGCATCGGCTATTGATAACTCCGCACAACTGGCTCATATCGCTAAACAAGATGCGTTAAACGGCCAAACAATTATTCTAGCGGAACAACTAAACCAATTTGGCGATCAGCCTCTAGGGGATGCACTACGCCGTGTCGCTGGGGTGTACTTTGATGGTGCTAACCGTGCTCGTGAAATACAACTACGAGGGCTCGGTGCCGAATATACTCACGTGACTATTAATGGTCGTCGTATCATCGATAGCAGCTCATCTCGCTCTGTACAGATCGATCGTATCCCTAGCTCAATGGTTGAACGCATAGAAATAATACACACCCCATTGGCTAGTAACGACGGTCAAGGCGCAGCCGGCACAGTCAATATTATTTTAAAACAAGGTGGCGAATACATGCCTAATTCAGTAGGCATTGGTATGGGCTATCTGGAAGACAATGGAGGCGTAGGTGATGCGACTTTCCAGTACAGCTTCGGCAATGACACCGTAGCAGTAACACTCGCCGGTGGCATTCAACAACAGCGCCGCAATGAAAGTAAAGATGAACTCGAGTATTCTGGCGACGGTCAAGCCGATGGCGGAGAAATAAAAACCAATGAACGCCGCTATGAACAATTCAATTTTATACCTACCGTAGATATTACTCTTAACAATGCAAATTCCCTGTCGATTGAACCTAGCTTCTTACAAACCACTGAATTTAGAGATGATATTAAAGAAAAGCTGAGCGACGATCAGTCAGAAGTTGAAGAGCATTCAAAAGAAGTTCGTGAACGCACACGACAAAATATTGGACTGTATACCGAGTTAGATACTCAAATATCAGACAACATTGAATTAAAAAGCTATATCGATTGGCAAGATGGCTACGAAGATACCGATCGTGATCAAGATAATTTCGATGGTGACAATATGCTAACAGACACCAAGCAACGCGAGCAGAGTGTTGATTTAAACCTGGTTAAAGTTGGCTTCAAAACCAAGCACCTCGTTGGGCAACATGTCCTAGAATATGGTCTCGGTTTATCGCAGGAAGGTCGAAAAGAAGATAATAGCGAAATAAAAAATGGCGAGATTAAAGATCCTAAAGTAGAAGGAGTTTATGAAATAAGCGAATCCATTAATCACTTATACGTACAAGATTCATTTTCTTTATTTACAGGTAATAGCACAACACTGGGCTTACGCGCAGAAGATTCAAGAACCGAAACGACTGACTTCTCTGATGACAGTACCACTAAGCGCAATACTTACTTCTTACCTTCGTTCAACATAAAACAAGCCGTTAGTGATGACTCTTATGTTCGCCTAGGTATCGCAAAAACATTGCGTCGACCTGACTTAAGAAGCTTATCACCAACAATCACTGAAGAAGATGGCACCCTAGACGAACCTGATACGGCTGGTAATCCTGATGCAACGCCTGAAAGCATCGTCGGTATCGACTTATCTTTCGAACATTATTTTTATGAAAATAATGGTTTAGTAAGCCTTTCTGTATTTGACCGAACGTTTAAAGATAAATTAGAAGTGATTACTACTAATGTTGATGGCCGTTATTTAGCAACACCGCAAAATACTGGCGACGGTGAAATGAAAGGGGCCGAGGTCGAATTTCGTCTACCGCTGAATAGCATCGGCTTAAGTAATGTAACAGGTTGGTTCAATGCGACTGCCGTTGAAACTGAAGTGACTATCACCAGCACAGGAGAAAAAAGACGCTTTCTTGATCAACCCGATTATTTAGGAAATCTAGGTTTTGACTGGTCGCTAACCAACTTAAATTCCACCATAGGATTAAGTCTTAATTACTCAGGTGGTTATAAGCAAACACACGAATTGTCAGACGGATCATTTGAAAAAAATATAATTGATTCATTCAGTCGCGTAGATTTAAGTATCCAAACTGAGTTGACCAAAAATACATCGATCAACCTAACGGCGCTAAACATCTTTGCTAATGAAGCAAAACGTGAAGATCAATTCTTTACCGCAGACAACGCCCTAGACGGCTATAGCACAACAGTAGAGCCGACCTATAGCTCTATCTACCTAAAACTTAACCATACTTTTTAGAGACCTGGTTAAGCAATAGAATTGCTAATAAATAAAGCCCCACTTAAGAAATGTTATTCTTAAGTGGGGCTTTTATTATGTGGGGCTTATTTACTACACATCGATCAGCAAGTCACTTTGCGGAATACTACAGCAAGGTAATATCTGCCCGGCTTTCAAATCAATCTCTATTTTAATCAACGGCTTAACTTTTCCGGCCAACAAACTCACCTTACACTGGCCACATTCACCGCTACGACATTCACTCTGAAGCTCTACACCTTGCGCCTCCATAGCATCGAGTAACGTTCGCTGCTTATTAAAAACGATACTTTTATTATTGTTTAATCTGACTGAATATTCTTGCCCACTAAAAGTAGCCGCCTCGATACCAAAACGTTCAAAATGAATATGATCCGCTGCAATGCCCTGCTCTGTTAAACCAACTTTCAACTCATCCATCATGGCATTCGGGCCACAAAGATAATAATCACCCTTGAGTTTATCTAGACGAAGATCAAGCTTTTTGGTTAACAGCTCTGCGCTCAAACGGCCAGCCGTAAACTGAGCAGCCGGCACTCCTTGTGTCAAAAACGGATAAAACATAAAGTCAGAACATTCATCAGCAAGTTGAATAAACTCATCGACATAACACATCTCAGCTATCGACTTAGCACAATAAAACAAACTCATGCTTTTATTCTTACCAAACTGATTCTCACCAATTTGACAGATAAACTGATGCACCATGGCACGCAATGGCGTGATACCAATACCGCCCGCAATAAGCACCGTATGATCTGTCTGCTTGCCATTAATAACAAAGTTACCCTTTGGTGGCAGCGCACTAATCACCGACCCCAGCTGTAAATTATCATGCAGCCAGGTAGATACTTTACCCTCTACTTCGCGCTGAATACCCAGCTCATAAAAATCAGTACCTTGCTGCCATGAAGCCAAAGAGTAACAACGTTTTAATAAAGCGCTTGAAGCCGAATCTGCGTCTGACTCAGACGGCACCATCAACGATAAATACTGCCCAGGTAAAAAATCAGTTAATACCTCACCGTTCATAGCCTGCAAGCGCACACTAAAATGTCTAGCTGACATCTCATCACGCGCAATCACTTTAAGCTCTATTGGCTGTGGCTCAACCTGTTGGTATTTTCGGTTTGCAGAAAAGTAGCTTCGCCAAAAAATATTGAGTAAGCAAAAGACGATAGCACTACCACCCAAGGCAAAGATGAACAACAACACGACCATAATGAATTGCGTCATAATGAATTGCGCGATCATAGAAGTGCCTGCTTACGCTTTTGCGATTTCCACCACATATACACACCGGTAAGCGATAGCAAGACCAGCACAAAGGCTAAAATATCAGCCCAGATCCACTCATATTTCTTACCCAACAAAGCTTCCCCGGTATGCAGGTCTTTCATAAAATCACCCAGCATTAGCGGCCGCTTGCCCTCCAAAGAACTCAGCAGCTGATCCACCTGGGGCTCTTTCTGCCAGCTCAGCCCTTGATCACGGCTAATCACCACACCTTGTCTTTTAGTGATCAAATACCAAAGCTGTGCTTCTATTTGAACACCGTGAATATCACCGCTATAGCGCTTAACCCACGCCCCCTCTGACTCACTTATCCAAAGCCCGTACTTACCCGCCGCTAATATTCGGCCATCGTTAAGCTGTTCAAGCATACGTATTTCACTGCTCAGCGCTTCAATCGGTATTAAGGTATTTTCAGTGGCTTGATAGGCCCCCTCTTTAGTCGCTAAAAAGGTACGACCATCAGTTGTGGTTAATAAATCTCTTATTTCAGCGGCTTCGCTGCTATAGCCAATAACGTATTGGCCCAGCGCTTCCTCGTGGCTCATAAAGAACGTGCTCATGCCCACGATGAACAAAGGTAATACCAGAGCAATACTGAACCAGTTATGCAGTACACGGGCGCTGAAGGAAGGGAATGTCGGTAACTTGATACGGATAGGATTTTTCATAGCACATAATAACAAAGTACTATACGAATTAGAATCACTCTCATTAGAGTCGATATATGACATTAAGAACTGCATATCCCCCCTTAATAGCGGCTAATTCATAATAAATGTCTACAATTTATGATAGCTACATTTTATAGACAACTACCATGATATGAGTATCCGTTGGGTAAGTATGGAGAATTATGCATTCGTTTAACGGATATGAAATAAAAGAGAAACTACAGCATATTAGAAATAAGCTGGTCTTTAAGGGGGTACGTAACAGTAATAATAAGCCCGTTATCTTAAAGTATTATCAAACAGACACGTCTAAATATACCAATCTGCCACACATAAGAAACACCTTCACCTGCCTACATGAGGCTCACTCACCCTACCTAGTAAACGTCGAAAACCTAATGCTTACCGAAGAAGGCGTAGGGGTAGTGCTAGAATATTTCCCGGGCCAGCCCTTACAGACTTTACTTGCAGATCAGCACGTATTTTCACTACCTCTAGTGCTTAATATAATCGAGCAAGTGAGTGCAGGATTAGAGCAGATTCACAGTAAAAAAATTGTACACCAAGCCATAACCACAAAAAATATTGCCCTTGAGGTGAGTACCAACAAAGTTAAAATAATAGGCTTTGGAATTTTCCGAGTCTTTTATCAGCATACTCAGGCAGAACAATTAAGCGATTTATTATATATGTCTCCGGAACAAACCGGACGCATGAACCGCAGTATTGATCAACGCAGCGATCTATATTCTTTGGGCATTATTTTTTATCAACTGCTTACCGGCCACCTTCCTTTTCAATCGACCGATTTATTAGAACTCATACACGCGCACATAGCCCAGCAACCGAAACCTCCTCATGAAATAAATAGCAGCATACCGCTAGCGGTTTCTAATATCATACTCAAACTATTGTGCAAAGAAGCCGAACACCGCTACCAAAGTGCCAGTGGCTTAAATGCTGATATCCGCAGCTGCCTTGAGCAACTGGAAAATAATGGACATATTTCCGACAACCTTGAAATCGGCAAGCTGGATCTTCGCAGCCAATTTCAGATCCCCGAAAAACTGTATGGGCGCAGCCATGAAATACAACAACTGTTAAATACCTTTGAAGCCAGTGCCGCAGGCAATTTCGAAACGATTCTGGTCGGCGGCTATTCTGGAGTAGGAAAATCAGCCCTCATCAATGAAATACAAAAACCCCTAGTCGCCAAACGAGGCTTGTATACTTCAGGAAAATACGATCAGTTCAAAAAAGCCCAGCCCCATAGCGCCATCATCCAAGCATTTGCTTATATGGTACGCCAAGTACTGTCTAACCCTATCGACCAGATAGAAGACTGGGCCAATACCTTACGCCTTGAGCTTAAGGGAGAAGGCCAATGCCTAATAGACGTATTGCCTATTTTAGAAACCTTCATTGGCCAGCAAAATACTTTACCTGAATTAAACTCAGTAGAAACTCTGACGCGCTTTAACCGCACCAGTACCGCCTTTATAAGGGCCTTTGCCGCCCCCTCTCATCCTTTCATTTTATTTCTGGATGATTTGCAGTGGGCCGACCTCGCTAGCCTTAATTTAATCGATCATCTGTTGCGCAGTCGAATCCCGCATATGATGTTGATCATGGCCTACCGCGATAACGAAGTGGATAGTCACCACCCTTTCAGCATCCTCATACACAACAGCAAACAGGAAGGCCTGCTGCTGCAAGAAATCTCTTTGCAACCTATTAATCAGCTAGATACTCAGCAGCTAATTTGTGACACCTTGCATAAAGACCTCAGCCAGGTTGAAACGCTCGCTCAAGAACTGATGCTAAAAACTCAAGGTAATCCATTTTTCCTCACTCAGCTATTTACCTCCCTACATCATGATGAACAGATTATATTTAACCCGAAAACGGGCTGGCAATGGGATATAGAAAGTATTCAACAAGCCGGCATAAGCGGTGACGTAGTGGAATTAATGACGCGCAAGCTTAGACAGTATTCTGAGTGCACCCAAAGTGCATTGAATATGTGCGCCATACTCGGTGCGGAATTCAAACTAAGTATGGCTTCATTAGGGTTAGAGCAAGACCCCGATACCACCTACCAATGTTTATTGCCTGCCATCCAAGACGGCCTACTAAAAGAAGTAGGCAAACGACTAAAATTTACCCACGATAAAATACATGAATCAAGCTATGTCTTATGGGATAAAGATAAACGTACTCAACGCCATGCCCTCATCGCTAAATATATGTTGCAAACCTTAGATGATGCGACCATTGATACAGAGATATTTTCGATCGTCGAGCACCTTAATTATTCAAGTGAAGCAGTGACCGATGTTCAGCAAAGAATAGAACTAGCCCAATTTAATTTTCGTGCGGGCATGAAAGCAAAACAATCATCCGCCTTTGAACCTGCGGTCGAATTCTTCAAAAAAGGAAAACAATATCTAGACGAATCTATTTGGCAGCAACAGCCAGATTTCGCCTTCGAGCTACATTTTTTACTGGCGCAAACCGCTTATACCACCGCTAGATTTGAACTGTCTGAAAATATAATCAAACAGTGTATGTCCCATGAAAAAGATCAAATTAAAATCACCCCCGTGGTGCAACTGTATCAGGACTTGTTATTTGCCAGCAGCCGCCACGATGAAGGCATTGCCTTGGCATTAAAAAAGCTGAATGAATACGGCCTGTCGTTACCGGCCACTCCAGGCAAATTTGCAGTCTTAGTTGAATATCTAAGACTGCAATTTCGCCAAAGATTACGCAGCACCGAGTCGCTGCAAAACCTACCTAAAACAACCGATAAAAAGCGCCTATCCATGATGGCGATTATTGCCAACATGGTACCTTCTTGCTACATGGTTAATGGCGATCTCATGGGATTTATCTCTCTGCGCATGGCCAGATTGAGTTTAAAATATGGCAACAATAGTTATTCTTCGTTTGGTTATGCCATGACTGGGCTGGTTGAAACGGGGATATTAAAACGTATCAAAAGCGGACGAAAATACTACGATCTAAGTATCACCTTAGAAGAACAGTACCCCAACAAACTGATTAAAGGCCGCAACCTGATGCTCATGAGCAGCTTTGCCGCGCCCTGGACCGAATCGATTGTTCATTACAAAAAAAATATGGAAGAGGCACGCACTCTTAATACCGAATTAGGCATTCTGCAATGGGCCGATTTTGGGGTAGTCTTCACGCGCGCACAATCGCTATTTTTTGGCCGTGATAACTTATCAGAAATTCATAAAGAAAACCTAAAGTGGTTACAGTTTCATATTAAGAATGGTGATAAACAGGTGATTGCCAATCAAAAATACATCATGCATTTCATCGAATATTTTCAGGCATCCAATGATTCAGAAAACCAACAAGCCTTTGATGAAAATCAACATGTCAGCAATATAAGCCATCAACAAAATGTCACTTTCCAAGCCTATTATCATGTATTAAAGCAACTGGATAATTATCTACAGGGAAATTATGAAAGCTGTGTTGTAGAAGGCATGAAATTATTCATGACCGTGCTGAATACCTTTGGCATTTGCTTAGATGCCATTCATCGGTACTTTTATTCATTAGCGTACTTAGCGCTGGATAAAACAAAATTAAGCTTAAAACAAAGAATCAAAGCAAACCTATATTCTCGATTAAATTTATTCTACCTATCGCAGTACCAAAAAAATCGCCCGGATAATTATGAGGCCATGTACGCATTACTAAAAGCAGAGATTTATCGCAATAAAAACAAACACAAGGAAGCGTTGGATTATTATGAAAAATCCATTCAGTTGTCGCAAGAAAGCAGCATATTTAACGAAGCCTTAGCCAATGAACGCCTAGCCGATTTTCACCAAAGCGCCAATCGCCAGTCATCGGCTTTATTGTATGCCGCTCAAGCAAGAAAACTGTACCAGCGCTGGGGAAACAATTTACAGGTGCAGCGCATCAATAACCGATATCCCGCATTAATATTTGTCGGGGGTAATAACCATTCAATTTCAAATCCATCGTTAAGTATTGATAATAATCAACAGCTTGAACTAATCAGCCTTACCCGTGCTTCGCAGGCCATTTCGAGTGAGGTGAAAATTCACCGATTAGTAGAAACACTATTAAAACAACTCATTCAAATAGCCGGTGCCGAAAAAGCCGTCTTATTACTGCAAGAAAATGGCCAGTTACTGGTCTTTGGTGAGTTAGATAGCGAGCTAAACAGTGAGTTAGATAGCCAACTAAGTAGTAAGTTAGATAGCCAGCCTCAGGCTCCAGACACTACGACCTTAGCAGAATCGGTGATACGGTTTGTAGCACGCAGCAAAAGTCGCGAAGTGCTTTCCCATGCCGTGGCCAGAGGTAATTTCACTCAAGATCCTTATGTCATTTCTCAACAATTAAAATCATTGCTGTGCATGCCCATTCTTAACCAAGGCGAACTTGTAGGCGTACTGTATTTAGAAAACAACCTCACCACCAATGCCTTTACCCAGCAACATCGAGAAGTATTAGAAATTATAGCCTCACAAGCGGCTATCTCTGTGGTGAATGCTCGTTTGTATAGCCACCTAGAAGAGAAAGTAGCAGAGCGCACCCAAGAATTAAACGAAACCATGGACCAACTAACAGAAGCTAAAAAGATAGCCGCCTTAGGCCGAGTAGTCTCAGGAGTTGCCCATGAAATAAATACACCTTTGGGCATTGGTCTTACGAGCAGTACCTACTTAAAAAACAATATTGAGACAATAACTAAAAAACACCAACAAGCCTCAATAACTAAAAATGATTTTGAAGAGTTTCTTCAGCAAGGCGCCGAAGCCATAGAGATGGTTATAACAAGCATTGGTCGCACCAGTCGATTAGTGGATCGCTTTAAGACGACCGCTACAGATCAGAACGAAGAGGCAAAGAGTCATTTTAAATTAGAGGTTTTATTACAGGATATAGCCAGTAGCTATGCAGGAAGATTGCAAAAAAATCACCATAGTATAGTGATAAATTGCCACGAAAGTATAGCTATGAAGAGTTATCAGGTGGCGCTAACCTTAATCATAAGCAACCTAATCAATAACTCCCTTACGCATGGCTTTGCTAATCACCAGAATGGACATATCACCTTAGCGATAAGTGAATCTAAATACAGTGAAACTGACAATATCCTCATCGAATATCATGATGATGGCATAGGAATAAAAGAAGAAAATAGAACCAAGATATTTGATCCTTTCTTCACCACCAACATGGGTGAAAACTCGGGTCTTGGCTTACACATTGTTCACAACCTCATCACCAACCAATTTGGCGGCAGTATTCGCTGCGAAACTAGGGTTAATGATGAGCACCTAGGTGCACATTTTTATATAACCCTACCCAAAGATTAATATTTAGAATGAAAGATTTACAGTCAACTCGACCGTACTAGAATCAGTATCATTAATCGCTGAAAGCACCCCCATAAAAGAAGTGTTATTCGATTGGGAAACACTAACATCTACATTGCTATAAGCAGTATTTTCCCTGACTACTCTAAATTCGTCATTACCCATATTTAATAAGTCTTCCTTTGCAAACAGTAAATCATCCGATGTAGATTCATCCATAGGGGTATCTCCTAAAGAAATATAATAGTTATGTTCGTATAGAGATTCACCCGCATTATTTGTACTTTCCAGAATCTCATCAAAGATTATAAGCGCAATTAGCAGGACTAGGCCTGTTGAACGCTAGGTCTGTTGAACGCGAGGCACTTAAAGGCTCACTTCCATTTTATAATACCCAATGCCAGACTTATCAAACTCTGCCCCCTGCACCGCCATACCAAACTTCTGATAAAAGCCAAGCGTCGTCGTGCGCGCATCACACCAAAAAGTTTCAACATCGGCTTGCTTAAGCTCAGCTATAACGTGGTTAATAAGCTGTGTACCAGCACCATGGCCTTGAAAGCCTTCTAACGTCGCAAACTTTCTCAGCCTAGCCACCTTGCCTTTAATATAAACCGAGGCAACACTAATCAATGCATTATTTAGATAAACACCGTAGTGCTTTGCTGTTTCGTCACCATCAACCTTACAGAAAGACAAAGATTTATTAGGCCACAAAACACTGTGCCTAATCGGTAATGCTTCATCCAGTGTTATTATTCGAATATCCATAATCTACCAATCAACACCTTCACGGTCGCTAGCATCAATTTTTCCATCTTTGTTTGTATCACCGTGAGTACCATCTTGATTTATTAGATAAGTTATATCGGACTCACTACCACCAATTTTTCGCATAACAGATATCTGATATTTATTACACTTTCTCTCTGCACTGAAACCAGCCCAAGTTTCATAGGGAGGATACTTTTCGCCCTCGACTTTATTGGCCTTAAATAAATAAGAATGATAAGCGTCATGCGCGATTCCGCCTGCACACCAGGTTAAGGAATGAAAAGCACTTTTATTACTAAACAGAAAAACTGGAGGTGTCTTCCACGCTTGCATTCCGCTTTTAGGGTTCTGCTTTATTATTCCGATATGTTTAACGACAAAATTGTAATCTTCTTTCGAATTTTCTTTTATTAGATTAAGGCATGCAGATATTTGCGTTTCATACTTAGCATCCCCTTCGATAGCGATGCGCTTTCTGCTGAACTGTGAATTTATATTATCAATTTCTGCAGCGCTAGTAGCAGGATAAGAAATAGACTTTGTGGGTATCGCAGCTTCCGACGACTTCATCCCAGAGCAGGGAGAATCTTGAAAGGTGACAGCGCCCTTTTCATTTTTGCATTTATAAATATCGGCCTTTGTAACATGAGCACTCATTAACATAACGACAACTAAAAAATATTTCATATATGTTCATGCTTCTGAGTTAATAAGATCAAATAACACAGCCCCATACCTAGAATATTGGTCGTAACAGGATTAAACGCATCCACTAGATAGCTAGGGCTCATCACCACAACATACGCTAACAACCCCAATAGCGCTCCTGCCGCTGCGTATATAACAATATCCAGCTTTCTTAAGAAGATAATGGCACAACCTAAGAGTATTTCTAAAATACCCGCCAGCGGTGAAATAAACGTAGCCGAAATACCGATACCACTAATGTCCACCAAATGAATTTCATCCGTACTCAACCATAAAATCTTTGGTACCAAGCCATGATAGATAAATAGAAACCCTAATAATGCTCGGCTAACCATGTTCACTTGAAATAATGGATTATTTTTCACTTAAGTATCTAGCCTCATGATCAGCAGTTGGTAGTAAACAAACGTCATACTTGCCGAATAACCGATATCGATTCAAAGCGATTCGGTCATACAACCAATTACGAATGGATTTAGGAATCATCCGAAAAACACATACAATCTTCCATGGGTAACCGAGTTTCACGACCACCTGAAAGAAGGCATCGCTTTGTTGATAAACAGCATCCCCTTCAACCACAAGCATACTTGCATAAACATCTGTGGATAAGCCAAAGTGTTTCAGTATTTTCTGACCTTCATCAGATTGCACACTGCACAATTTAAAGACATGCTGATGGTCATGCTGGATTATAAAATTGCTCCAAGCATTACAGAGTTTACAGACGCCATCGAATAAAATGACTTTATCAGCTGTACTGACATTAGGCGGTAAATTAGTAGAATTCATATTAGCCATTCCGCTCTATTTATAATCAAACAATCCCTACCATGTAGAAATAGCCCATTAAACCTACAGTCGAATATACAGATGTTTTAATTGAGAATAACCAATTTTCTTTTAAATACATAATAGACAAAAGCAATGCAGAAATAATAGACAGCAACCAAAGAGAGGCTACCGAAAATGCAAAGAATAAATCAATAATATCACCCAAGCCGTAAGGTTCACCTTCCGTCACCGGTATCTGTCCATATATCTGAGACTTATACACGATCCCCGAAAATGCAAAAAAATGAATTAACCCAATACTCCAAGCCAAAACTTTTGTAATTATTGCTTCCATTTTTTCTCTCTTGCAACTGGCATGAATAATTAGAAGTTGAATTAATTGGTATTCTCAACTTGAATCACACCGTCTGGTGCTACCTCTAAACTGAAATCTCCAAATACGCGGCCAATGTCTGACCCCGTACAAGATATATTGCCACTAATATGATACTGACCTGCTGTCAATACTTGGGCTTGAGTTCTAATCTCAGTATTTGGAATAGATACACCATATTCGATAGGAAAGGCAATTGGATTATTATTTTCCGAATTAGCGTTTACGGCCAACTCCCAACGCACACAGTCTTTACTGCAAAGAGTTTGAGAGACTCCTAAAGAATAGATAAACACCTCCACATCACTGCATTGTTCTGATAATTCCTGGCTTTCAAAGTAAACCTGATTATCTTTTTCAAAAGCAGTAATTGTCAGCCAATCTTGGCACCCACCGAGAAATAAGAATATTGGTAAAATAATAAATTTTTTCATTTAAAATAAGCCGACGACAGATACATTCTTGAACAAAGGTCAGGTTGTTAATTTTGGCCATACTAAACTTTTTTACTATCAAGTCCCTCAGCTAATTTCATTATATTTAATATGACGAACCTCTGCGCGAGCTAGAGCTAGTATTTGCTCACTCTAAGAAGCACTAAAGCCTGAGCGCCCTATAAATGAATATCACTCAACACCGACTCAATCTAGCACTAATTCATTAGTCATTTTTGTATAGTGCTACCTTGCCTCGAGTTAAAGATAAGATTATTATCTAGCCCTTTAATACGCATCGAATAAGGAAATATACATGCACTTGGCCATAGAGCGTTCAGTCGGCAATAAAGGACTAAACAAAAGACCCGATGTCGAACTTATCCAGACACTACTAAACTGTTACATCAAACAATTTACTCCAAGTTTATTATTAGTAGCAGATGGCAAATGTGGAAAGAAAACGATAGATGCCATTACGATCTACCAAGGAAGTGTTCTTAAACTAAAACGTCCCGATGGCCGAGTTGATCCAAATGGTAAAACCTTCAATACGTTAACCATGGCTTACAAAGCTGAAGATCAAAAAAAGATAGCAGAACATCAAAACAGGCTAATGAGCTGGGATAAATTATTCACCTATCTTTCACCTAAAATTAAAGCTCAAGGTCCATTAATTTATAGAATGGATAACTACATTGACTTTAAGGTAACCTATAAGGCAAACATTCCTAAGTCAGAGCAACTTGTTTCTGAATACAGTAAAAAAGTCATTAAGATGGCTCTTAAAGATGCTGGAATGCCAAGAGCAGTAATAACTAGTACATTTAGAACACCAAAAGAACAAGCGAGCATTATGTATAGGAATGCTAAGAAAGATTATCAGGCTCAGGTAGACATGTACGCAAGAACTGGTGATCAAGTTTTAAAGGTATATAAAGATAATTCAGCAAAAGATAAAGATGCTGTTATTTCATTAATGGAACAAAAAATAATTGACTTGCTAAAAGCAAACAAAAGAACATCAAAACACTGTGTAACTCCAGAAAACTATAAAAAACTAAACATCATTGATATTGGTGTATTCTCGACAAAATCTGTATGTGGAAAGGAATACAACCAAACTAAATTTACCAATGCTTTAAAACACTTGAAAAGTAATGGTCACATTGAAAAGTTTATAGATGAAACAAAAAAGTCGAATGCCTGCTGGCATATTGAAATCATACCGAACAAAAAAAGCACAGCTTAATTAAGGAAATCAGATCATGATAAAAAAATATCTAGCATGTTGCCTAGTCATTCTATTTTCAGTAGCCAATGTAGAAGCATCGCAATGCATCTATCAAGATAAAGACCTAACTGATAGCTTATTAAAGTTAGATGACGTTATCAGTGTTGCAAGTGAAAAACAGGTTTCACATCCAACTACCGAGATACCGCTAAAACATGTCGTTATTTTTCAAGGTGGCGATGTAGCCATTATTGAACAGAAAAACTGTGTGATTTTTAATCTTTCCATTAATATGCTCCTTTCAGAAGATACTTCTGAAGAGGTTATTGTGAAAAGACTAAGCGACATGCTTCAAGTTACACCAGTTATAACCAAGTACTTTGAGAATACAAACTTTAGCCATGATATTAATACAAATATTAAAAAGGGTAATTTCACCCTAACTCAAAATGATGTTTTCGAACTTAATTTAACGGATGAAATTTCCGGAAAAAATGTAGAAACTGAAATGGCTTTAGAGTATTCACCTAACGACTCTATGTACGCACTGTATAGCCGAACTATTTCATTTTATCTTGGTGCAGGCATGCATAACTAGAATCAGATAAATGATTAGATAGTAAATACAAAGGGGGGCCTAACTAGCTCCCCCGCCCACCCAACACCCCCTCATACTTCACAAACACCCCAGCCAAAAAATCAATCAACACCCTCACCCGAGCATTCTTCGCCATCCCTTTATGCGCCAATACCCACAACCATTCAGAAGGCACCGTCTGCACATTAGGTACCCTTACCAAATCAGGGTCGCTATCCCCCAGATAACAAGGTAACGAAGCAATAACCATATGCGCTTTAATACCCGCTAACTGCAGCACATCAGAATACATATCACCCCTCACCGGCACGTTAGGGTATTGATCTTTCCCTGCCCACTTCAAATGACTAGATTTTGAAGTTATCCCATCACCCCAGCCAAGCCAATGACACCCTTCGGGATCATTCAGCACATCGTGTTCCGCTAAATAGCGCTTGCTGGCATAAGCGCATTCACTAATACGGCCAACACGTTTACCGGTTAAAGAATCAGGGGGATTATCAACATGGCGAATCGCAACATCCGCCTCTCTACTCGCCAGATCGTGCATGCCGTAACTCATCACAATCTTCAAATTAATATCAGGGTACAGGATCATAAACTCATTAAGATCGGGCATTAACAAATGACACGCCAAACCATTGGTCAGCGTTAAACATAAATCCCCCTCAATGCGTAAATCCTTACCCAGTACATCGCGGTCTATTGCATTAAAACCTTCCTGAATTTGCTGCGACGAACGCAACAACTGCTCACCGCCCTGGGTTAATGCATAACCACTGGGTAGACGATCAAACAACTGAATCCCCAAGTCCGCTTCCAAGGTATTAATTCTGCGCGCACACGAAGAATGATGAATACCCAATACCTTCGCCGCCTTCTTCAAACCGCCCATCTTAGCGATGGCCAGAAAGATCTTAATATCATCCCAGTTCATGCACCCTCCTCTCCACATGCCCACTCGTTCACCACAAAACAGTGACTAGAAGCTATCTGCATAAATGCGACAAGTAAACGCATATTTGTGATCTATTCATTAAAAACGCACCCCGTATACTTTGATCAACATTAAGCAACAGCAACCTATTAGCGAGACCCAACATGACAAACACAATGATCGACTTATACACAGACGCAACACCCAACGGCCTAAAGATATCCATCGCACTAGAAGAACTAGGCCTGCAATACAACGTTCATAAAGGCTTAAACGACGGTGCTAATACCAGTCCAGAATTTACCGCCATGAACCCCAACCAGAAGATCCCATTACTTAAAGACGGCGAAGTGATCGTCAGCGAGTCGGGCGCAATACTGTATTACCTAGCCGAGAAGTCAGGCACCTTGCTACCGAAAGACCTGCTAAAGCGCACCAAAGTCATCGAAATGCTGATGCTACAAATGAGCGGCCTAGGTCCAAACTTTGGCCAACTTTTGGTATGGGGCGGCGCTTGGAATAACGAACACCCGGTTGCAACACAGCGCTACGCTCAAGAAGTGAACCGATTATTCAACGTGCTGAATACGTTATTAGAAGGTCATGAGTATTTTGCCGGAGACGAATACTCCATTGCCCCAATTTTGTCAGGATAAGAGGCGCCTTTTTCCCTTGGGTGAGAATGGCGTTTGTTCATCCTATTAGTGAGATGCTGGAACTAGCGGCCGGTAAGAGTACAAAGCACGCTAACTTAATTGCATGGTACGAACGCATTGGTCAGCTGGAAGCCGTGCTACGTGGTTTGTTGATACCTGAAGCGAATCCGCCAGAAGTGCAGATGGAGATGCTCGTTAATGCGGTATGGGATTGGGTGAGTTGCATAAGTAGGTTTAGCTGAAGGTTGGACACCTAATTCAAGGTTGATTAGGTGTCCATTAAAGCAGTGAAATATCAAGAATTTCTATAATGATGCCACATCACCTCATTGATTTAGCGAATACTAAATTGCCAATTATTGTACACCGAAATGTAATTCCCGATGGCAGTTTGGACATACTGCTAATGCATTTTTGACTGTATCTTCACCACCGAGAGCTAATGGCACTCTATGATGAACTTCAAGGTATGGTGTCCCGTCTTTAACCCTAATAAATGGTGCATTATTACCACATTGCTCACATACTCCTTTGGCTCTATAAAGAACCTCAGCAACAACATCAGGGTTCCTTACATAGTTCGCAGTAATTGAATAATTTATATTGGGGATTTTAGAAGCATTCGATAATCTTTCTAGTCTTTTTTTAGAAGAGTCAGATTGAGATTTTGATATATCTAGCTCTGAGTATGATTTTTGAACAATTGAATTTTTATTAACGACAGTGTATTCAAGACTAGAGAGGCCTGCTCTTGCATCGTTGGTATGTAAGTTCTTTGAAGCCTCATTAGTTGCCAATCCCCAAATGGCTTTCGCAGGATACGACCTTCCTGAGGAATTAATAACGAACCAATTTCTTGCCGGCTTATGACCTTCTGGTCGAATCCCCTTATCGAAATCAAGGAAGGCTTTCTCTACTAATTTTTTCATATATACCTAAGTAAACTAACGAATGGAAATATCCCCGTCTGCTGGCATTTCCCATTTCCCTTTAATATTTTCATCGAAGATGGATTTTTTATTCTCACCAACCCATGCAATAGCAATATTTTCTAAATCTATATAGACAGCATTATTACGAGGAATTATAGGCGATGATTTCCGTTTATCCCAATCCATGTTGTTACCACAATTATCCTTTCTAACAGGCATGCTGAAAAATTCCATATATTTTTCTGGTGAAATGCCAACAAAAGGGTCGAATAAAACAGCATCTATATGTTTGCTCTCATTAGACCGTCCATCAACAATGACAGAGCGTTCATATAGTTCCTCTGCCATGCTTTTCGGGTAGGGTTCTACATACACGACCCTTTTGATTCCCGCAGCAATAATGTGCCTAGCGCACATATGACATGGAAATGTAGTGCAATACAGAGTGGAATCTTTAATACTCACCCCTCGTCGAGCGGCATCAACTATTGCGGCCATTTCTGCATGTACAATTCTGCCAAACTCAATAATACTAGAGACCCTTGTGTCTTTTAGTACAGACTTATCATCCCCATAAAGAATATTATTCACTAATTCTTTTACTGGTGTATTTTTCTTCTGTTCACTGAGCCATTCATTATCTATTAGCCTATGCAATATTTCTCCAATTATAGACTCTTTGGTTTTAACACTTTGATCAAAACCTCTTTGAAAGTCTCTATCGTCGCCACTATCGCCCTCCCAATATAGTCCTCCTCCTGACTTTGGGACTTCATTGCAACCTGACGATAATATCTCTCCATTTTCAGAAGCTATTACTGCACCAACTTGACGAGATAAATCAGCCGATCTAAGGGATACCGCCTTGGCTTGAAACATGCCAAACTCATCTTTTGAAGGCGTTATGCGAGGATCCTGAAACCATAAATTTAACGCTCTATTAAAGTTCGTTTTAAGATTAGCTTTTGTATCCATTCGAATGAATATATCTGCCAACGGAAAGGTGCCACTAACATCTTGACCCAATTCGTCAGTTTTAGATTTTGCGTCCTTACCAACTAATGAGGTGGCTATTTTCTCGTACTTCTCCCCACCTGAAGTTTCAAATTTGGACGCTGCTATTTTTGCTCCAAGCGCTTTAATGCGTTCAGCCTTCGGTGCATAGATCGAAACAACTAAAAAGGCCTCTCCATAAACAGCTCTAAGAGTTGAGACCTCTTTTGGATTTTTCAAAGAGTTTAAAATATACGCACGGCGATTGGAAGGCTCAACTGAATCCCTATCTTCCACATCTTTTTTTACCTCTTTTTTCTTTCTTAAGTTTGAGATACGTTTCATAGAAAGCAATGCAAGTATATCTGGCTGCTCAGTAGAACCCCTCAGGTCATCACCAGCATCCATATACGCATCAATTCTAACATCCTCAGATTCACTTTTTACTGTTTTAAGCTTTTCGTATTTAGGGATATCATCAAGAAGTGAGCTAAGTTTTATCTCATCTACCGTGTAATTAAAACTTTTTAGAGTTTCAGTGATAGTACTTGAAATTAATTCGAGATCTGTCCCTATCGCAGCTATTAATCCGATGACTAATTCTGGATCTGTTATTAATGAATCGATAGGTTGGTCAATAGGTTCAGTCATTTTTATTGCTTCGTATTTTTGCTGTGAAGGTAAAGCTTCAAAAAGATAATAATATTTTATTAAAAAGCTTAAGGATCAGTTCAAATATCAAAAGTCAAAAGTCAAAGTGGCAAGCTTACATTGCGGGTAGATAGGCAGTAGACATGACCCTAAATTTCTGGACCTAATCATGAGCACAATACCGACTGATATTCCGCCATTATTAACCAATAATAGATGTTACTGACTCTTTAATCTCGACTACATCACCGATAAATGACTTTTATGATTTTAATACGTTCTCATATATTAAAGACCATAACCGTGAGTTATGCGACATGATGTCGAATAAACTGCTGTATCCGAAGAAGACGAATGTATTGAGATATTTATTGAAACTATACGACCTTCCCTATTAATAATTATTTAAAACTAGGCAACAGCATAGCCTGCTATCGATCCCGTCAAAATTGACCACCAGCAAGTTTTTCGCCATTGCAAAGCCACCTTTACATTGGCTCTGCTACTATCTACTCATTGCACTGCAGTCTGAAATTAATCTTAAATACACTCGATACAATATTCACACAAACCTCCTCCTAAATTCCTTCGGTGTTAAGCCAATAATCTTCACAAACGATTTACGGCACGCACTCACGTCTTCATAACCCACATCATAGGCAATTACTTCAAACGTCTTCTTGGTTGATTCTAATAACTCACATGCTTTCTGGATTCTAAGGCGCTGTAGGTATTCATTCGCTTTAAACCCTGTTGCTTGAATAAAGTGTCGGGCAAAAGTGCGCTCCGACAGATGGCTCTTTTTTGCCAGTGATGCCACGGTTAGGCGTGTATGAAACTTCGCTTGCATGTGCGTTTGAATTTTATGTATTACGTCGTCGCCATGATCGAACCTTGGGTTGAAGCTTTGGTAGTAGCGCTGCTCTCTGGGTGCGGTATCGATAATTAAGAACTTTCCTAACTGGCGCATGACTGCGGGGGTTAAAAACTGGGCCACCAGCTCTAGGCCTAAGTCCATCCAAGACATTAAGCCACCCGCTGTTATTAGGTCGCCGTCGTTGATGATGATTTTTTCGCTGTTTACTTTTACCTCAGTGAATAACGTTTGTAGTTGATCTGATAATCCCCAGTGCGTTGTGGCTGGGCGATTATTGAGTAATCCGGTTTCCGCTAATATGAAGGTTCCCGCACACACAGCACAGATCACCGCGCCTTGCTTATGTTGTTTTACTATCCATTGGTTGAGTACGGCTTCGGGCGAGAGAAAGTATTCGTCGACGATGTTGGGCGGCAAAATGACGATGTGGTTTTTGCGCTTTGCGGTGGCTAATTCTGTGACTTCTATTATTTCTACATCGAAGCGTGCTTCTAGTGCGTGTTCTTCTGCAAAGCGATTGGCGAGTAGAAACATTTCATACAAGCCCAGCGTTGCGGTTTGCATTGCGCCTGGGTAGTTAATTATTTGTAGTTTCATACGCCTTTTTACCTTGATTCCATCTTTGGCCGCTCTTTCTCACACTGACCGATTTTGCCTGCTTTATGCCCGTTTTGACTTTAGTGCATTGCGCTGAAATTGGCAATAATAGCTTCACGGTCACAAGCCGACATACAACTCTCTGTAATAAACGATCAAGAAGAAGGTAAATACAATGAACGCTCTTAATACTCTAAATACGACGGCGCTATTATTAATCGATTTTCAAAACGATTACTTCCCGACTTATGCCGGTGCTAAAAATCCGTTAGTAGGAACAGAAGCAGCAGCAGAGCAAGGCGCTAAGTTGTTGGCAGTGTTCCGCCAGCAAGGGTTGCCTGTTGTGCATGTGCGCCATGAGTTTCCGACTGTTGAGGCGCCGTTCTTTTTGCCGGGTTCTGATGGCGCGCAGATTCATTCGTCTGTTGCTGCGCAAGCAGGTGAAGTGGTTATTTTGAAGCATCAGATTAATAGCTTCCGCGAAACAGATCTGCAAAAGGTTTTGGATGACGCTGGTATTAAGAAGTTGGTGATTGTGGGGGCTATGACGCATATGTGTGTCGATGCGGTAACTCGTGCGGCTGCTGATTTGGGTTATGAGTGTGCGGTGGCCCATGATGCGTGTGCGACGTTGGATTTGGAGTTTGATGGGGTGAAGGTGCCTGCGGCTCAGGTTCAGGCGGCGTTTATGGCTGGGCTGGGGTTTGCTTATGCGAAGGTGGCTAGTGCTGAGGAGTTGATTGCTGAAGCGCTGTAGAGGCTTCAAAGGACGATAGAAGCGGGATTAGCATACTGATGCCTTCATTGAAGGCATCGTATCAATCTAACTGACAATATTACGGTCTATGTGGTTCAGGAAAAATGTTCCCAGCGGCTCTTTGTTGTTAGGTAGATAATTACTGGGCCGATCAACCCTGTTAACGCAGGTATGATGCCAATTCCAATGTATAGATTTATACAGAATGCGATAGCCGCAATGGCGAAAAAGCTAAAGACAGCCCACTTCTTCCACATCCAAATTCCAGCGGCTATTGCTACATTTACTGTGGAGACAACTCCCAAAAAGTAGAGTATTCCTACTGTCATATCCGGGGATGCCTGAAGCACCATTTCAGGATTAGTAAAATAGGTAAATGCGGTAAGTGGGTTTACGACAAACATTAAGACTAGGAAAAGAGTTAACCAAAACCCTCGTTTCTTTTCTGCTTTCCTTTCTGCCTGCTCTTCTATTTTCTTTTCTACTTGTTCTTCAATATCTGTATTCGTGTCCATGTGTATTCCTTAGTTCTGTTTTTTATTACTGGGTACTTGGCAGGGCATGTGAAATTACTACCAAACTACCCGCACATCAAGCGCTTCACCTACTGCTGAATGACATGCATCCGTGTAACTATTTTCGCCGACGATCCTTATGAATCTTCCTATATCAAAAGATGGATCACCCGCAGCCACGTTTACGTCTGTAATAAAGGTGGTTAAGTCTTTGCTGATGATTATTCCATAAGGCAGGTCTTTTGCGATTGTTTCTTCACTGACGATTTCGTTCGCTGTATAAAAACCGTCGTCGTTTATATCTAGCCAGACTGTCCATTTTGTTGTTTCCACTGCAACTTCACCATTTACACCGGCAATATCTAAGTTCAGTGTTTTGTTGTTCGCGCCGGTTAATTGTATTGGGGCTAGCTCGCGATAGTCTGATTTTGTCGGAACGAAACCTATATCAGTTCCGTTTATTACAACGGTTCCTATGTCGTTGTCGGGTGTTAAACCGGGAGTGATATAACAATATTGATCGGTTACGGATACGTTGCGGGTGAAGTTATCGTTAAGATTTAGCGAGCCGTCTACGGTTAACTTAACCCGATAATCTCCGGTGGCGTCATAAGTGTGTTGCGGATTTTGTAATGCTGATTCATTGCCGTCGCCAAAATCCCAGTGCCATTCTGTAACGGGGGTCGTGCTGCGGCTATCGTCGGTGAAGTGTGTGCGCAGTTTTGATTTTTCAAATCTGTAGTGGCTGAGTACACCTTCGTCGAACAGTTTTATTTTTACGGCTTTAAACGCGGCAACTACGTCGTCTGATTTTTGGTTTGAGATAAGTGCAGCCCGTTGTTTTAGGCATTGCGCTATTTCGGTATGGTTCATGGTTGGAGCCCAGCAATTTCTGGCGGCATCGATGTATAAGGCGTAGGCCGCTTCCATTCCCCACTCTTGAGATAGCAGATAAAACGGATAGGTGAACATGCCAAGGCTTAGGTAATAATTCCTTTCTGATTCGTCGTAATCGAGCATGGTTTCAATGGCTTCGTATTCTGTGACTATTTGGTCGAGGTGGCGCTTTTGGCCTTGGTTTTCTTCACCGTGTAGCCAATGGTTGCTTGCGTCCATACCTTTGGACATATCGTACTCGTACCAGGCCATGACTCCTGAGATGTCACTAAAGGCTTCGTGTAGTGTTCTAAAGCTCTTACTAAGATCGGTTTGAAAGAAGTCGATTTCCATTACGCGGTTCAATACTCCGTGACCTACTTCGTGACCAATCGAATCGAGGGATGACGCTGATAGCTGTAATGGAATGCCATCACCAAAGGTGGCATAGGCGCCGTCCCAATATCCGGTCGTTGAACCCGTGCTGCCGTAATGAAGGCGTATGCGCAGTTTGTCGTTTATCGGTGGCTCACCTAGATATTTAACAAAGGTATCGTAGACGATGGTGCCGTAGAACATGGCGTCGTTGATGGTTGAGTAAAGCCAAGCGCCTTCTTCGTCACCGACATAGCGATGGGTATTGATTGGGCTTTCTGCGCAGGGGTATTGGTATATAGGGAATAAGTTATCGTCGGCTTCGTTGGCTTGTGCATTTGGCCCACTGCCCTTACCTGCTTCCCATGCGATATCTCGTTCGTAGTTCATATCGATGATGCTGACTAGGCCGTTATCAAAGGTGCACAATCCAGCTTGGCTGCGATGAATGGATATTGTGGCTCTTTGTTCTGTGTATATTACCGGGAATCCTTCTACATCGGTGCCGCTATCAGGTACGCCGTAATACCATGGCAATTTGTAATTCCCCCCAGGGCCAGACAGCTGGGTATTACCGATGAAGTCGTGGAATTTTATTAGGGTGCCGGTGTCTGCTTCGCCATAACCATTATGGGGATAGAGTATTAAGGCTAGAGTGTCTGTTTGAGTCCCTGAAGGGATGCTGGTATCGCTGGGGATAACTATTTCAACAATGCCGCTTGGGTCTGTTTTAAAGCTGTCTGTCTTTAACCATGGCTGACTATTGCTGCCTGCTGATTTATTGCCATCGGCATCTGCCCAATAGACCCAGACGGATTCTGTTTTGAATGGCTGGGTGGCTTCTGTTGCTTTGACTTGGACAGTGATGCTGCCGCCGAGTTTACCGCTGGCGCTGTCTTGGTCACGGAAGTAGGCGTGACTGATGGTATTGGTAGGCACTTCTTCGATGGGATCGACGACTATTGGCGGTTCTTTGATGGGCGGTTCTTTTATGGGGGGCTCTTGCACAATAGGGTCAGGTGATGAGCTTCCGCCGCCGCAGGCTGTTAATGAGGCTGCTAGGAATGCTGATAGCACGGTAGTTCGTGCGATGTTGCTGAATGCTGTTTTGATGATCATGCCTTCCCTAGCGTGTTCTTATACAGGGCTATAAAAGCGCTGTTTATAAAATACGCAAGAGTAAACCTGCGTGGGGTTATTGGCAATGGTCTTTTAGTGAATAACACTGTTCATACAGACGTTCTATTCTTATGAATTGATAACGTTAAATACCGCACTTGCTCTGGCGATACGCTTGGAATCCACAAAGAAATAACAATTGGCGAAGGCCATGTTTCTACCGACCTTTTGCACATCGACCGATATTTCTATCCAGTCGCCTAGTTTTACCGATCCGGCGTAATCTATATTAAGACTTGCAGTGACCATGGGTACAGGTTCTTTGCCTTGAAAAGCTGCATTATAGCCAAGCGCAATATCTGCAAGGCTACTCAGTACACCACCATGAACTAGGTCTCTAGCATTGCAGTGTTTCCTCTCGGCCCTCAGCCCTATTAATAATTCCGTTTCTGTTTTCTTATTATAGATTGGGCCTAATAAATCTAAGAAAGGGCTACTTCTAAATAGAGGTTCAAAGCCTTCTGGTACTTTATTCATAGTTCATCCTTGATTTTAAAACGATGAATAAACCATAAAGGCTTTGGTTAGTTTGTAGAAATTCCTTATTTTAATAGCGGTGTATTCGTTTGGATAATTATTACTCCTAATTTGATTCAAGACTAATTAGCGTTAAGTGCGCATCTTCGCTAATTACTTTAAGGTCTATAACATCGGCACGTATTAAGTCGCCATCTTTAACCAATTTCCCATTTACTATGGCTTCACCATTTACTACGTAAACCAGTGTTTCGCCTGTGCGCTTTACTTCGAAATCTTTATACACCAAGCCGGTATCGATTACGGTATGGCTATCAAAGCTTTTGCTTTGCTCTGGGTTGCCGCCATAAATGCGGTGTAGCTGACCGTCATTGGTATCGTAGATTTTATAAGCCGCGTTGCTGCCAGCCGTTTCTGGTAATGCCCATACTTGCAATAAACGAGTACGGCTTTCGTCAGGGTTAATCTCATTATGATCAAACCCTTCACCCCCTGCTCGTTGAACTTGCGCTTGATTGGCCACCATGGACTGTCCGTGCTCCATTGAACCTTCATGGGTAAGACGCCCTTCTAACATAATGGTGATTACGTCTACTTCAAGATGAGGGTGCATGCCCGATTCGCCGAAAGGTACATAGCGCGCATCGGCCAAATAAACAAAGTTACCTAGGCCATCCCAAGTATCAGTTTTGCCACCAATTTGGGCATCTTTCACTAGACGGGTTTCTTCTATTCCGGCAAATCCACCACGAGGTAAGCTGTCACGAGATAATATGTTCATAATGCATGTCCTTTGCCTTAATCGGCTGTAATTCTATTATTTTCTCGATTCTTTGTTCGAGCAGTTCAAACTGTTAAAGCTATTATAGGCAGTACATATAATTAAAAAATCGAGTAATATTGATCTATTAGTTCGAAAATACTGAACAATTAACAATACCCTATAAAGACAAATGCACGGAGCACCATGAAACTCACTCTAGACGCCTTAACAGTATTAGATGCCATAGACCGCAAGGGCAGCTTTGCCAGCGCAGCCCAGGCTTTGTTTCGGGTGCCTTCTACGGTGACCTATACCGTGCAGAAGTTAGAAGAGGATTTGGGCTTTGCCATTTTCAAACGCGCAGGGCGACGTTCGGTATTAACCCCAGCGGGACAAGTCTTGTTAGATCAAGGACGACAGTTATTAGTCGCCGCCCAAGAAGTGGTGAACAGCGCCCACCAAGTTAATAGTGGCTGGGAAGCTGAATTGAATATTGCTATCGACACGGTGTGGGATATTCAGCGCTTCTACCCAATATTGGCTGAGTTTCAAAAGCTTAATAGCGGCGTACAGGTCAGTATCAGTGAAGAAGTTATGGGAGGAACGCTAGAGGCTATTATTGAGCAGCGAGCTGATATCACCATTGGTGGCCCTCCCCCAGTTAGCGCTATTCAAGGTATTCAGTTTGAAAGTATTCTTAATAGCCAGTGGCTTTTTGTCGTGGCTAAGGCGCATCCGTTAATGACCCTTCTCTTGCCTTTAACCGAGCAAGACATTGAACCTTATGTATCGATTGTTATACGCGACTCTGCAACGCAATCGCCCATTCGTGCGCACAGAAGCTTAGGTGCTAGACCTATGTTAAGAGTGGCGAATATGGAGCAAAAGATTCAGGCGCAGTTGCAAGGACTTGGGGTGGGATTTTTACCTAAGCACAAAATTCAGCCGCTATTAGACAGCGGCGAATTGGTGGAATTAGAAATTGAGAAAGATGCGCCAGTCACGCAACAATATTGCGCTTGGCGCAGTACTAATACAGGGCGAGCGGCGCAATGGTTTGTTGATAAAATATTGGATTAACCGAATAGTCTGGCTTAGTTAACGCATGTGCGGCTAATTAAAAACTGTTCGCTGTATTCCTTATAGATAAGTATTACTTACTCTAGGATTAAAATTTTTCGTTTGTCGAGGGGTGGGTATTTTCATTAGGATAGCCGTTCATCTTATTTTGGATTCACAATGTCGATAATACCTACGCCTTCATGGACACACGAAAAAATACACGCGAATGGCATTCAGTTTCATTATGTGACTGAGGGCGAAGGCCCTTTGATGTTATTCCTGCATGGGTTTCCTGAGTACTGGTATAGCTGGCGGCACCAGATTTCTGAGTTCGCAAAAAACTATAAAGTCGTTGCCCTCGATATGCGGGGTTATGGCCAAACGGATCGCCCGCTAGGAAAAGAAAACTATACCATCGATGTTTTAGTTAATGATATTAAAGAGGTGATAAGCGCACTGGGGTACGAAAAGTGCGTTTTGGTGGGGCATGACTGGGGCGCGATTATCGCCTGGTATGTCGCAATGAATGCTGAATCTTGTGTGGATAAGTTAATTGTAATGAACGTTCCTCATCCGCAATGCTATATGGAAAATTTAAACTTCAAGCAAGTACTAAGGAGCTGGTACATATGGATGTTTCAATTACCTAAGCTACCTGAGCTGTTTGTTAAAGCAAAAGATTTTAAGTGGATAACCGATCAGTTTGGCAACGCGGTTAATCCCACGGCGTTTTCGGAAGAGGATTGAAACCGCTACAAGGAAAACGCAGCAATTCCTGGTGCTTTAACAGCCATGCTAAATTACTATCGGAATTTACCGGCTGAGATGTTGAAGAAGGAAGTTACACCGATCATTCAGGTCCCTACGCTTATGCTTTGGGGTGAGAATGATCCGTATACCAGTAAAGATACAACTCAAGGAACAGATAAGTACGTGAAAAATTTAGAGCTTAAGTTCTTGCCGAACTGTAGCCATTGGACACAGCAAGACTGCCCTGAAGAAGTGAATCGACTTATGAATGATTTTTTGGAATTCATTGCTTAGCGTGCCCCCATAAAGCTTCAAATCCATACTGATCATCAATGCTTAATATCTTCCAGGGTATAAAATTATCTTGAAAGTAATCAGGGTTATTTAGCCCAAACTTCTCTACATCTTCGGCAGATAATAATCTTTTAATCGTCAGGTTAACAGGAAACTGTCTGATATCACGCACATAGGCTACTTGCATATCAGGCCCAATAGAATAATTAATCCATTCTTCAGCAATGCGTTTTAATATTGGCTGATTCTCCAAAGAGTAACCAATTAGCCAGTTATCAATCCAGCCCGTCACGCCCTCTTTAGGTGAAGCAAATTTCCATTTTTCACTTGTTTTATTTAATTCACTAAAAGAGAAGCCCCAAGCAGTGGCAAGCGCTAAATCTTTAATATCCTCTACTTTATCGACACCCACCCAGTATGACTTCGCATTTGACGCCAGCATCGCAAGGCGCTGCTTAAACTCTTCACTATCACGCAGAACGGAAAACTCGAATATCTCTGATTTTTCATAACCCATCGCCAACGCCGTAATATAAATATTAGCCTCATGATAATCGGCACTTATCGCATATTTATCTGCATACTTAGGGTCCCAAAATATATCCCAAGATTTCGGTTCTTCTTTAATAATCTCAGTATTATAGGCAAGTCCATAGTGCCCATAAACAATTGGAACACCATAAACCAAACCGTCTTTGGTTATATAATCTGCCTTTTTAAGAGCCGGTATTATATGTTGATAATTCGGAATATTACCTAGATTGATAGGCAGTACTAGTTTCTGTTCAATGAAGGCCCAATGGGCAGATTTTGGAATGTTATGGGCAGGGCTGATTAGGTCGAAGTCTTTACCACGAATGCCATCAAAGAATTCTTGAGGGTCAGAAACGTTAGTCACGCTAACCTTCAAATCAAGTTGATACTTTTGTTTTATATATTGTTCAAACTTCTTTGTATACTGGTCAGTCGCATAACCTTCCCAGCACAGGATTCTTAAATCTTCAGCCCAAGCTAAAGAGATTGAACACGCTAGTATCAGAAAGGATCGAATCAATACATTAATATGCCTCATGAAGATGCCTCATGATCGTACCTGATATCAAATAATGTATGAAATTGTAGTTGAATCATCTAAAACCTGACTGTCACTTTAGTCAGGTTAACCAGCTTAATACTATACGTTCACATATGAATTATTTTTGTTCTGTTATATGAGAAGTAACATCATATTATTTAATTAGAAATTCCATTAAATTCTTCTGTATTAAAATATCGAATCACAGGCGGTGAATTAAAGGTAGCGGCTAGCTCATTCATCACTCCGGTTTCAGTTCGCCAATCTAAATAAGCATGGTAATCATTAATAGATTGCCATTCTTCATAGAAAACCACCTGATTGGTATCTTGCTCACTATGAATGGAAATACTGATAAACCCAGTATACTTTCTGGTTTCTGGTAAATACTTAGCCAGTAGCGTTAATAATTGTGATTTACCTTCAGGCTTTACATCGGCTTCTAATATAACAGTGATACTCATATTGCGTCCTGTGAATACATGATAAAAACATCATGATATATCCTTCCAAAAACACATCTACTCTGAAAAAGTCAAAAGTATTCAATTCCTGTCAAAACAACTATTATATTTTTCCTTTGATTTATTCCTTTGGTGTTTTTCCATGAATCGATCGATAAGCTTTAATGAAGTGCGATACATTGCTATAGCCGACTTCAAGAGCGCAGTTGGTTACATTTGAACCATTCGCTAAAAGTTTGTTGGCCTCGAACATCTTTTGTTCTATTAACCACTGCTTAGGAGGCTTCCCATATTTTCTTTTAAACTCTCGGTTAAATGTAGATAAGCTTCTACCACTAAGATTAGCAAAGTCGGAAACGGTTAGATTATTTTTATAATTTTCTAGCATTAGCGACGTCATATTTCGCTTTCGTTTGCGCTGCTCAGATATTTCAAGAGTTTCGGTAATATCATTTCGGCTATCTATATCAACCAAATACAGAAACTCAAGAATTTTTAATTTTAAAAGTTCTCGATTATTATCTAAATCAGAATATACATTTGTTAATGCCTTGAAATAATGACTGATACTGGCATTGGCCTGCAATTTACAAATAGAAGGTATGATAGGGCTCGCTATGTCTTTGCATTTAACTTTAGCGTTTAAAAACACATCAATAATATCATGCTCAATAAATATCAAATAGAGTTCAATAGTGTCATCCACGGTAACAAAATCAGAAATAAGGTAAGTGTCTCTAGGCATAAATAACATTTCACCAGGTCGCGTCATTATTGAGCTACCATCACTAGCCTGCACCCCTACTTCTCCCTCTAAAACATATATAAAGCAGTGCGAGGTTGCTATTTTTTCTTGATGTAATAAAGAACGGCTCAATTTTTTAAATAAAATACATGATTGGTTATCATGAAGTATTTTCTCGACCCCAGGATAAGCGTATAACGCTTTTGGTAATGTCTGGTATTTCATCATCATTCCGCGACTTCTATCAGAGATGGCGACGACAATATATTTACTGCTGGCCTTTGTCAAAAGTCTTCCATGAGGGATTAAATACAGGCACTCATCAATATTAATGCTGAAGACAGTGACTATACTTTTAACCATGCATTCATAAGATCGGATATATCACGATGCCAATCGCCAGCCGCCTGAGTTCTTTATCGGTTAAACAAATGTTTGATCGTGATAGCTGTACTTACACTTATCTGCTGATAGATCCAAAAACTCACGAAGGTGTGATTATTGATGCGGTTAAAGAGCAACTAGAACGTGACTTACAATGTATTGAAGAGCTGGGGGTTGAGCTTCTATATTGTATTGAAACCCATGTTCATGCTGATCATGTCACTTCTGCGGGTTCAATCCGGCAAAAAACCGGTGCGCAGATTGCTTACAGCCAAGCGGCTGCCATTAAGTCAATCGATGCTGAGCTGAAAGATGGTGATGAACTTACTATTGGCGGGCATAGTATTAGGGCAATAAGCACACCAGGGCATACTCATGGTTGCATGAGTTTTTATGTCGAGGGTATGGTTTTTACCGGTGACTGCTTATTAATTAGGGGCTGTGGCCGTACTGATTTTCAACAGGGTGACTCGAAAGATTTGTACCATAGCATCACCGAAAAACTGTTTACCTTGCCAGATGAAACGATTGTTTATCCAGGACATGATTATAAGGGTAAAACCTGTTCAACCATTGCCGAAGAAAAACAGTGGAACCCTAGAGTGGGTGAAAAAAACTCACTCGATGATTTTTTACAGATTATGAACAACCTGAATCTATGCCTACCCAAAAAAATCAATGAAGCCGTTCCCGCGAATACAGACTGCGGTATTAACTTTCATCCAAATGCTTTTATTCATGATAATTTCTCGATGGTAGCGCTTTACAAAGTTTGGCAGCTGCAACTAGAAGAACAACACCACAACACGTTAATCATCGATAATCGCACACCAGAGGAGTTCTCGGCAGGGCATATTCCTCGTAGTCAAAACATACCTTTTGGGACCGAATCGCAACACTTGAAAAAGTTAAAAAGCTTTAATCATATTTACATCTACTGCCATTCTGGACGTAGATCCCAAACAGCATTGACCAGTTTATCCATTATGGGACTGAACAATATTACCTGCGTGAGCCATTCAGGCTTACCCGAATGGATTGACTTGGGCTATCCCATAGAAAGGTCTATATAACCTACCTTGCTGATCATAAAATAACCATAACTGAGCAATTACTCTAATTTTCTTGCTTTAGCCTTCTATCTTTGATTATATGCGCGCCTTGATTTGCTGTGACACTGTAATCCCTTTTCTCAATAATCATAAAATGCCTATTGAGAGCAAGACTAAGCCCTAGATATTATGAAAAACACATAACAAAAACAGCTAATTTTTATCTAGAACTTAAACCGCGCTGCCACAGAATATTAATATAATTATTATAATATTAATTCTTTTAAGAGTTCTCGTCGTTGAGATGAAGTTAAAGAAATTAAAGGTTCCAAAAGATGAAACGTAGATCATTCCTTAAAGCTGCCGGTGCCGCGAGTGCTGCCACTGCTTTACCTGTTATCAGTAGCAAAGCCTCAGCCCATACTCCAGAAGAAAAATACCGCGCCTGTATCCCTGAATTATTCGACCCCGTTGCTAAGCCTCCGGCTTATACCCCGGCGTTGGTAATTGGTTCTGGTTTTGGTGGTGCAATTTCTGCTTATCGTTTAGCCCAAGCTGGCATTGAAACAACGGTATTAGAGCGTGGCCTGCGCTGGCCTATGGACCATAGCCGTGATATTCACTCGGGTGATTTTGCCCCGGATGGCAGAGCGTATTGGCATAGAACTGAGATTACCCATTTAACCGGTTTGAGCTTTAGTTTTGATAAGTTTGCCGGGATTTTAGACGTAACCGATTACGAACATATTTCTGTTTGGCGTGGTGCTTGTGTCGGTGGTGGTTCAAAAGTATTTACTGGGGTAATGATTCAGCCAGAACGCGAATACTTTGAAGAGATCTTTGCCGATAACGTTGATTATGAAGAGATGCGTGATACTTATTATCCGCGTGTAAAAGAGATGTTAAACCTTAGCCCGCTACCGGATGATTTATACAAGAAATCCGCTTGGGGCCATTCACGTGTTTGGGATAAGCAAGCGCGCGCTGCGGGTTATACCCCGGAAGCAATTGATGGTATTTGGAATTGGGATGTTGTCCGTAAAGAGTCTCGTTTCTGGAACCGCCGCTCAGCAACTGTGGGTGAAAGTAACCACGGTAATGCCAACGGCGCTAAGTTTGATGTGACGCAAAACTATTTAAAATACGCTGAAGAAAGCGGTTTTACTAAAGTGTATTCCGGTACTCAGGTTAAAGGCATTAGCCAAGATGCGAATGGTATTTATCTGGTTGAAGTTGAACAGATGGATCCGATGGGTGAAATTCTTGATACCTATACTTTGAGCTGTGGTCGTTTGTTTATGGCAGCTGGGTCTATTGGTACCACTGAGTTATTGCTGCGTGCTCGTGAGCGTGGGGATTTGCCAAACTTGAATGAACATGTGGGTGAAGGCTGGGGAACTAACGGTGATGCTGCGGCTATTCGTTCGTTGGCGCCATCTTGGGGTCTTACACAGGCAACTCCATCCGCCAGTAAAATTCATGATACGTCTTTTAACATGCCGGTTACCCTGGAAAATTGGTACGCGATTCAAGTNCCTGTTAATGCCGGTATTATTGCTTCGTTGAGCATGGTATTCGATATGAAAAACCGCGCTAAGTTTAAATACAATGCAGACACGGATTCGTGTGATTTGTTATGGCCTAAAAACGGCAACGATGAAACGATTGCAGCGACGCGTGCAGTGAATACTAAAATTGCNGATGCGAGTTTGGGTGTTCCTGGTGTGCNGGGGCTTATTGATGATGTGCAAGCAACCTTTACAGCTCACCCATTGGGCGGNGTTGTTTTGGGCAAGGCGACCGATGCTTATGGCCGCGTACACGGTTATGACGGTTTGTATGTTATGGATGGNGCNATGGTNAATGGTACAACNGGGGCAGTGAACCCTGCGNTAACNATTTCGGCTTTGGCNGANCGTAATATCGAAAAGATTATTGCAGAAGATATGTAGGTAACGGAGGGCTATTGATGCCCTCTTATTAGATGCCCTCTCATTAGATGCCCTCTCATTTAATGAATCTCTATCTTGTTATAAGGGCCTGTTCGAAAACTAATGTAGGACAGGTCTTCATCCAATTCGCTCCACCAGTGCGCTGTGTATCCTGGAATAATCACAACATCACCAGGCCCTACTTTACGACTTACACCTCCCTCTATGGATGCTCCTTTAATCGTTATATTGTTTGGCGGAGTCAGTACACCATCAGGTATTATTCCTCCCGTTACCAAGGTGCCATGTCCCTTTAATATGTAATACGTTTCGGTGGTGGCTATATGATGCAAATTCGCTTTACCGAGTACGTCTTTAGGACGGTAAACCCCATAAAGACCTACGCCATTATCGTCGATGACTTCGACTACTTGAATTTTTTTATCTGAAACCGCATCTTGCGGTAAAGCCGCTATAAATTTATTAATGTCGGTCGCGAATAAATAGGTAGCTACTCGTAGCTCTGCCGGTGACGATGTTTGATCGGAAAGAGACATCGTTTCACAGCCAAACAAGAATATAGCCAATATCGGGATTAAGAATATTTTTTTTATCATTATGTTCTGCTCTATAAAATTTCAACAAAAACAGGGATACAACCAAGCTAAATAATTGAGGCAGTATTACTACCTCAATCATAAAATGGCTAATTAAACGCCTTCAACCATAATCCGTGTATCTGGCAAGCTTGCAAGATGAGGTATTTGTAGATGAGGGTATGCGACTCGCGACAACGCATTCAATGCGGCTGCAATTGCACCTTCTTGCCATCCTGGTAAGGATGACAGTTGGTCACCAACAACAAAAAAGTTGGGCTCACTTCTGCCATCAATTCCTGTTCCCTGAATTAATTGGTTAAAGTGTTTTACACTTTCAATCACACCATCACCCACTAAATGCCACTGTGCCCAACCCCCTTTAATATAAGGCATATGTTGCCAAGCGATTGCGACACCGTTGGTCAGTCCGTTACCAAATTCTTCNCCAAATAATTTCGCCCCATCACGAGCTGCATCCAGACGCGCATCCAAAGGTATTTCACCCATGTTGTAAGCATTTTTTGAATAGTTATAACAGCCGGTCAAAACTCCCTTTTGATCATGGTAGTCGTTCGAGGGATACCATATTTGAACAATCTGATTATCCGTTCTCGAAATACCACCAAAAATAGGCACAACGCCGACTTCCGATGGTTTAACACCGACAATATCTTCCCCCGTTTTTTTATCTTGATAAGGCGTTATCGAACTACCTTGCCATAACGATCGCTCAGCTTGCCAACCTATTTTGGTCGTGCACGCTAAAAAGCGGTTGGGAAAACCCTCTTTGTCATTGGTATTGTTTTGAGCATGGTATACCGCGGCCAAACCATCCTTAAAGCTTTTACTGAAACCTTTGTCACTGTTCGGATCTTGCAGGCGATCAGAGAGCATATTTTCCAAAAATGGCATCGCGACATTACTAAAACAATAATCCGNTTTATACACTTTGCATTTATCCGAGCCTAGTATTGATGCATGAATTTCAAATTGCTGATCTTGTTCATTCCATTCGATTTTCTGTACTGGGCTATTTAAGTGCACCGTTCCACCGAGTGCGGCAACTTGTTGGGCAAAAGCATGCTGAACTTGGTCCATGCCACCGACTGGTTGAAATAATGTTGGCTGCCATAAGAAATCTTCAGATTGATAGAAGTTAGTCTTCCAAAATTCCGACTCAAGTAAACTCTTAAGACCTAGTTGCTCTGCGGTAATACCACTATCTACTCCGGGTAGTACTGAAAATCCCGCTCGATCAGATGTCCAATCATTTGCATCGCGACCGTCAGGNGATGCTTCCACATTATAATTACCCTCTTTACCAAGACTACCGAAACTTACCATCAGATCTTTTAATTTTTTACCCAGTGATGATATTTCTTCTTTGGTATAGTCTGGGTTTACGCCACTAATTAAATCATCCGCATTTTTATATACCATTTCTGCAATATGACCGCGAGTATTGTGATCTAACCGACGGCTAACAACAGGATGCCCATCATATCCCTGACTTGTTTGAACTAAGTTGGATGCGCTATTCATCACATAGACTTCTACGTCTACACCAAACGTTTTCAAGTATTGCAATAGCCTTTTATGGCCGGAGGGAATGCGACCTGGGCCGGCATTAAGGTATGGCTCGTTATCACCAAGGGGGCGATCAAAGCGAACTATTTGGGGATTACCCGGTTTGGAATTTGTTAACTCGCGATCTTCATCTTGCACAAGGGTATCACCCGTACGCAATGTCAAACAGCGACCGCCGGTACGATTTTGTGCTTCAAGTATGGTCACTTGCATGCCCGTTTCGTTGGCCAGTAACTCGTAGGCTGTTGTCAGCCCACTAATACCCGAACCAATAATAATGGCTGTTTTATTTTTGAAACAATCTTTCTTAAGTTTAAGGCTCCCTGGTGTCAATTCTTTCTGCTGGTTGGCGGCGTAATCCAGCTCTGACCATGCTTTAGCTGATGGATTATTTTTTAAAAATTCAGCTCTGCTTTGATTATTAGACACATCGTTCTCCATTCGTATTATTTTTGAATACGCAGTGTATTTTTAGGTTGAACCAATGCTTTAGTTCAACCTAATTCATTACTTTAACTACGATTATTATCAACAAAATTCCTCTACGTATTCATTAACGAGTACGACTACCAGAGAATATTACAATAAAAAAAAACCAAAAAAATAGATTTAATTTACCGTACCAGAAGTATGTTAGTTCATTGCAACGATGAGGCAAGGTCTACTCTGCTATTGATATTAATGTTGATATTTTTCTCGTGTAGTCGCCGTATTACGGAGTGTTATAATCAAAGTCTTGCCGTTATTTCTATCAACTAAATAGCGGTTGCACCACCGTCGATAGGCAATGCAATACCCGTGGTAAAACCTGCTAGGTCTGAACATAAATACAATACGGCAGCGGCTACTTCTTCTGGTTGACCAATACGACCAACAGGGTGAAGACTTTTTACGTACTGTTCTTTTTGCGGATCATTTTGTGTTGCACGTCTAAACATTTCGGTATCAATCACGGCCGGACAAATTGCATTAACCCGTAGCCCTTTTTTACCGTATTCAACCGCAGCGGATTTGGTTAGCCCGATTACGGCGTGCTTACTAGCACTATAAATGCTCATTTTTGGCGCAGCGCCTAATCCTGCGATAGAGGCGGTATTGACTATCACTGAGGTGGATTGCTTAAGTAATGCGGGGATTTGATATTTCATGCAACGCCAAACGCCTTTCACATTGACGTCCATTATTTTATCGTACGTTGCTTCATCGCCATCGGCCAGTTTGCTTTGTTCAATTTCGATGCCTGCGTTATTAAAGGCAATGTCTAGTTTTCCATAGATCTCGATAGTACCAGCAACCATGGTTTGAACATCCTGGTCTTTGGTCACGTCGCAAAGAATAAAGGTCGCTGTGCCACCCGCTTGGCTAATCAGTGCAGCGGTTTCTTCACCATCGCCGCGGTTAATATCGGCTACCACGACACTGGCACCTTGTTGTGCGAATGCGAGTGCTGTTGCACGACCAATGCCGTTACCAGCACCGGTTATTAAAACTACTTTTTCTGCAAAATTATTCAAAGCTTCTACCTANCTGTGTGAGTGACTGTCTTTTGGTAAGTCAGTCTATTTTTAAGTTACTCCACTTTAGGGGCTTTGTTCCGATTGTAGAAATTCCTTATTTTTATGGAAGTGTATTAGTCAGAGGAATTATGACAGGGAGTTTAAGTTCCCCATAAATATAGGGCTTCTAATACCGGCTTCTAATTACAGGAGAGAATNATTTTCCATAATCGCTAACAGAGTAGGTTACGTTAAATATTTCATCCGCGGAAAGTTAATGTTTGGCATTAAGTAAAATACCCAGTTTGTCTGAGCCAGACTGGATAAACCTTCCGTCTTCACCATCACCAAATAACGCAGGAATTAACGGGGAGAAATAACGCTGGGCCTGCTGACATTGAAATTCTATTTCAAACAGCATCACCGCAAACTGCTCTACTATATGAAATTCTTCTGTTTTTTGATTTTCAAAAACATCCGTCAGCCATTGACGCTGATGATCTGATAATAAACCGGATGTCTCTATACAGTGCTTTAGTTTGATATAGGTTTGCACATGGCGCTTGGCTTTAGGTTTGCTCATTTGTTGCTGGTAGTTTTCTACCACATTNTTCGCCTTTTCAAGACAGAGACCTAAGCGCGCGACTAATAAAATGAGTTTTGGAATTAGCTCTAATACAGGTTGTTGACTGATTTTAGAAGGGGTGTGCCTAGACACCTTATACAATANTCGTACGGCAGCGTTGTTTACATCTTGATTATTATTCGACGGGCTAAACTGCAATGCAGGAGTGATCACTGAAAACGCGTAGCCTTGTTGTAATACACGTTTGCGATAAACTGCCATAATGGTATCGGTTTTGGCAAGGATACGACCTTCTAGGCACAGTTCGTCGCCGAATTTTTGTAACGGATAACCGAAACCGTCACTGCGCTCGTGGTGCTCCATAATGGCTCTGCCCACTTGCTTACTTAGCTTGGGTACCATATCTGAAAACGATTTAGAAATGGTCACATGGCCTTGATATAACAGCCATTGTTCGGGGGTGAATCTTCCCCGCTGGGTGGCCACTTCTGGATCAATGTGCAGTAGGCCTGTGTCGGCTAATAACGCGGCTAAAAATACATTTTTGGCGGTATCACCGTCAGTTTTTAATTCTTTGCATAAAGCCAGTGATATGCCGGCACTAACCAATGTGCGGTCAAATACCACGGGCAGNCATTCCGCTAATACCGACAGTTTCAAGCGAATCATCGGTTGCTTGCAGGCGTAATCTAAGTAAAGTTTAATAATTTTTTCTAGCTGAAGATCCCTCATCAACGGGGAAAGTCCTACAGCGTCGAGGAGCTCCTGCATACGGTCGTACATTTGGCTCGCGGTAAAATGGTTTTCAAGAGTGATACTGTGATCAATAGCTTTACTGAGCTTGTGTTGAGCAATGCGTTTCGCCAAACTAGGGTCAATAGGCAGGCCTTTCGCTACGATGATGGCCCCTTGACTGTTACAAATATCTTCACTAGCAAGCACCGCATTGTTCTCGTTCACCTGGCTTAGGTGACGAGTGTAGTGGTTGCATGTATCAATATAAGTATTCATCTATTTATAACATCTGATTTCAGGGGGCGCCTATTCTAAAGAATATAGGCAATACATGGGGAAGCTTTATGTAGCGCCCAGTAAAAAAATGCAATCAGAGGTTAACTTACCAGCACTAATAGCAGGGCTAGTAGAGGTATTCGTAATGATAGGGTGAATGACGATAAACAGAGTTATATCGGCACCTAGATTTTGCTCATTCGTGGTCTAAGTATCATTCGTGCCTAAGCATTATTTGATGATGCGATTTATATGAACATAAGACAAACCCCAGTGGGAAGCTGATGATGTACCGTCTGATGAAAGTATGATAATTAGTTGGCCACTATTATTGCTATTTACAGTTTCTTCAAATTCAGAAATGTTTGCACTAGAACGACTGGAATCATATTGCCCCACTACGCCGTTAACATTCACCGCCACAATATTAACGGCATCGTCTCCATAACTTCCCGCTATATTAATACGAAAGCTTGCATTGGCTGCTAAACCGTTAATAGAAAATGAAACTGTGCTGCCTTTGGGTGCTGCCGATAATGAATCATATAACTCAGGATATGGACCATAATCAATAACCACTGGGATGCTGTTGGCGGTATAACCTGGGCCAATTAAATTTCCGGATGTCAGTGCGGTAACGAACCCGACACCAAGACCCTGTGTATCTTGAAGATTCCCTTGGGTAGTCAGCGCACTAAATCCTCGAATCCCGTTAATGACTTTGCCTGCGGCTGTCGTTTGATGATTATAAAGATTTCCAGATGACCCAAAAGACGACCAATTGCCATCACCAAAACCAATAATAATTTCTTGGCTTTCAACTTCTGCTTCAGCGGTCACAGTAATGGTTATTTCAAATTCAATACTTTGCCCTTGGGTATCGGTATAATCTACTACTACTTTAGTTTCTCCAATAAAACTATTAGAAGGGGTTAGTCGTAACTGGTGCTGGCTTAATTCGATATTAGAAAAGTGACTATTTTCAAAAGAGGTAAGGGTAAAGTTATCTAATATAATGGCGGTATCATCGAGTAAATTGGATTCTTTGGATATATTAATTAGGCTTTCAATACCATGCGAGGTGCTGATTGAAAAATTATTGGCGATCGGTTCTGCACCATCTTCTAGCCCAGTAATTAATGATTCTAGTTGTATCTTATCTACCGTTTGAATAATGTCGTTGATAAACGTTTGTGACATTCCATATTGATCTCCTGCAGCACCACCTGATGGAATTACAAAGGCATTATTAACCGCAGATATTCCTGTTAAACATTTAAATGTTGCTAGTGCATTGGCATACGCCATGGCATAAGAACCATGAAAGTTATCATTGGTATCACCGCTGAATAAATGCTTTACCGGAGGAACATATGCGCCTCCTGGGGAATTGGTATTGGTTGTATAAGAACTATTTAACAGGTGCAAGGCTTCTACAACTTCACCGGTGCGCACAACTAATATGCCTAACTTTTCTTGCAATGCATCGCTATTGATTTTGGCGTTGTGAAATGAACCTTCGGTGCCTGAGCTGCCCCATGCTTGAAACATGATAGGAGTAATTCCTCGTGCTTGCGCCGCTTCGGCTGCATTCACCATTCCATTGATCCAGCCATCTGCTGAATCGGCATTAGCAGGATCTTCTAAGATTCCAGATCCACCACCATAAGCAGAAAGCACTATAACGGTTGCTGAGGTGGTATTGATATTATCAAACGCCCTCATGCCATCTATATGTATTGAACCCTGGATTAAAAATTCAAAATCACTGCTATAACCCGTTAAGCCATTTGCCTTATACATTTCGCCAACTAAATTAAATAGTGAAGGGTCGTGGCTTGCGCTTGGGGATGTTGAGCTTTCGGTATTTTGACCGCTCAAACTATTGTGCATGGTAGACCAGCCGTTATAGGCAATATTTCTTGGAATATCGTTATTGGCATCTGGATCTGGAATAGCTGGATCTGGAATAGCTGGATCTGGAATAGCTGGATCTGGAATAGCTGGATCTGAAGTGCTTAAATCTGGCTGTTGAGTCTGATTATCTTCGCGACTATCTTCTGCATTATTACCGCTACTATCTTCTGCATTATTACCGCTACTATCTTCACCCTCTCCACTTGCTGTTGTTTCGATACAGGATGCTAGCAGCCCTATTAAAAAAATGAAAGCCATTCGAATAAAAGACTTTCTAATTAAAAGAGTTCGCAACATCACAGTTCCTTGTAGGGTTGTATTGATATTTCAGTTTACAGGTTAAAAATAACAGTTCTGTGATCTATTCACTGATTTGTGTTGTTAAGGCTTCTCGGCTAATGTTTATCAAAGCCGTTTATAGCTTCAACTATCACTATTCAACCATCATTATAAGGATCCACCCATGAGCACAATTAAAGCCTATGCCGTTATGGAAGCTGGCGGTAAGTTAGAACCGTTTGAATACGAGCCGGGCCCTTTGGCCGATCATGATGTTGAAATTGATGTCGATTATTGTGGTATTTGCCACAGTGATTTAAGCATGATCAATAACGAATGGGGCGCAACGCAATACCCGTTTGTACCCGGTCATGAAGTCGCTGGTCGTATTAATTCTGTGGGCAAGCACGTAAGCCATTTAAAGGTGGGGGATCGTGTCGGCTTAGGTTGGCATTCTGGTTACTGCAATACCTGTAATACCTGCTTAGAAGGTGACCATAACTTATGCGCAAGCGCTCAAGGGACTTTGTTTGGACGCCATGGCGGCTTTGCCGATAGAGTGCGCGCTCAGGCCACGAGCGTCGTGGCATTACCTGATGCGTTAAGCAGTGAAAAAGCCGGCCCTCTTTTTTGTGGTGGTGTAACGGTTTACAACCCAATGAAGCAGTTCGATTTAAAACCTACTGCAAAAGTCGCCGTGATCGGCATTGGTGGCTTAGGCCACATGGCACTTAAGTTCTTGAACGCTTGGGGCTGCGAAGTTACTGCATTCACGTCAACGGAAGCTAAGCGCACGGAAGCATTAGAATTAGGCGCCCATCACACGCTAAATTCTCGTGACGATGAAGCATTAAAAGGTGCGGCCAATAGCTTTGATTTAATTCTATCCACCGTCAATGTGAACTTAAACTGGGAAAGCTACGTGCAAACCCTGAAAGCAAAAGGCCGCTTACACTTTTTAGGCGCAGTGCTTGAGCCTATTCAGTTAAGTGTATTTTCGCTAATGGGCGCACAACGTTCAGTTTCATCCAGCCCTGTTGGTAGCCCAAGCACCATTGCACAAATGCTTGAGTTTGCCGCACGTCATAAAATTGAACCTGAAGTTGAAGTATTTGATTTTAAAGATGTGAATACAGCGATTGATCGCTTGGAAAATGGTAGCCCACGTTTTCGTGTTGTATTAAAGAACTAAGAATTTTAGAAAATCTTAGTTCTTTAATACAATGCCCCACTTTATTTCCTCAAGTGGGCATTGTTAAATACAGCGCTAATATCCGAGTGAGTGTAATATGAGCATGTCTTTTTCTATTATTGCCTGAGGCTAGTTATCAGTGTTAAATATCGCAGAGTTATTTTTTCCACTCTCTTTTATCTGATACATGGCTACATCTGCATTCACAAGAAGCTTTTTAATCGTATTACCATGGATTGGATATATATAGCAATTCCGATACTACAGCCAATATTAATTTTAAAATCTAGATCTAAGATCGGCTGCTGCATTTGATTAATTAGGTTACCACTCAGTTCTTTTAACTTAGACTCTCTATATAAATCGGGTAGTAAAACAACGAATTCATCACCACCTACTCGTGCAATAACATCTGAACTTCTAATGTTTTTCTGAATCACATTTGCAACATGCTGCAATACCCTGTCACCGACTTGATGACCATAATTGTCGTTGATAAGTTTAAATTCATCTATATCGATGAACATCAAGCTAAAACTCTTCTTATTTATTTTTGCTTGCTGGAGAATATCATCGGCTATTTTTTCAAATGCTATTCGACTAGTAACTTGGGTTAAATCATCATGTTCAACAATGTGCTTTAGTCCCTTCTGCAATTCAATCTGCCGAGTCACTTCAAGCTGTAATGACTTAGATTTATAATGCAATATGTATGAAAACAACACCCCTTCTATCATTAACCCTATACCCGATGCATAAAACTGATATGGCTCATACGGTAAAAATCCATAAAGACAGAAAATAGTCAGACTCATTCCAAAAACATATGATAAATAAGCAAAAATAAACACATTAATCAAAGGGTGCTTAATCAATAACATTTTCCATGAAACGATAATGATTGCTACAAAAGACAATAAAAATGAGATAGGCAATAACTTCATTCCTAATTCGATTCCAACTAGAATAGCTATGCTAATATTGATTAGACAGACCACGACTACAGTCGTTAATAAATTATTAATTGTAGGAGAGTGTTTCTTAATTTCCAAAGTATACTTAGTATATAAAGCTAAGAGTGCAGGAACCATTATTGCTGTAAGGCTGAACCAAGGAAGAAAATGACGGTAACTTTCACCGAACTGAAACAATAAGCCATATAAATAAGCCAGACCAATTGTACTATTTAGCAGGTAAATAAAATAAAACAAAAAAGACTTAGATTTCCCATAGAAATAAAAGGTCAAATTATAAAGTGCGAGGGTTAATAAAACAGTAATTATGAACAAAGCAACCATATTATGACTGGCTAGCTCCTTAGCTATAGCATTTGTCCCATGTAAAGAAAACTTATAAATCTGAGACATAGTAGAGTAGTTATATAGATAAAATATTCTAGACTCATTACTTCCAAGTTTTATGTTCTGTTGCCATATATTAGCGACAAACTCTTCATTATCAATAAACGAACGAGCTTTAAAAGTTGCTATAGCATTCGCTAAATCTATAGAGTCGTACAAGGTGGCTTGTTCACTTAAATAAGCAAAGTGATTAAGTAAGGTGAGATTTCTTTCAATTTTTGTATTATTAGTAATGGTCAACTTAAGCCATACTCTCGGCTCACGGATATCTAAATTGAATGTATTACTAGTGGGTGTAAATACGGTGTTAACTAGTCGTTGATGTGAATCTAACTCTCCCTGAAAATACTCTACAGATAAAGTAGTTTCCAAAGGTTTAGCCCAAGCTATAGTGCATGTAGTGATAACAAAAATGAGTAATAGATATCGGTACATTTGAACAACTTAGAATTTACTTATCTTAATTGTAGCACCGATAACGTCGGCCATTAAAATATCGGGTGCTTGCGATAACCACTCATCTGCTTTACCTAATAGTGCTTTGGCGATATCCCCAGCTAAATGTGCCTGACGCCCTTCTTCATTAGCAAAGGTATCGAATATACCAAAGCGCGTTTCCGTTAATTTAAAGCCATACCAAGTGATAGTGCTTTTTAATAAAGCTTCTACCCCAAGCTGAGAGTGGCGAATTAGACAACTACAGTACATAATTCGCCAATCATATTATTTGCACGGACGCTGCTATAAATTCTCAGACTCTGGTCATTATGGCTTTTAACCAAGCGCTGCCATCGGCTTTGCTGGGAATCGCGGATATGTTTGCACTGGCGGTGTTGATTCCCGGCTTTGTACCCTGCACTAATGGCTTGCCGCCAACTCAAGTAACCGACATGGATTGCCAGCAATGGTTAAAGCGCCAATATGATCAGGGCGCATTATTGGGAGGATCTTGCAGCGGTGCCTTTGTTTTGAGTAAGCCAGCGCTTTCCCAAGGACAATGTGGCATGGGGAAGTGCCTTGGTGCAAGATGGCCAAATTATTACCTCGGGTGGGCCGTTATCTTGGGTCGATATTAGCTTACGTATGATTCGTATTTTGGCGGGTAACGAAGCACCCAAAGCGTTTATGGATCGTGTGCGTATGGATATGGCGAAAACATTTTTACATACCAGCAACCGACAAATTAATACCATAGCGCTTGAGTTTGGTTATTCTGATAAGGCTGTGTTTAGGCGTTTGTTTCGTAAACAAGTAGGGATGAGCCCCTCGCAGTATCGACGCTGGCAGGAGACACGTGAGTAAGGACTACTGATTATAGAGGCCAATAGCTTGAATCTAATTCCACGCTCATGGCCGATGAAGTTGTTTGGTATTTTAATTAAGCGGCAAACTAAAGTGAACTATTAATACCTTATCCTGATTCCTTGAGTAAGACTCTTGTCGTAATGTTTAGCATCACATTCGCTGATCATTACTCAAGGCCATTCCATGCTAAGACAATCCATATTAAAGAAATCCCTATTAACTCTTCCTGCGATCCTAGTGTTGTCGACATTGAATATATCCGCCCACGCACATGATTTAACGATGGTCACTTTTGCCGATGGCCGAGCTGATGGAGGGATTCGCCAAGGTGCCAACAATGAAGATGGAATGGATTCTCCTGGGGATGTATTTGTCTTTGATCAAAAGCTATTAGCAGAAGACGCTGAAACCGTGATTGGTCGTAATGCGGGTTATTGTATTCGCACTGACCCTGGTGCTTTGGACTATTCAGGCACCGACCATCCGACACTGCCTGATGATCCAGATAATAATTATGGCCAATGTAGCTGGACGTTAAGCTTTTATGAGAACTCAGGTTATACAGGCTCTATCGTAGTGTCTGGTCGAGAAGCGGACTTAGGCACATCAGAGGTTGCGATTACTGGGGGAACAGGAGATTTTATGGGTGCTCGCGGGGTTCTTGCGACTACGCCAGTTCCTCAAACTGATAATGGAGTTTTATTTCGTCAGGAGCTAACCATTATAAAAAGACACTTACATAAATATAAGCACTAGAAAATCAGTCATAATAAAGGGGCTATTTAGCCCCTTTCGCTCCCCAAAGATCATCATTTTCAATCAACGGCTATTGGCCATGTACTCTTCACTACCCATTTCAATTAAACGGCTACGAGCCCGTTCAAACTGAAAGGACAAACTTCCTTGTGTGTATAACTCTTTAAGCGACACATGGCAGGTTAAAAATAAGGCTACCTGTTGATCATACAACTCATCAATTAGCGCAATAAAGCGTCTAGCGCCATCATCCATTCGGGCTAACATGACTTGCCGCTCACCGGTATCACCCGAACCTACACTGCCGTCTTCGGTACCGCGCGCTTTTATCCGCTCAAACATTTCACCACCCAATACCGGTACATTCATTAAAAAAACGGTATTAAATTGTTTGGCTAACTCTATGTAATCAAAATGACTTCTCGGACCTAGGCATAGTTCTTTGAAATCAAATACAATAGCTTTTTCATTGATTGCCCAGTAATTAATTTTACGACCCAGCACTGCTAACGAGCCTGAACTTTTACTGCGTGCTAGAGAGAATTCTTTAAGGCGCTCATTAAATGAATCGTCCTCTCCTCTATTATCACCACTTTCATTTATGACAAAATAATTTTTCAGCGTATGCAGTACTCGTTCCCGATGATCTTTGTTTCCCGCTAGCTCTACAATACGCATGTTTTTATAGATGGCATTAATTGCAGGTAAAAAATTAGCCCGCTGCAATCCGTCTTTATACAACTCACTAGGTTCACAATTACTGGTGGCGACTACTACCATGTTTTGTTCAAATAAAAACATGATCAAGCGACCCAGCAACATTGCATCGCCAATGTCAGTTACAAAAAACTCGTCAAAACACAAAATTTTATGGCGCGATTTAAGTTGCTTGGCAATTTCTTTGAGCGGGTCTTTACGCCCAGATAATTTCGTTAGCTGACTATGCACGTCTTGCATAAAGTGATGGAAGTGCTGACGCAGGCAAACGTCTTTAGGAAAAGACTCAACAAAACTATCCATTAGGAATGTTTTGCCACGCCCTACTTTCCCCCAAAGATATAAACCTAAAATGGGAGGTTGGTTTTGTTTGTTAGTTAAATTAACGGATGACGAAAGCTGCTGATGCAACTGCTGCAGCTCCATTAATGCCTGCTGCTGCGACTCATCAAAACTCACCAGTCCTTTGGCGATTGCGTTTTGATAATGCTGCTGTGGACTTAACATAAATCCTTTAGTCTTTTTCTTTAGTCCTTGCTCTTCGTGCCCCAAGGATCTGAGTCGCTTCTTGATGGAGTCTTACTTCCAGCGTCTTGATTGGAATCTCTTTTATCATCTTTCTTATCAAATGAGCTTGAGTAAGAGTTGCCACCAAAAGGCTTAGAAGTCTTTTGCTCGCCGCCATAAGGGCTAGAAGAACTACCAGAAGGCCTAGAAGGTTTGCTAGTTCGGTAAGGTGTCGTCTTACTGCGATCCTTCTCACCACCGAATTTTTTGCCATTGCGATAGCCAGTGCCATTACCAAACTCAGCGGCTTTCTTTGCACGCTTTTCACGTAACTGCTCTGCATCTTCTAAGCTTAACTCGTTTGGCTCGCCCGTCTCTTGGTCTTGCGGAATGGTGCGATCTCTTGGTGGCAGTTCAAATTCCTTCGCTGATGCACGCGGTAAGCTCTTATATTCGTATAAGTAAAAGCCTTCTACTTTCTCACGCGCCCAGTCGGTTTTCTTGAGGAACTTCTCGCTCGACTCAATACTTGGATTGGCATTGAAGCAGTTAATATTTAAATAGGCGTATAAGATCTCAAAGCCATAATGCTCTGATAATATCGTGATCAGCTTGCCTAAGCCGATGCCATGCAGCGGATTGTTTTGGTAATTAGTTTTATCGTTCATGCGGAGTCCAGCTACAGGGGGTAATGTAGGAATAAGTAAGTATATCCCTCTATTATACCTGTTGCTGGACAGACTACCTAGAGTGCAGGCTTAACCCGCTGCTAGCTTGGCATAAAAGATAGACTTAAAGCTGATTTAGGTTGGCATAAACACGCTAAAGTGAGTCCTGAAGCTTGCTCTCCGGCGAGTAACCCTGGGGCATCGTCGGATGTCATCTGCACATTGCCGTGCTCGATTTTCATCATGCAGCAGCCGCATTGGCCTACTCCGCAAGCATGGGGGATTTGCAGGCCACTTTGCTGCGCGGCCTGTAATACTGTTTGGTTTTCAGCAATCTCCAGCTTATGGCTTTCACCATTCGGTAGAACGATGTTCACCGGGTGCCGTATTCCTTTGGCTTCGACCTGCAGCTGGCTAAATTCTTCAGTGAATATTTGCTCGGATTTCACCCCTAGATTAGTCAAGGTGGTATTCACTGTGTCTTTTAGTCCTTCAGGACCACAGATGTAATATTGGCTATTGAGCGGGTTGGGATGAATATCTAATAGGTTACGCAGAGTTTCTTCTGTCAAATAGCCCGAGTGATCTTGATTACCACCACCGCTATTAGGGCGGGTGAATTGATGCGTTAATTGAAAGCGCTCTGGATATTCGGCTTGCAGCTCAGCCAGCTGTTGATAGAACATCACATCATCGCGATGGGTATTAATATTAATCAGCTGCACTTTTTCAAATGCTGCTTTTGTATCATCCTTTAACGCCGTTTTGGCAATCGATAAAATAGGGGTAATGCCACTGCCTGCAGCAATAAGAACTAAAGATGAGTCGTCTTTTATCACTGGTGAGTCATAAACAAATTCGCCAAATGGCCCAGCAATAGTGAGCTCATCCCCGACCGATAGATCATTGTTCAAATAGTTGGATAACACCCCTCCTGCAATACGCTTAACACCAATACTTAGTTTATTTGCATTAGGTGATTCACAAATTGAATAACAACGCGTAATCGCTTGGCCGCCGATCAGCTTAGTCACAGTGACGTATTGCCCCGCTTTAAAATCAATGGTTTTGCCGTGTAGCGCAGCAAAGCTGATGGCGACTGAATTATCGGTTAATGGTTCGATATACTCTACGCATAAGGTGAGTTTATGAAACCCTTCTAAACTGCTGGGTTGCAGCGCATTTAAAGACTGTCCGAAGCCTGGCTGTGTTTTAGAAAAAAGCACTTCAATAGGGGCATTATTTTCCTCTAACATCGGGCGTACTAGATTAAATACACGCTGGTAGTGATACCAAGAGACCCGTGGGTACAGGTGATGAATATGATGATAGTTTTGGCCTAGGGTTAAAAATTTTAAGCCTGGAAATAAATAGCTGCGTGTATTTTGAAAACGCCCTTGCTGACGCGTTGGCATATGAGGGATCCAATCAAACAACATGCCTAAGACATAGCTGGAAAGAAAAATGGGAATAATACCGACGATTAATAATTCCGTTCCATATCCCGCAGCCACTAGACCCACAACAATAGAGAGGGTGGTAGCAAAATAGATGAATGAGCTGGTATGGGTCGATGCAATCACCGGGTCTTTTCGAAAACGAGTCGCCATCAATACCAGATAGTTCAGAGGTAAGACCAGCGCGCGTAAGCTGGCGTCTTTCCACGTATCGCCGCTTACCCAATGATCGGGATCGCGGTCAGGGTCATTGGTAAAGGCATGATGATAAGCATGGGTCTTGGCGAACAGTCCAAAAGGTACAATAAAAAAGAGTGTGGTAAAAGTCCAACCCATGAAGCGCTCTACCGGTTTCATCCAACTGACATCATGGGCAATATTGCCGTGACCCGCTTCATGAACGACGGTAAAACCTAGATAGAGCACAACGGTTTGAATCAGCATACCCGCTAGCAGACTGATGCTTTCTGTATAGATGGCGCCAATTAATGCGACATCGACGATGGTTATGCCAATGAATAATGCAACCGTGCCCCATGCGATGCCCGTTGAATAATCTCTCCACGTTTTAGTCGTCATGCGATTCCTTAGCCTTTTATCAATGATTATTATCCTTACACTGTAGAGTAATTATCAGGGGCGACTTACCATTTGGTGCCAGCTTCTTGCCATTTCATGCCAACCTTCTTAAGCTGAGGTTATTACCTCGCTTGGGATCTTCAATGAGCACGCCTTATATCAACAGCAGTTTCTTAAACGGGTTCAGCCAGTTAGTGATTCTAAAAGGGGGCAACCCAGCCGCCTTGTATGAGCTGGCGGGTTTAGATAAAGAAGTCTTTATTGAAGAGAACCTGCTATCGCGTGAAATTAAAAACCTCTTAATTCCTTTCGATAAGTTTGTCGATTTATTAGAGATCACTTCGCAACAACTCAATTACCCCGATGTGGCAATGGAACTTGCACGCCAGCAAAGTATGATGATTTTAGCGCCACTAAGATCACAACTTAATCAATGCGAGAATGTGCTGCAAGCAGTGCAAGTGATCGTAAAATATTTAAAGATTTTAGTTTCTGGGTATCAGGTAGAAATAAAAATTGATCCGCAGCTTTCAAGAATTTCATTTACGGTGGAGTCTGAAAAAGTTAAAAACCTAGTTCAGTATCAAGACTATGCTTTGGCCAGCGCAGTTTCGATTCTGCATGGCATGTTAGGAAAGTCATACCCATTAAGATCGTGCTATTTTTTGAGAGATGAAAAAGATGCAGAACGCATCGCAGAATATACACGCTACTTCGGCTGCCCTGTCGCATTTAATAGCGAAGAGTTGGCAATTACTACCGAGAGTTCAATTTTAGAAAAAGATGTCGCACCGTTAATCGAAGAAATTAATACTCAAGTTAATGCCGCGTTGTCTTCTGCAAATACCGATTTGATCGCTAATGTTTCGCGCATGATCAGCCTTTCATTGGCCAATGGCAGTAGCAGTATTGTAGATATTGCAGCGGCAATGAATTTAAGCCAAAGAACTTTGCAGCGTAAGTTGGGGGATAAAAAAACATCGTACAGCGCGCTATTAGATAGCGTGCGTTTTAGTATGGCTAATCAATATCTTAAAAGCACTTATTATCGTTTAACCGATATAGCCCTGTTATTGGGCTACAGTAATTTGAGTTCTTTCAGTCGCGCGTATTTTCGCTACGCAGGAATGTATCCGATGGAAGTTCGAAAGCGCATAAGTTATACGCGATAGGAAGAATTTCTGCTTCTAACTCCATTGCCATTCCTATAACGATTCCTACATCTGATAGTGCTGCATCAGTGCTGCTTCAGTGCTGCCACCGCTAAGCCTGATGTGATAAAAGTTAAGCCAGCACCAACATTTAAGCCAGTTACCATTTTAGGTCTATTCTGTAGCCAGCTTGATAAGCGGGTAGCAAATATTCCCATTAAAGAAAAACCCAGCCCGGTTAATAGTGCAAACCAAAAACCATAGACAATCATTTGCATAGTGACTGAACCCAGCTCTGGATTAACAAACTGTGGAATAAAGGCTAAGACAAACATACCAGGTTTAGGATTCAAGGCGGCCGATAACAATCCTGTCGTAATGATGGATTTATAAGATTGTTTAGCGCTAGGTTCTAAGTTAATTAAAGCCCGTGTGCGCAGTACTTTAATCCCTAACCAAATCAAATATCCGGCACCGATCACTTTAACCACCATGAAGGCGATTTCAGAGGTTTGTATTAATAGTGTTAAACCAAAGGTCGCAGTTAGTACGTGAAATAAAATACCTACTCCTGAGGAGGCACCCGATAAACACGCGGCAATTTTACCCTGACTTAAGCCCCGGCCTATAGCCAAAATATTATCTGGACCAGGAGAAATAATCAGTAATAAGCAGGCGAGTGTGTAAGTTAAGCAAACGTCTAGCGAAAACATAATTCAGTCCTCTGCCGATATTTAATATACCCATCAGCTTAAAAAAGCATAGGGTACTTACGGCGAAGCAGCTTTATCTCATTTAGCACTTCATCGCTCAAATTCAGCTCTATTGAATCTATATTACTCCGTAACTGCTCCATAGTCGTGGCGCCAATTAAGGTAGAACTGACAAAAGGCTGGGAGTTAACAAAGGCTATCGCCATTTGACACGGATCTAATCCATAGCGCTGCGCCAGTTCGATATACTCTATCGTTGCCGCATCTACTTGTGGGCTTACTCTGTGCTCTACGCGAGTTTCGATGGTTAAGCGTGCGCCTTCTGGTTTTGCGCCATTTAGATACTTACCACTTAATATACCGCGGGTTAACGGCGACCAGGCTAATAGGCCACAGTCTTCGCTTAAGGCAATTTCACTTAGGTCTGGCTCAAAGTTACGGCACAGCAGAGAGTATTCATTTTGGATACTGGCCATACGCGGAAGATTATGGTCTTTCGCTAGCTGTAACCATTTGTTCATACCCCAAGCCGTTTCGTTCGATAAACCAATGTGACGAATTTTTCCGTCTTTGATCAAGCCTTGAAAAACGTGTAAACACTCGAGAAAGTTATCTTCTTCTGCTTGCGGATCAAACTCAGGGGCGAAGTCCCAAGTTTTGCCAAAGTGGTACGAACCACGATTTGGCCAATGCAGTTGATACAAGTCGATATAGTCAGTTTTCAACCGGCCTAGGCTACTTTCGACTGCGGCATGAAGATTAGCCTTATCGATGTGATTTTTGCCTTCACGGATCCAAGACAAACCTGGACCCGCGATCTTAGAGGCAAGAATCACCTTGTCGCGAGTACCACGTTCTTTAAACCAATTGCCGATAATGGCTTCGGTGGTGCCATAAGTCGCAGGACTGGGTGGAATCGCGTACATCTCGGCGGTATCGAAGAAGTTTATGCCTTGTTCCAAAGCATAATCCATCTGTTCGAAGCCTTGCGCTTGGGTATTTTGCAGACCCCAAGTCATGGTGCCTAGGCCAATCAAGCTGATGTCTAGGTCGGTACGGCCAAGTTTACGATATTCCATCTCTGCTTTTACGCCTTCGAATAGATGATTGAAACAGGCACGCCTAGATCAATGAACTTCTGTCTTACGCGGAACAAGACAACGCCAAACGTCATGGTTGGTAGGCCTTCAAATGCTGGATAAACTTTAACTAAGTCTTCAACTTCTACAAAGCGCTCAAGTACCACACCTTGCTGGCCACCGTTTTTCATCGACTCTTGATGAAATGCGAAGATTTCAGCGACTGTTTTATTCACTAACTCGTCGAAAGCGACTAGGTTGTCAACAACACCCTGTGGTGGCTGCTTCTTGCCTGCTTCCCACTTACGTAGCGTGCGCTCATCAACATCGATAACCTTTACTAGGGTTGAAATTGTAAGGCCAAGGGATTCGCGTAGGGTTTTGAATTCTGCTGAATGCATAGGGATGCTCTTAAATATGCTAATAGAAAGTACTGATTGGGACTATGGACAGCCAAATATCAGGATCGTTGTCCGATTTGGCCGCATTCTAACATATTGAAGAAAAAGAATGGCCAGCTCAGCAAGATTTATAGGCTAACTCACCCAAGCCGCGTTATGGCAATGCTTAGATAAGAAATCGATAAAAATACGCACCTTCGGTGGCACATGTTCACGGTGTGGATAAACCGCATAAATACCGGATGCTTCCAATTCATAATCTGTTAATAGCGGCTGCAATAGTCCCTGATCAATATCGTCTTGCATGACAAACTTAGACAACGCTGAAATACCCTGGCCGCTTTTTGCCAAAGCAACAACCGCGGCTACCGAATTACTTTTTAGCTGACTGTGCATCTGTACTCTCTGTTTCTGAATACTCTGTTTCTGGCCTTTCTTTTCAAACTCCCACGTTAACGGTGAGCTAAAAAGGGATAGACTTATCCAGTCATGTTGCTGTAAATCTTGCGGTGTTTTAGGCGTGCCTTTTTGAGCTAAATATTCAGGACTGGCAAATACGATTACCGGCGTGTCACAGATTTTCTTCGCGACTAAGTTCGACTCTTGCAACCAGCCGATACGAATCGCTAAATCGACCCCATCTTCCACCATGTTGATAATACGATCTTCCAATAACAAATCGATTTTCAATAGTGGATATAAAGCACGGACTTCTTTGATAACAGGGACTAGATGTTGAGTTCCAAAACTGACGGGGCATGAAATTCGCAGCGTGCCTGTGGGTTGGTTTTGATACTCACGTAATTCACTTAAGGCTATTTTCGTGCGATTCACGATTTCAGCGCAGTGACGATAAAAGATCTCACCGGCTTCGGTCAAACTTAGGCTACGCGTCGTGCGATTAAGCAGCCGTACTCCAACTTCCTTTTCTAGTTGGGCAATTTGCTTACTCACCGCAGATTTAGCCACACCTAACTGGCGTGCCGCCTCAGAGAAGCTCTTGGTCTCAACTACACGGGTAAAAACCCCAATACGTTTTAGCTCATCCACGTTCATCGTCCTTGCTGGGCATTAGTTAGTTATTGATTCTTATCTCATAGTATCCCACTTAACTGTATCCAAAAAGAGAACAAAGAAACTACTTTTAGCCATCTAGTACATTTATGAGAAACAGCTAATCTAACCCCATCAACTTAATCTTTAAACCTTTCTTTAAATCTCTCTTTAAAGTAATAAGCGAACTAGATCGTTCACAGGAGCACAGCATGAGTCACCTTAATACCTTATTTCACTCTGCAGACCTTGGGGCAAACCTAACTCTGAAGAACCGCATCATCATGGCGCCATTAACGCGCTCAATGGCTGATGACGATCTAGTGCCTACTGAAGCGATGGCTGCATACTATGGTCGACGCGCCGATGCGGGCTTGATCATTAGTGAGGCAACGTTAATTTCGCAAGATGGCCAAGGCTATCCTAATACCCCAGGGCTTTATACACAGGCTCAAATTGATGGTTGGAAAAATGTAACCCAGCGGGTGCACCAAAATGGCGGTAAGATTTTTGCACAGATTTGGCATACTGGCCGCGTTTCTCACTCCATTTACCATAATGGTGAATTGCCTATGGCGCCGTCAGCCGTTCCTATCGTCGGTCATGGTCATGTGCCACGCACCGAGAATTTAGAATACGAAACTCCGCGAGTAATGACGGTTGATGACATAAAGCGAGTACAAAATCAGTTCGCTATCGCGGCAAAAAATGCCATTGAAGCAGGATTTGATGGTGTCGAAATTCACGGTGCTAATAGCTATCTGATAGATGAGTTTCTGCATTGGGATACCAACCGCCGTGAAGACGAATACGGTGGCACAGTAGAAAACATGGCGAGATTTTTGTTTGAGACTATCGAACAAATAAAAGCCGTTATTCCAGAAGGTAAAATTGGTCTGCGTCTTTCTCCTCAAGCCTATGTCAATTTAGAGCACGATGAACGTGATAAACAGGTTTTTGATTATCTACTGCCTTTGCTTAATAAATACGATTTAGCGTACGTTCATACGGGTATGTTTTTCGATGCACCTTACGAGCATTTAGAAGGGACAGTGACTCAGTATATTCGTAAACATTATCGCGGTACGGTAATCGCTTCGGGTGGCTACAGTGCTGAAACAGGGGCAACTATTATTGAGAATGGTGATGCCGATTTGATTGCGATTGGCCGACCTTTTATTGCCAACCCGGATTATGTGGAAAAGGTGAAGCTGGAAGAAGAATTGGTAGAATACAATAATGACATGCTTAATGAGCTTTTCTAAGCCTGTAATTAAGCACTAAGATAAAGTAATAAAAAAGGCAGCCTACCCAAGTAGACTGCCTTTTTTGTATCTAATTACCAATGTAAAATAAGCGAAAGGTCCGGCCTTAAGTCTTCACTTAAGCCACATGTCTTCTTATCAAAAGTAACTTCCATTAAATGCTCGTCGCCACATTCAATAGTTAAGCCATCTGATTGGCTTGCTATCAGCAACTCTGGCGATAACGATTCCACTGGCACATGAATATGCACATTACTAATAGACTTGAACTTGCCTTTTTCACTGACTAGATCAACTTGTTTTTCTAGCGGATCCATAAAAGGAATGTAGATACAAAGAGGCTCTATCAAATTTTCAGAATTACTGCCCACATGAAATGCCATAGGTGCAGGAAAATAATCGGGCTGATAGCTCCAGCCATTAAAAGGCATTTTTAGGTCGCTACTCTCTTTGGTACTCTCGCTGGTACTGGCTTTGCGATTAAAGATCAGGCCAAAAGGCGAAGCTGAATCAGCCCCTAAAGCATTAGCTGAGCGCTCAGGAAACCTTAAACCCTTTGCAGGGCCAGTATTGGCTTCTTCCTCATCACGTAGCCACAATAGTTCCAGCTTACTATTCGAGAAGCTGAAACAACGGTTCGATGTACCTTGCCCTAGATGATCTCGACTAAAGCTCTCTTCCAGCCCGAGTTCAACCAGCAGGCTCGCAACTTTTGCTTCTGGTTCAACAATGATGAAAAAGTGATCTAGTGCTAACTTCATGATGATTCCTTAATTCCTATTAATCAAAGAGACAAATACTCTTCTTTAATTATCTTATCGATTTCCAAAAACATCACCATTGCTCAGCATGAGTACATTGTCGGCATAATATTTTTCACACAACTCAAGCACCTGGCCCGTGGTATTCAGTTCAATAAAATCGTCGATTAATTTTTTCATGGTTCAAGCCCCATCCTTAGAAAGGTATCTTGCCATACTTCGTCTTCGATTTGTCTATCACCCTTACTAATAATTTTAATGACAAAGCCTACTGACCTATCATAAACTGCAGCACGCTGAAGGTGGCAATATTTGTTTTATAGGATGTTTTACAAATGAATCATATTTATTCCGTTATATTCATATTTCTGTTATCTGCTTGTGGTAGTGATAGCAAAGATTCTGTTAATGACGATCAAGGCCCGACCTTAAATGCCCTCAATCTTCAGCCAATCACTGCATCGGAAGGCATTTTCAGTGGTCGCTTAGGTGAAATCACTTCTTTTGAAAAAATAGTTCAACTCAATAACGATCGCTTACTTATTTTAGGCGAGACCTCTGTGCTTGCTGAAAATGGAAAACTAGATGGCTTTTTCGCCATTACTAATAAGCAAGGTAGTGTCTATTCTTTAGATAACAATAGTGGCGGTTATATCGATGCTTGCGTGCATCCTTCCGGTGAATATTCATTAGGTGTTCTTTTATATACTGAGAGCCAATCACATCAGGTTGAAATACAACGCTACTCTGCCGGTGGCCAATTACTTTATTCCGCGCCAATGCTTGCCACGACGTTAGAGCAAAAATATCTAATCCCATTTTCTCAAGAAGAATGGCTAACATCACCTTTCGAAATAGTTGAGAACCCTAATACAAACATTGATCAACGATATCACCAGAATTCTGTTTCATGGGGACGTTTTGGTGCAGTGACATTCAATTGTGAGCAAGAAGAATTATTAGTCGCCTTTAATAACGATGGCCAGAAACTGGCAAAATACGGTATTGATCTCACGTTTCAGTGGGAGCAAGTAGTTTCTATTTATTATTGGGATAATAGTGATCGTGGAGCGGGTACGGCACAAATATCTCATAGTCAGGATGGCGATATTTTTATCGTTGATACTTTAACAACCAATGCGATTCCTGCTTACAATCATCGATTCGAGAGTACTATTGCTCAGGTCGAAAATACCCGCCAGACAACCAGTCATATTTTATTTAAACACCTAGATTCCCAAGGTAACCTCATAGAGGAACGTTTAATATCCAGTATCCATTCTCACTTTTTAAAAGACATCGCGCTGTATAACCATCAATTATTCGTTGGCAGTATCGGTCATATCACGAAATCTGATGAACCAAATAATACTCGTGAATTGGATATTAGCTTGATCAATATCAATACCTTTGATTACACCTATAGCCAAGAGTGGCATGACCTAAATAAAGAAGATTGGCTGAATGGTCTAGCACTTGACGGTGATAGTCTTTATCTTTTTGGTCATACTGGCGGTTCCCAAGTAGATTCTAATAGTTGGGTTTCTGATACTGAGGCCTTTTACGCTAAATACGATATTGAGCAGCAATCGTTAACAGCGGCGACTACGATCAAGACTGGCCGTTCTAGTGAAATTAAAGATCTCATCGTCTCTGAAGGAAAGGTAACAGCGGTAGGTGTATCGAATGCTCCCCTTACACACACTTCCGATATTAGCCGCCAGGCATTATTTATATCTCAGTGATATTGAGCGCAACCAGGGCATTGGCTTCATTCCTGATTTTGTATGTCGTGAGGCTTTAGAGAAGGTGAAGTGGTCGAAGTATTAGCGCAAGCCAAAAAAACACACCTTACTCTTTATGCTCTGTACCCTGCGCGACATTTGGTCGCCTGCTAAACTAGTGCATTGAATTTCTTGAGCAATGGTTTGCAGAAAAAGTTAAAGAGATAGAGAAATAAAAAGAATGATTCATTTAGATTGACGAAAATGCGTAGGCACTTCATGAGTAATGAGTATCTGCCAAAACTTGCCATTGCCCTTTAATATTTCTAAACCTTTATTGAACTGCTTTGTTATTTCTTCACTATTGGGATAGCTTCTTGAAATGAGCAAGTGACTCTCTTGAACATCGAAGGGTTTGTCTAAATATTTAATAATTTTTATTTTTGAAGGCATGTGCTCTCGAATTAAGCCATTGCCTGTTAATTCATCAATAATCGTAAAGTCTATTCTCTGGGTCGCTAGTTTCCTTAAATTTTGCATATCATTTTTAACCAGTTCAGGACTCACTCCTGACTCTTCTAATGCTGAAATATACCAAAAGCCTAAAATACCACCGATGTTATAACCTTGAAAGTCGCTAAGTTCTGACCATTCAAAGCCTTCTGGAAAATTTTCTGTATTATAGAACCAGCGATTAAACATAGGTAATATGGGGTCGGAGAAATCATATATTTCCTGCCGTTCCTTTGTTTTAAAATAAGGTGCAGCGGCAAATACAAGCCCTTTATCCAACTCTCTCTGACCACGCTTCCATGGATAAAATTTGAAGGTGACTTTTAAATCCACTTCATTAAAAGCCTGCTGAATAATCTCTAACATTACCCCTGAACCACCATTTTTAGATGACGTATAGGGCTCATAATCATTTGTGACAATGACAATAGAATTTTCTGAATAGCTCAATACAGTACAAAATAATATACTGACGGCTAGTAAACATTGATTGAATATTTTCACTAAAAAGCACCTTACAGACCCTAACTAAGTGTAGCCCTAAATCGTAACAGGCTACCCTCGGTTAGATAATTATTTACAATATGCTAATAGCCCCCTCGTATTCAGTTCATAAGGGTATAAAGCTAGATTTTTTATAACTACATCTTATACTTAGCTCGAATAACAAACTTTCCCTACAAGCGATGCATTTATGAACAAGCAAAAACCTTGTGTAATCTGGTTTACCGGTTATAGCGGTGCAGGGAAATCAAGCCTAGCGCTTGAAGTTGAAAAACTACTGATACAGCAAGGTCAGCAAACCTCTAGTTTAGATGGGGACATCGTGCGTAATGGGCTTTGCCAAGACCTGAGTTTTAGTAAGCAAGATCGAGAAGAGAACATACGCCGTATAGGCTATGTTGCACATCAAATGGTAGACGCTGGCTTAATTGTACTGTGTGCTTTCATCTCCCCCTTTCGTGATGGCCGCGACAAGGTACGTGCCTTATTTAAAGAAGGTGAGTTCATTGAAGTATTTGTTGATACGCCATTAGATATTTGCGAGCAGCGTGATGTGAAAGGCTTGTATAAAAAAGCCAGAAGCGGAAAAATTACAGAATTTACCGGTATCGACTCCCCTTACGAAAAACCTCTAGCACCTGAAGTTCATATTAAAAACGTATCAGGGCACGACATAGAGGAATCAGCTCAGCTTGTTATGAACTATCTTAGTAATAAAACTTAATTATTATCGAGTGAAATTCCCTAAAGGAAGGGTAAACAAGAAGCGAACTTGCGCATCATCTGCATGGATAAAAGCATTTAAACTAACTCCCAAGCCTACATATTTCCCGAAAGCTGCAGAAGCTTGCAGAGGAATACCCAGCCTAGTTCCTTCATGAAAGTCACATTCGTAAGTACTACCTAAAAAACTCGGCTCGATTTCTTTACAATTTTTAGTCCAGCTCCCCGAGCCAATACCAAGACCTAAGCCAACATCCGTATAGCCCCAAGAATATGCAGAAGACCACAATCTAGACACCGCGAATACTTTAAGCATAGGATCTACTTCTTTATTCGTTTCACCATTGATAATAGTTACCTCAAACATCGCAGGCGGATAATACGCCCCAGCTTCAAGCGCCCAGCCAGTATTCCCATCCACCATTTTAAGTTGTAGATTAAACGCGCCGTAGCCCGAGCCTACCTGCACCCAGGTACGATCATATTCAGCAAAAGAAGGTGCACAAAAGGAAATGAAAAATACAGCGGTAATGTTTGCTATCTTCCTAATATCATTTGAAAAATCCATTTTGTTTTATAACTCGATACTTGTTAGCTTTAACATTATTTTTGTGCAAATGTGATTAACTAATCAATAAAAAGTGATTAGTTAATCTACTTTTATTGCTATCGACAATCTTGTGGCAGATTCTTTTCTTCTACATTCGTACCGTAACAAATCCAGCTTAAATCGCCCTCAATAACTTCTGGTTCAAGAACAATATATTGCTCTTCACCATCACTATTAATCCCAACCGTTACACCGATAATACCATCGCTATAAATGCCTATTTCATAGCCGCTTTGATCATCCATAATCGTAGCTTCGTCGAAACCTAAGGATTGCATAGATTCAGGCCATTGATTGGTATCAATAACGTATTCTGTCACCTTTACTTTAATACTTTCTGCCGTGTTATATGACGTTGAGTAATGAGCCTTTGTTATATAATCTTGATAAGCAGGAACAGCAACCGCTGCCAAAATACCTATGATCGCAATAGTAATTAATAACGACCCAGCTCCACCAGAGCCGCCACCAATTCGAGGAATAAAGGCAGCCAAGAACCACGCAAAAGCATGACGCCTTGGATGCTTAACCTTTTCATCACGCTTCATCGCAACAGCAGCAGCCATACGCTTGGTTAGCCAAGGATAATCCGCAGTTAACTCATTAAAAGACATCCAAAAACCACGGGTATCAGCCACTTGCTTTAAATATGCATCAATATTGATGGTTTTCCAACGCGAGTCCCCTGCGGCGATGGCTGCTATTGCCGCTTTAATATCGTCTTCTGATTCACAACAAGCAACACCATAACGATCACAGGTGTACTCTTCTGAACGTCGTAAAGCAGCACCTAATAAAGGAAATACGGATGCAGGCATTAAAAAGCTGCTCCAGGATAAGTGCTTTCTATGAATATGGCCGAGTTCATGACCAATATAAAAATCAATCGCATTAGGCTGGTCTTCTAGGGCATCAACTACATCGGTAAACAATACAACGAAATGTCTACCGAGGAACTTGGTAGCCAAGGCATTAAAGAAATCGGTTCTTAACAAGTAAGCTTCTGGAACTTCCTTTAACCCAACCTTCTCACAACCTTTAACGAGCTTTTCATATAAATCTGGATATTGATCGGCACTGATTTTTACTCCAGAGCCTTTTAAATGAGATATAAATCCAGAATGAGCAAATAGGAAAAAAACATAACCTAAAAGTAGATAAATAAGTAAGATACCAAAGGTGCCCACTAATAGAGCAAGCCAGAAAATCGCGGCGATTAAAGCAGAGATAATGAAAAGAGGCTTTTCATTTTTATAGATAAGGTTCAAGTATAAATCCTTTTATGTTGGTAATAAAAATACCAACAGGATATTACTTGTAACTATTATTTAAATCAACAACCGTTAAAGGATGTAACTAGTTAAGCCACATCTATAACTAAGGCACATCAATACAATTAAACGAATCAGGTTTTATTTGCTGATCTTTATCGAGCTCATATTTCAAAAAGCGGGTACTGCATTCATTAGATTGCCAAGGCTTACAGTCAGTAACCGATAATGAACAGACATTATCGATGCAATCAAAAGATTGACGATTACTTACAGAGGTCAAATTAGCGCTCATTATTGAAGCAATCACATCACCTACCGTAGGCTTTAGTCCTGTTAGATGAATATCAGAGCAATTATAATACTCAGCCTGTATTGGCATGTGGCTATAACACTGTAAAAGCGCAAGCTGCTCACTGACAGGCTGAGCACTTGCTGTTATTAAATCAGTTGAATTAGAGTAGGTGCCAGCCCAAACAGCCAGCCCACCAATTAACACACCAGCTTGTACACCAATAATAACTTTAAGATAAGGCATTATCGAATCAACCCCACATAGAATTTTTCTATGTCTATGATTAACCGATACGAAAAAAGTTCAATTATTGAGCAGTTTTGGCCGATTTGTCGACTGTTCTAGGGAGCTTACGCAAAATATCCAAAGCTGAAACAATACCCACGATTTTCTCATCTTCAGTAACAAATACCCGATGAATATCATTCTCGATCATAGTTGCAGAGGCATCACTAAGATTGCTATCGGTTCTTACACTAATCACTTGCTGCGCCATTATTTGATGCACAGTACAACTGGTTTGAGAGTTCTTACTCCAGTTGATTAAATCTGCTCGGCTAGCGATATCAATACCGGTACTATCGCGGTAGCAACGCCTTAGGGCTTCACTTTTTGTATCCTCATCAGAATTTTCAAAACGGAATATATCCGATACGCTAACGACGCCAACCAATTCGTGATCAGAAGCAATCACTGGCGCACCACTGATCTCGTTCTTGAGAAAGAACTCGGCTAAGCGCTGAATAGTCCAGCCTTCATAAACACAAAGAACATCCTTGCTCATTAGTTCTGAAACACCGTAGTTCTTAATTTCGATCTTGCTGACTGAAGTAGGGTTCATTTGGCTTACCTGCTAATTAGATATAGATACCTATTAACTTTAGTCTCTAGTTGAGGGTTTTGCTTATCAGTTAAGAGATTAAAATAAAATCAATAATCATCATTATTAAATACGAAGAACATCCATTAATTAGTATCACATTAACTAGCGCCACCTTGATCTAGATCAATAAATTGAACAACTAATCAGAACCACTTCCAGATAATAGTAATTATCATTTGCCAGCCAATAAAATTCCCCTATCATCGCCGTTTTGTGAAAAATCCCATGCCATTATCTGTACAGCTTTTAGCGATGAGCCAATCCTCTCAGAGAAATATATCTGGATTTATTAAAACCAAAGGCAAAACGTATTTTTCAATTAGTGACTCTCAACCTACCCAAGTTATAATTCTTGATATTGATAATCAAGAAGGAAAAAAATTATTACTGGAACATCAGACTAAACAAAATATCACTAAAGATTCTATTAAAATAATTGCTCTTACTTTATCACCTTCGAAAGATAGCTGCTCGTCAATTATTCAAAGACAAAAACCTATTACCAGTATTGAGCTAATACGTGCGGCAGAAAAAATCAGGAAACTAATAAGTAATAATCAGGTATCGTCTAGCAAAATTAATAAAGATGCTATTAGCGAAGTGATTAGTGAAAATAAGGATGTAGTTCAAAGCTATGAGCCCAGCGGAACCTTACAAGGTATGTTACGCAAAGCCGTTCAGTTAAGCGATAAAGAAAAAACGTCTGTTGTATTACACATACAGAACTATCGAATTGAAATTAATGCATCAAATAATCTGGCATATTTAAGTTTTCCGAAAAATCGTTTACGTAATTTATGTTATTACCCATTAAATACATCCACTTGTCTGATTAAAAAAGAATCATTAAAGAACGCCTCGGAGGAGTGCATCTCCTTATCTATTGCTGAATTATCTTGGAATACTGCTCTTCTTTGTGCAAGAGGTCGCTCACCTAAAAACCTAGATAATGAATCTACTTATCAGTTAAAAAGATGGCCAAACCTAACTCGATGGCTTCCATCGAACTACGCCCTGAGTATTGCTAGCTTATGGACAAAAGCGCCCTATTCAATAACAGCTATATCCCAGCAGCTAGATATTCCTATTACCGACGTACGTTGTTTTATATCTGCAGCTCTCGATAGCCATCTAGCCATTATTTGTAAAGAAGCTTGCGAAGTTATTCCATTTAAAACACATAATAATTCATCGTTGTTTAAGAAACTGCTTAACCACCTGAAGCGAGCTTAATAGATATGCAACAATATAAAATTATCTTTTCAGGCTCTGTCGGTGCTGGAAAATCAACCGCTATTAAAGTAATAAGTGATATTGAAGTTGTGGCGACCGAAGCTCGAGCATCTGATCATATTCAAAAAATGAAAGAGAGCACGACGGTAGCGATGGACTATGGTCGAATAAATTTAGATGCAGAAACTACCGTGCATTTATACGGCACTCCAGGGCAAGAGCGATTTAGCTTCATGTGGGAAATCCTCGCCCAAGGGGCGCTAGGCTTAGTGCTATTAATTGATTGTAGCGCCACGGCAATAAAAACCGATATTAATCGCTACTTAGCAGCGTTCAAAGATTTTATTAAAGAAAATGCTGTCGTTATCGGTTTAACTCGTAGCGACCTAAGTACGGGCATCGATTGGGAGATGATTTATGACACTCTCGCAGAGAACGATATATCCGCACCTGTTTTCGAAGTAGATGCCAGAAATAAAACAGATATTAATATGCTAGTAGAGGCGTTGGTTCTTTCTATTGATCCAACCATTGATTCAACTATTAATCCCGTGGTTACTTAGGAAGCATCAATGAAATACCCAAATGCAAAGCAGTATATATATTTAACTCATGTTGGCGCTCATTTCGTGACGGAAGCAGCCCAAATAGAGAATGATCGTAAAGTATTACAGGTATTAATAAAGTGTTCGCAAACGCCTCGCTTAGCGGGATTTTTGCGTTTAGTTAAAGAAACCTCAGATAAACCTGCACTTGAACATACCATTTCGTTATTCAACAAAGGTTACCTAGTCGCGAAAGATCAACCATTGGCGATAGAAGATCAGCCACTAGAGCTGAGTTTCCCTCCGCTATTAAAAGAATTATCGGATAACCAACATTGCGCTATCTGCGATCAAGATGGATTTTTATTATCTCATGTTGGATTTGAGTTAGAGCAAGCCGAACAAGCCGCATTATTAGCCGTTGAAATCTCCGGGTTACAGGAAAAGCGCCAACAAAACATGCAAGACCTTAGTGGCAGCAACTTATCCTTTATCAGCATTATCGATAATGACGGTCAGTCACAATTGCGCTTTTGGCCTATGTATTTTAATAACCAAGTTTTCTTTTTAGCGATTAAAGGAAAACCACTATTACAGCATTCAAGTTTTACTCGCTTAACCTGGCTATTAGGCCAGCGATATTTATAAATAATTTCATAAACAGTTTTATTAATTTTTTAGACATGTAGTAAGGAAAATTTATGCGTGAAGAAAGTATCACCTCCATCCTAGCTGACCTTAATAGCAGCTCCACCGATATTGAAGCCTCAGCCATTATTTCAACCGACGGCCTAGTCATTGCGTCATTACTACCTACCAGCGTCGATGAAGATCGAGTCGGAGCCATGAGCGCAGCCATGCTATCACTCGGTGATCGCACAGCACTAGAGCTTGATCGTGGCGCATTAGAGCAAGTACTCATTAAAGGCGCTAATGGTTATATCTTAATGACCCATGTTGGCCATGACGCAGTATTAACCGTTATGACTAAATCAAGTGCAAAATTAGGACTGATATTCTTAGATGTTAAGCGCGCCGTTGCTGACGTTACTAGCGTACTGTAAGTACTTATTACTAAAGGAATTCTCATGGGCAACATGTCACCCGAACACATTATTGGCGACTATACCGAGTATGTTTTACAGCACTTTAATAGTGAACCTCGCACCATTTATGTCAGCAAAATTGAAACGCCATTTCCAGCGGGAAAGCTGATTGTTTCGCGTACTGACTTAGCCGGAAACATTACCCATATGAACCAGGCATTTATCGATATGTCAGGTTATAGCGAAGCCGAATTAATCGGTCAACCTCATGCTATTTTACGCCACCCAGATATGCCGAAAGCAGTTTTCAAAGAAATTTGGGATACTGCCAGTGAAGGTAATAAATGGCACGGCTATGTTAAAAACCTGCGTAAAGACGGTGGTTTTTATTGGGTGCATGCGACAGTCATCGCTAATATCCGTAATGGAGAGATGATGGGACTATCTTCCGTTCGTCGCCAAGCGTCTATGAGCAAAATAGCAGAGTCAGAAGCTCTCTATCGAAAAATGCTGGAGCAGGAACAATCATGAAATATAACATGAGCATTTGTCCAACCACCCCTACTGCGGATATGTCTGGTTGGTTTATTCTAAATACCTATTTGCAAAAGAAGCTGAACATTGCAATACACCTAGAAATTTATAATAACTTCGACGATCAAAGAGCGGCGTTCAATAAAGGCGAAATTGATTTTATTTATGCTAACCCCTTTGATGCCACATTATTAATGCGCGAGCTTAATTTCAAGGCTTTGAATAAACCCGATGAAACCGAAAACGAAGTTGTAATTGTCTGTAATTCCGTGATGAATGATATGAAGTTTAGCGACTTAAAACCCGGTTTAAAGATCGCTACTACCAATGATCCAGCGATTAACCTGATCGCTATGATTTTGTTAGAGTCTGTCGATATTGATTCAGGTAATAGTCAAACCATAGACTGCGCTAGCTTTATTGTAGCCACAAAGAAGGTTCTTAATGGCGAAGCCGATATCGCCTTTCTACCTAAAAAAGTATATGAAAAACTATCTTCTATTATTAAATTGCAACTTCGCTGTTTGATAAGCAGTGAAATTAATGTGATTCATCATATCTTTGCGGCGTCAGAAAACAGCCAAAGCATTCATAGAGAACTAGCAAACGCCTTAAATGAATTAACCGCCAGCGCTGCGGGTAAGGATATTTTATCCAGCATAGGCATTCCTTCTTTTTCTACCATGGAGCAAGAAGACGCTGAATTTATGATTGATTTAATGGATACGCTTAAATAAATAGCAATTATCAATCTTGATAACTGATAGCGGCTAAATCACACAGCGGACGTGTGATGCTCTCTTTTTTTATTTCTCTTCTGCTCTCAAGGTCAGCACTTCATAACCCGTTTCAGTCACCAAGATTGTATGCTCCCACTGGGCCGACAGTTTTTTATCTTTGGTCACCACGGTCCAGCCATCTTTTTTGGTTTTCACTTTTTCTGAACCTTGGTTAATCATCGGCTCTATGGTGAAGGTGATACCCGCTCGTAATACCAAGCCCTCATTAGCACGGCCATAATGCAATACTTGCGGCTCTTCATGCATTTCACGACCGATACCATGGCCACAATATTCACGTACTACGCTATACCCTGCCGCCTCTGCATGTCGTTGCACCGCATGGCCCACATCCCCTAAAGTCGCTCCAGGTTTTACAACTTCTATGCCTTTCCATAAGGCTTCATAAGTGGTTTTCACCAAGCGCTTGGCCTGAGTACTCGCATGAGTGAATACATACATCTTGCTCGAATCGGCAATAAAGCCATTCTTCTCTAAGGTGATATCGATATTAACGATATCCGATGCTTTCAAAGGCTTAGTGGTATTGGGCACCCCGTGGCAGACCACCTCGTTTACCGAACTATTAAGGGTATATTGATAACCGTATTGGCCTTTACTCGCTGGGCGGGCTTTTAAGGTGTTCACAATAAAGTCATCGACTCGACTATCGATATCCATGGTCGTGATGCCCACAACTATAAAGTCATCTAGCATGGCAAAAACCTGAGCTAATAACTTACCCGCTTCACGCATGAGTTCAATTTCTTCGGCATTTTTAAGATGAATACCTGGGGATTGCAAATTACTCATCCGGCTTTTTTCTCGCTCGAGATCGCATTCGGGATTACTTCCAAGTCACAGCGACTCATATCAAACGCTTGCTCTTTTAATTGCTGCTGAATAATTTGTGCATACGTCAAATTAGGATTCAACTCCGACAACATGCCCATCTTCATCCAAAACTCAGCCTGAGAGTTGATAGAACGGGACATAACGCCACTCGATTTACGAATTTCTTCATGCAGATTTTCTGAAATTTTTACAATGCCCATAGTGACTACTCGATACGCTTTATATATAAACCATATACGGATCATATATTATATACATATAGTTGCAATAACATTCTTATTTGTTACACGACAGAATGCGCCACTAGCGTAAACTTTTGATCATTATTCAACATTGCGATCCGCTCCGAAGGCACCATATCTTAGCTTATTATTCTTATGCCCCTCGCATCTTTGGGTATCTAGCGGGCCTAGCCGTTATTCTTGCGAGCTTCTATACCAGCGGCACTGGCTATCAAGAAAACCCTTGGGTTATGTCATTCTTGCTCACCACCTGTTTAATCTGGCCCCATGTCGCTTACTTTTGGGCTAAGAAGAGTAATCAGGTCAAAAAAGTCATCATCAAAAGCCTGTTATTCGACGCGTTCTTTGGTGGCCTTTGGGTGCCGCTCATATCTTTCGAACCCATTCCTTGTGCGGTTTTTATCACCGTTTTTATGATGAACAATATTAGTGCCGGTGGTCTCAAGCTATTTATTAAGGGTTTATTCATCATGGTTCTAGCCATGATATTTTCAAGTTTATTGATCAATCCAACCATCCGCCTTGAATCCCATATGATCGTTATCTTTATCTGTGTCCCGATGATTATTCTTTACCCCATGGTATTTGCCACGATCAATTATAAACTGACGCGCATCTTGATATTACAAAGAGAAAAGTTATTGCACCTTAGCCGTAATGACGGCTTAACCGGAGTATTCAGTCGCCGCTATTGGGAGCAAAGGTTAGTAGAAGAATTCAATCGCTGTCAGCGTTCGGGCGAAAAGGCTTGCGTGATGATGGTCGATATCGATCACTTCAAAAACATCAACGATACCTACGGCCACCTTGTCGGTGATAACGTATTAAAGCAGTTCGGAAAATTATTCCGACAACTGCGCACAAGTGACATTGCAGGACGTTATGGGGGTGAAGAGTTTGCTATATTATTGCCAAATAGTAATTTAGAAGAATCTTTATTGGTCGCAGAACGCTTACGCCAAGACATAGAAAACACCCAATTTGATAGCATTGGTAAATGCACCGTGAGTATCGGTATTGCGTCCCTCGACAAACAATTTGAAGATGCTTATAAATGGTTAGATAGTGCTGATAAAGCCTTGTATCAAGCGAAAAACGATGGTCGTAATAAAGTAAATATCTGGCTTAATCCTGTAAGGTGAAGTAGCTCAAGAGCGACTGTCTGACATAATAATATCGAGTTTAGCTTGGGCCTTTTTTAAGTCTTTTAAATCAATAGGCTCAATCATCTCGCACCCGTCTAAAATCATTTCTTGCACGTTCGACGGATAATATTTGCAGTCGTCAGGGCGATCAAAATAGATATCGCAAGTGTACTTAACTTGAGTTTTTCCGGCTGCAGATTCCAGACGTAAGAAAGGGCACAATTCAAGTAGTTTACCTGTTTCAGGGTCGGCCCAAATCTCACCTTTATTCACATACTCAGCAATGGCCGGGGTAAAAACTTCCCACAGTTCTATTTCTTGCTTAGAAGCCGATAACGCGCCGTTGCTGTATTTAATGCAGCATTTGCCACACGAGTTGCAGTCTTTCACGAGTTATTCTTTTCCACTCTCAAGCTGTCCATCTTCTAGCTCTTTATTTTCTAGCAGCCTAATTTCTATTCTTTCTAAATCAGACGTTCTAATTTCTCGGCCACTTTCGGTAATAAACATCCTTCCTTTCATATTCTTTTTAAGCGCGATAAAGGTTTCAGTTGCGCCTGTTTGAGGATTAGTAATTGTCACCTCATACTGAGTATGACCTTCCTGCCAAGATAAATAATAAACCAACAGACCCCCGGCAATGACTAAGCCAGCAATAGAATAGGCGAAAGGCTTTACCCAGTTATTTGAGGAGGAGTTTTTAGTAGAGGTACGACCCACTACCGAGCTGTTAGCTAGGCTATTAGGAAGAAGCCGCTGGCCATTTTTACGTCGGTACCAAATATAAACGGCGATAATGACAGCGAGGGTAAGCAGAATTTTGAGAATCATGAGATGGACTATCTAATGCAATAAGCGTGTATTTAAGCATAATTACATTAGAAGTTTCATCTATCTAACTATTTATCTATTTATTTTTTGCCGCACTATTCAGGTAATGCGCCGACGTAGTTGGCTAACTTATCAAAGAAGGGTCTTGGGTCACCATAGTCTGAATTAAACTGACCCAAATAATCAAAGTGATCCCATCCCTGCAATATACCCATATCGTTCCAGACACCGCGTATTGGCATACCAGCATAGGCAACAATGCGATCGTCAGAATTGTTTTTAGGGCCATCCATAGAAATAGTATTCACCACACCATCATTAGGAAACCATGATTTATCAATAATCACACGGTTGGGGCTATCTTGAGTATATTCCCCCATCCACTTGGCAAAAGGTCGAAAGATGGCAAACATTCCCATATCTGGCTCGTGATCATCGTTAAACCAGCCCTCACTGGTCTGCTGACTGCCGTAAGAGAAATAGAATACGTTAGGCTGAGCGTTTACCCATCCATTCGTCTCGCGAGCGCCTTCAGGGCTTAAATACCAAGCGGCATTATCACGAGTGGCGCGCCAAAAACGACTGCCTTCGACCCGTGTTCTAAACTCATCATAGCCTTCGTCCTCTGCCCGCTCTAAGCCCCACTGAGAAAGTTTCCAGTCATAAGCAGGCAACCCCATCGCACTCCACATAGAACTAACATAGGTTAAAACTTCTTGATGATTAGGTAACAGACGAAAAACACTGCTCGCTAAAGTAGTGCCATCATGTGGCGCGGATAAGGTCGTCACACTGTGTACCCAATCGTTATTGCCATTAAAAAGAAGGCTAAATTTTTCCTCGTCTAATACTAAGCTTTTCTGCTCTTCTAAATGCCCCTGACTCAATAACTGAACCAAAATTCGAGCATCTAAGCCACCTTGGCTATGAGCAATAAGGTGTACCTTGTTAATCGCATGGGTATCGTTATCAACCTCTCCCCATTCGGGGTAAAAGCCCGCAAACGTTTTACCAAATCGATTATGGCCATGATTTTTACTATGCGCCTTACCGTAATCAACCGTGCCGCCTTTAATCTGAGCAAAGATTTCACACGCCCTATCCCACGAGCTTGAAAATGGACCCGATGCCGTAGTGAACGTTTGGAAGTCATGCCCTTTTAGATGTTCCTGCACATCAACAATGCCACCCCAATAATTAAAATCCAACGCCTCATCACGACCCCAACCAGAAAAACCGTGCAACAAAATAATGGGTGAATGATTGAGTCTTGGCCCTATCGGTGCAGCAGGGTTTTCAATATTTTTCGCATTAACCGCCAAAGATTGCAGTAAGCCAAACCCTAACGAAATAATTAAAACAGCAATCTTTCTTTTAATAGCATGCTTCATAAAGTTGGCCATTACTCTTCTCCCGACACCATTAAGTTCTTACTCGATACCATCGCCCAACCCAAGGTATAAAAAGACGCAGCAATAACATCAACCGGCACCGTTACGATAAAACCTAAATACGCGACCTGATAGCCAAAGACCTTGTCATGCTCCACATTGTTGGCAATTTTATCGGCCAAGATGGTATGCCAAATATAAGAAGAATAATCACCTTGAATTTCACAAAAACCGTATTCTAACGTCGTCGGTAGCTCCTCATAAATATCGATATTTAACAGCACAATATTAGGGCAATCAAATTTTGTAGCCGCGATTTCAGATAAAACCAACGGTTGATATTTTAAATAGTTTTGCTGAAAGAATTCTTGTGGCTGATTTTTGATAGCATCAAGATGAAAAGGATAATTAGGATTCACTACCAGCAATGCGGGTTCTCCAGTCGCCTTCTGAACATCGCTATTACTCAGCTCAATGCGATGAGCTTTAATTGAAATTTTATTGGGAATAACAATATCAAGATATTTATCATCTTGATCATATAAGACCCCAGAGAACTGATAATGATTTGAATCTTGTTGTATTTCAACGGAACCAGAATACACATAAGGCGTATCAATAAACTGTTGACTGGCACTGCGTTCGGGTTCTATAAGTCCATAATATTCTATACTGGCACAGCCGTGAAGTACAAAAAACAGACAGAATATAAGGGGAGTTTTTAATATCTTTAGCATTAGAAATCTTGTTTTATTTTTATAAACTTATGGCCTAATACTACCTTTTTATTAGACAGATTTCGAGGTGGATATCTGCCAAACCCATTAATGAACAGTAAGGAATTGGTAATGTATGAATAGCTTATGCCTTTTGCTGGCGAAACTCGGTTGGCGTTGTGCTGTACCAGCGCTGAAAAGCGCGGTTGAAATTACTGGCATCCTTAAAACCTAAGTTCAAGGCAATATTGGTCATACTCTCATCTGTTTCTAATAAGTAATAGCAGGCAAGGTCTTGCTTCTTCTGCTGCAATATCTGGTTAAAGCTAAAGCCTTCTGCCCTAAGATTTCTGGTAAGAGTCCGCTCAGAGACATTCAGTTTTTCAGCGATTTTAGTAAGGCTTGGACTCTCTTCATTCAAGCCAATGATTAAATGCTTTTTGCACTTATCCACCCAGGTATTCGCGTTCATATCTTGCAGATAATCTTGCACTGCATTTTCGTTCATCTGCTGAACTTTCTCATCAAAATGCAAAGAGGTTTTCTCTAAGAACGAACGGTACAGCCATAAACAATTATCATCGCAATTGAAGTGAACCTCGCTATTAAAAAATGCCCTCCAAGGTTTCACCGACTTGGGCTCTGGTCGCATCAAATCAATCTTCGCGACGAAGTCTTCATTACCCATCATATTGCGGCAGAACTTAACGATCACCGAGAAAAAGGCATCAAATGCCGCTGGGCTAATGTTCACCCCTTCTACCGACCGCATACTGAAACCGACTTTATCAGGGGTATGGTACAAATTAAGCTGAACGGAATCGCTCACCAGAGCGTGATAAGCAATAATCTTCTCAAGTGCTTGCGCTAGGTTCTGACAGCTCTCAATTAACATACCAAGGGCTTTAAAATGCACCGCATGCACATGCTCAGAAACACTTAAGCCAAAGGCTGGGTTAGCTGTGGCTTTCATCGCTGTTTGCCATAACTGGGTCATATTATTGATGGGGATACGACTAGAAGGCTTCTGCTCAAAATCAACGAGGTTTAATCCGGCGCTCGCAAAAACCTCTTCTGCATTCAGCCCTTGAGCTTTCAGCGCCCAGCTAACAGCGATAGCCCACGCCGCTAAAGTAGTATAAGTGGTTGAATCGGGATCTGAACTTGAGCTTGAATGTTTATGGGGCACTGAATACGGCTTCGTGGCTATCTAGGGATAAAATATTAAGCCACGAAAAGCACTTAGAAGACAAGACATGTAAGGTAAAAGGTACCCAATACGGATTGACCCCAGTCACGAGTATTTGCCAATTCCATCGCTATGCTAAGTTAGTAATCCGTAGGTGCAGTAACGAGTGAAAAAATAGAGCAAGAATGGCTATTAACTTTTCTTGCTGCTTCTTAAAAGTCCCAAAATTAACCAAGCACATGCATCTATTTCGGCATCGATACAGTCTCCCGATACACTCCCTCGATTAAATTCTTCAAATCAATGCTTGGCAACAGTAACGATACGAACTATCATAAAAATACAAATTTTAAGCATTTATACGAAACGGTGTCGCTTATGGCTAGATTATCCAAAGAGAAACAACAAGAAGTTCGCGAGAAAATCATCATCGTGGCACTGGATCTTTTTACCGAACAAGGCTTTGCCAATACCACAATGAAGCAAATCGCCAAGCAAGCTGGGATTGGTGATGCCACCATTTATAAGTATTTCGCCAATAAAGATAAGCTGATCTATGCCTACTACGGTTTGATAGCTGAAAAGACCGTGCAGCAGTTCTTCGAAGAAGAGGAGCTTGATAGCTACTCACTGCAGGAGAAACTGCAGCTATTGATCGATATCTATCTGAATAACTTTTTAGCCAATCGAGAGTTTGTCAGCGATAGCCTTAAAATGATCATGCAATCTCCAAGTATCTTATTTAAAGATGTCAGCCCGGTTAGAGAGGAATTTATTGGACTCATCCATGACCTGTTAATGGAAGCTGAACAAAACGGTGAAATATCACACTCACCTTTTACTGGGGCAACCGCTAAGCTCATCAACGAATATATGTTGGCAGTACTACTTTATTGGGTTAACGATGATTCGGATGAGTTTAGCAATACCACCCAAATGGTCGATATGTCTCTTGCCCTTGCCATTGAAATATTACAAAGCGGCATCGTTTCTAAAGCCACCGATCTTATCGGTTTCTTCCTCAAGGCGCACCTGTTCCGGTTTATGGGCAGTGGCTTCTTAAATAAAATCATCACATCTAAGTCGTTTGGAATGTAATTATTTAACGGCTTTTCTAATAGCGCTCTTTCAAGTAATAAGTGAGGAAAATCATGAAAAATTGGCGAGGTTATTGGCTTATGTCCGTGGCGTTTATTCACACGGTATTTGCACTGATTACGTTTGCCGACGATTATAGATCACTCTATGACAACGGCATCATTAATAGCATTACTTCCGTACAAGGACATGCCGCTGTTTGGTTCTTTTTATTCGGACAAGTGCTATTTATTGTCGGTCTACTCGTCAGACATTATGAGCTTGCAGTAGATAACAAAATTCCCCTATCAATATCATTGAACCTTTTGTTGTTATCCATCGTCGGGGTGGTCTTAATGCCAGACTCAGGTTTCTGGCTGGTCTTTCCTGTCGTAATTAGTATGTTATTAAGCAAGCCATTGCCACTGGCTCAAGCCGTGGAGAACTAACAAATGAGCTTATCAAAAGATAAAACTCGTTCAAAAAACATTCCTACGTCAAAAATAACCCGCAGTGCCATTGCCGGTCTGGCGGTAACAAAAATAGGTCTGAAGCATATGGGTTACAAGGCCCGTCAGGCCATCTCTACGGCTGCGGCCAGCGATCAATCTCAGCAAGATCACGAAGAGAAAATCGGTGAGTTGATTTTCACAGTATTAGGTCAGCTTAGAGGCACGGCGGTAAAGTTATCCCAGCTACTTAGTATGGAAGCCGATATTTTACCCAAAACCATCAGAGATAAACTGCACTCGGCCTGCCATCAAGTACCACCGATTAACAAGGCCTTAGTCAGAAAACAAATAGTGCAGGAACTGGGTGATACGCCAAAGCAGCTATTTAAAGAGTTTAATCCACAGGCCTTTTCGGCGGCGAGCATAGGGCAAGTGCATCAAGCTATTGCCCATGATAATACCTTGCTGGCGGTGAAGGTTCAGTACCCGGGTATTGGTGCCACCATTGAAAGTGATTTAAAAATGGTGGAAAAACTCTTTTGGTTACTCTCAAAAACAACCGATAAGTTTCCCAAAAAACAAGTGGTCGTCTTATTAATGGATGAAATGCAGGCCAGGCTGCAAGAAGAAACAAATTATGAAATTGAAGCTAACAATCTGAACTGGTTTCGTCAGGCAGTAACACTGCCGGATATTGTTATTCCCTCGGTATATGAAGCGCTTTCTTCCAGACGTGTTCTATCAATGGATATGCTAACAGGCCAGCATTTAGAAGACTGGCTAAAGAGCAACCCAAGCCAACCCCAGAGAAATAAAGTAGGCCAAAAGCTGTTCGATTTTTTCTGGTATTGCGCCTTACAACTTAAAAAAATTAACGCTGATCCACACCCAGGTAATTTTTTAATCTTGCCCGATGGCCAGCTTGGTATTTTAGACTTTGGCTGCGTTCGTAGCTTGAGTGATGATTTTGTCCGTGACTTCAGCGACATGATACCCAAAATAGTGGATGGCTATTTTTTCAATAAAAATATTCCAACACTGCTTGAAAGTTATCAACAACTCAAGTTTATCGAGTCAGACGTTACGTTGGCCACATTTGAATCGGAGATAATGCCCGATCTTCAACTATATGGTCAGTGGCTTGGCGAAGCTTACGTAGAAAAAACCTTTGATTTTAGCAATAAACGTCCCTGCCCTGGTAAGCCCGATGAGATGACTGGCGGCGCTATTAAGTTTTTGAGTGGCATGTACAGCGAGCAACCTTGCTTTGATCGAGCACATTTAGGTTTGATGAATTTATTGAGTCAAATAGAAGCTTGCATTAATACCGACTATTCAAAGTTTAAAACTCATTAGAAGGCTAATTAGCTACTCTATTTTTTAGTAAAAAACAAAAAGGAAATTATATGAAAACGTTTAATCTATTTAAAGTACTCACCAGTTTTACTGCGCTTTTATGTGGCTACCTATTTTATTTGTTATGCTTTTCTCCGCAATCATTTTTATTTGACCTGGGAGTCGATGGTAGCGAAGCGGCTTATTTTATTTCGCGCCGCGCCGGTATACTAATGCTGGGCATTAGTATATTAATGTTCTTTGCTCGAAACGTCCCACATTCTCAAGCCAGACAAGCTATTGCACTGAGTATTGCGGTAACCATGTTTGGCTTGGCCATGGCCGGTACCTACGAACTTGTGCGAGGCTTTGTAGGCAATGCTATATTCGGCGCCATCGTAATCGAATTAATCTTAGCATCGTCTTTCTTCTACCTGTGGTTCTCTCATTTCAAAAAAATAACGTGATAAGCTAAGCCAAGAGAGGATGGACAGATGAATGTCATGTTAATTATTGCCGGAACCCTCAGCGCAATGGCGGCTGCTCTACATATAGCCTGCATCTATTTTGGCGCACCTTGGTATCGCTTATTAGGTGCTGGCGAGCACATGGCTAAGCAAGCTGAGCAAGGAAGTTCAATACCGACAATTATTACGTCGGGCATTACTTTAATGTTATTTATTTGGTCACTTTATGCTTTTTCCGCAGCAGGGTTAATCACAAAACTCCCGCTGATGCGGTTAGCACTTATTGTTATCACTTCAATTTATTTAGTTCGCGGAGTCGCGGGTTTCTTCTTTATCGCTAACCCCATAGGGCGCAGCCCAGAGTTCTGGCTATGGAGTTCCGCTATTTCTTTGTCACTGGGTACGATTCACCTGATAGGACTCATACAGCAATGGCACACGCTATAAACCCTCAATGACACGATTAAAGTAAAGCTTAAGGTAAGATCCATATGGACACACAATCAATCATTAAATATATGCTGTATGCCATAGCCATTCATTTCTTCTATCTAAGAAAAATAAATTAAAGCTATTATAAGATTAAAGCGATTAATTTAGTGCAATACAGCCCTGCCTTTTTCGCTATTCATTTCGCTATTCATTTCACTGGCCGTTTTTTGTTGAGGCCACGGCAATGATTTTTCTTCTACCGCATAAGCAAAAAGCTCTTGGATCTCGTAATAATCCTGCTGAGAAAGTTTTAAGGCGACTCGATTTAGCCAAAGAAGATATTCATCACCAAAACATTCAACTGGTAATTTTCCCGCCAGTGCCTGATTCTTTAAGGCTTCCAATTGATCTGCAGGAAGACATACATGGGTAGTTCGCCAAAAAACATGAGCGGAGCCATGACTGCAAATCCCAATCCATTGGAATCTGCTTTGAATCGAAATTTTAGTGATTTTATTACACATATTAAGCTGCCTCCTCCAACTTGAATTCGGCTAGAACTTGCTGGACCCAAGCATTAATTCGAGCATCTGATTGCTCAAACTGCTGATCTTCATCGATCGCCAAACCATAGAAGTAAGTTTTACACGGACTCAGCGCCCGGCTATCAGTGAAGTCATAACCCGTGATTGGCCAATAGCCTTTGATGTCGGCTTTCTTAGGCTCAATGATCTCGTGTAACCAACCCACGGCATCAATAAAGAAATCACCATAACCAAACTGATCACCCAACCCATACATGGCAATTTTTTTACCCTCGAGCTCAGCCGATTCCAACTCGCCTTTAAAATCTTCCCAATCTTCCTGTATGCCGCCAAAGTCCCAGGTTGGAATACCAAAAATACAGGCTTCAGCTTCACTAATGCGATCTGCAGAGCAATCGGTTACATCGATAAGTTCAACGATATGGCCAGATTCAGAGAATTGTTGCTGTATTTTCTCTGCAATCTCTTCTGTATTTCCGGTATCCGTACCGAATACCAATAAGATATCTGTCATTGCCTGCATCCACTCTATTCAAAGGATTAAAACAGACATGATACTAATGATATTCATTCGCATCTAGTAGTATCTATAATTTCTCACACTATTATTGTCGTAGGCTCTCTTTCGCATTTGGATGCCCTAGCGTTACCGCATGCTATCACCTCTTGCGGGCCATCCAATTGATTGAAAATAATGAATAAGTTGGCATGCCATACTCAGATGGCATGCCTCAACAAACACTGGATTTGCTAATTAATACCTAGTGCTCATGCTCGTGATCATGCCCTTCGCCAGCGATACCGACCCAAGCCACATGCTTCGGGGTAAAAGGTAAGCTGATTGGCTCTTCTATTTCTTGATGTTCAAGATTAACCACAACGATCTGGTTATTGATTGCATCAGTAATATAAACATCTTCACCCGATTTACTTGATGTGATACTGACATGCCCATGACCTTCAAACTCTGGCAAAGCACTCAATACTTTGATCTCGATAAGGTGTTTGAAGTTATCTTGAGCATCCAATAAATGCAGGCCGCCTGATTTGTTCAAAACCATCAAGATCTCACCTTCATCGTCCATTTTTGCCGTGCTGTATTCTGCTTCTGCCCCTATGTCTGTTCCGTCTCTCCAATCAACAAACTCCATTTTATCATTTTCATGATTATCTGGATCAAGAGTAACCGCATATAATTCGCCACGCGCCCAGCCAGCGACTAAATTACTGTCAGAAAAACCAGAGAAACCACCAATACGAGCGCCTTCGGCCATGCCAGCAGGATTATCAATTTTAGTCGTACTGAATTGATCTCCATCTTGATGAACCACTAGAACACCATCTGAACAACCAAAGATACTCGCATCTTCGGTAGAAAAACCACCGTGTAACAATGGGCAAAGCTCTTCAAAGCGCTCTACAAATTCGTAACCACCACTATTGCTGTTGAATTTATACAGCTCTACTTGATCAGGTAGTACCGCGTGGCTGGCATCGGGGGCACGATAGGTAGAAATTAAAAAGTCACCTCTTGGCTCTGCGACACCGTGCATTGCATTCGAAAGTTCTAAAGATCGAACATTATTATTTAATATTTCATCGTCATCAAAGTCGGCAATACTCGCCATTAATCCTTGATCACCTTCGCCATCAAAGAAAAATGCCGAACGAGATTCGTTATTGCGATGGTGAGTTGGGCGCACACCGTCTAATGTCTGAGCTAGCATTGACGGATTTTTTTCATAAGGGTGCAGGTGATCCCCATGGTCTTCTTGATATAGACCACCATCCAATACCTGCACTTGGTTTTGATCGCGCTGCGCCACTAACGCAAAACGTGATTGCGGTGAGGCATATAATCCACTTGCTGGATTATCTAAACTAAAGCGCTCAATCAAACTGCCATCTGTAGAGTTTAAAATAGCCAGTTCAGAACTTTCTGCAGCGGTAACGACTAAACGCCCAGTACTACTGATATCAAATTCATCTGCCTGATGTGCATCGGTTTTATTATCACTGCCATCTTTACACGCGCTTAATAGCACAACGGTAGCCAATAACGGAATGGCTCTTTTAGCCGTTCTTATAGTCATTGTGATCATTTACTTTTCCTTTTTAGTTTTAGTTTTAGTTTTAGTTTTAGTTTTAGTTTTAGTTTTAGTTTTAGTTTTAGTTTTAGTTTTAGTTTTAGTTTTAGTTTTTTTAAAA
>JAESQF010000037.1 GCA_016765295.1 Oleispira sp.
CCTACATTTGTTAAAGGAGAAAAAGGAGTTCATGAGCCTTCTTTCTTAGAAAAGAAAACCAAACCTCCTAGAAACTTTACAGAAGCCAGTTTATTACGAGCAATGGAATCCGCAGGGAAACAAGTTGACGATGATGAAATGCGTGAATTGATGAAAGAAAATGGTATTGGACGACCTTCAACAAGAGCAAGTATTATAGAAACACTCTTTAGAAGAAAATATATTCATCTAGTTTAAAAGGCTTAACAACAGCAGTTACGAGTTTCATAGAAAACTCCCTTTAAGATTAAAAATTTGGAAATTTGAGCCCTTGCGGAGGCAAGAGCTCATTGTATGCTTTTTATAGCTCAATAGGCAGGCTATAAGTTACAACAACTTTAGGCTACGATCTAGACCATTTTCATCTTCATCTAAGTCAGCGCAAACGATCTGGCTTAAAGTGAATGAGAGGTTATCGTTATAGGCATAAGAAAGATTGATGTGAGAATAATCGCCATCTTCAGTATCGCTATAAGTCTGAATACCATAAGTCGCGCTAAACTGGTTATATTCATAACCTAGAGTGGTATAGAAGTAATCAGTACCTTCATCTTCGTCTTGGTCGATGTTGTAATAAACGCCTAGGCTTGCGCCTTTAAAAGCAGCAGAAGCAATAATTTCGTGCAGATCAGCAATATCATCAAGATCACCGCTTGGGTAGATGTAAGTCCAGTAGCTGATATCAAGAGCTACGTCACCGGTCTCTATACCGTAACCAACATAAAGGTCATATTCCTGACCGTTAGTCGCATCACCAGATGAAGTCCATACACCGGCATAGGCGCCAGAAGCACTTACATTTAGATCACCAGAAATTGCTGGAACACCACCAAAAGTATTACCATTTGAATCAGTAGCAAGACCTAAGTCTTGGCCACGCCATAAGTACATGTTAGAAACAGCAACAGAGGCAGCAACTTCAACTTCAGCCTGAGCTGTCGTTGTAATCGCTAGACCTGCTGTCATAGCTGTTGCAAGAGCAATTGCTTGAGATAATTTAGTCATTAGGTTTTCCCTTCCTCAGTTTTAGTAACCGCATCATTACCTATAAAAGGTCCTGCACAGTTTTAGTTATGTACTTACTGTATAGCAGGCTGCGTGCCAACTTTAAAAAAGCCTATATTTTCAAGGATTTAGTGGTTAAGTATGATAAAAACAGGTTTTCTAGGTGTTAATAATGGTGCACTCCCAATGAGACTAGCCCATTTATGGTGCAAGAAAATAAAAAAGGCGCACCAATGTGGCACGCCTTTATAAAAAGAAACAATTTAACTTACTTTAAAAATAAGGATTAGATCGCCAGCAACTCTTTCGCTTCTTCAGATTCAGACAGTTCACTACCTGCACCTGTCGCCACAACACGACCACGCTCAAGAATAATAAACTCATCCGCCAGTGCAGCAGCAAATTCTAAATACTGCTCAACCAAAACAATCGCCATCTCACCACGATCACGCAGCAATTCAATCACCTTGCCAATATCTTTAATCACCGAAGGTTGAATTCCTTCGGTAGGCTCATCCAGAATCAGCATTTTAGGTTTCAGTAAGAGTGCACGAGCAATGGCTAGTTGCTGCTGCTGACCACCGGATAAATCACCACCGCGGCGCTTAAGCATTTTTTGTAATACCGGAAACAAAGCAAAAATTTCTGGATCGATTTTGCGTTGGCTTTTAGGTAAGGCCGAGAACGCCGTTTCTAAATTTTCCTCAACCGTCAGCTGAGAGAAAATATCACGACCCTGTGGAACATACGCAATGCCTTGGCGAGCACGCTCAAACGGCGCTTGGCCGTTTATATCTTTGCCCATCCATTCGATCTGTCCCTTACCCGCAGACAAGTGACCCGACAACGCTTTCATCAAGGTAGTTTTACCTACCCCGTTACGACCTAGCACACAGGTCACTTTACCAATTTCAGCATTCATCGATACATTGTATAACGCTTGGCTTGCACCGTAAGACACATCAATATTTTTAACTTTCAACATAATTAGCGCCCCAGATACTTTTCAATAACGTCTTCATTGGCTTTCACTTCTTGTAACGTGCCTTCCGCTAATACGCTGCCTTCATTTAAAACGGTCACCTTGCAACCTAAGGCTTCGATAAAGTCCATGTCGTGTTCAATCACCATTAACGAATGAGTTTTCGCTAGAGTTTTAAATAACTCTGCNGTTTTCATGGTTTCTTCATCGGTCATACCAGCGGCCGGTTCATCGATTAATAACAGTTCAGGCTCTTGGCCTAATAACATACCTATCTCTAACCACTGCTTTTGACCGTGGGATAAATTTCCCGCTAGCTCATCGGCTTTTTCCGACATATCAATCAATACTAGAATTTCGTCCAGTTTAAATTTTTGNTCNGGACTTAATTTATGAAATAAAGACTGCCAAACAGTACGGCCGCCTTTTAACGACATTTCGAGATTTTCAAATATCGTTAGGCTTTCAATCACACTGGGCTTTTGNAATTTACGACCAATACCCAGATTGGCGACGGCCGCCTCATCGTATTGGGTTAAGTCATAATCNGTTTCTGTCTGGTTATCATCCTCGGCACTTTTATTAAAACGAATGGTACCTTCATCAGGGCGAGTTTTACCGGTAATCACATCCATCATGGTGGTTTTACCCGCACCGTTCGGACCGATAATGGCGCGCATCTCACCTTTCTCTATAGTCAGAGACAGATTATTTAACGCTTTAAAGCCATCAAAGCTAACGCTAATACCATCTAAATAAAGCACCGGAGAATTATTTATGTGCTTGCTCTTAGTACTGCTACTTATGCTGCTCATACTTTTTCTCCTTCAGATAAATTGTCGTTANCGGTAGTGGATTTTTTACNGGNAAATGCAGCAGGNAACTTTTTAGACAGTTTTTCTGACATTTGCATCCACAGCCCGACAATACCTTTGGGTAGATACAATGTACTTAATACNAATAAACCGCCCAGNAAGAATAACCAGATTTCAGCAAAGGCACCGGTGAAATAGGTTTTCGCATAGTTCACTAAGATCGCACCAATAACCGCNCCAAATAACGTGCCGCGACCACCCACCGCNACCNAGATAATCATCTCGATAGATAGCAAAGGCGCAAACTCACCCGGATTAATAATACCCACTTGTGGCACATAAAGCGCACCCGCGACACCNGCNAACATGGCCGATACGATGAATACGAATAATTTGAAATACTCAACTCGATAGCCTAAAAAACGNGCACGAGTTTCACTATCACGAATNGCGATAAGNACTCGNCCCAATTTAGAAGTGACAATAAAGCGGCTAATTAAATAACCAATCATCAACGCNAAGGCTGAACAAAAGAACAGACCCGCTCGNGTGGTATCCGCCTGTAAATCAAANCCTAAAATATCTTTAAAATCGGTTAAGCCGTTATTACCCCCAAACCCCATATCGTTGCGGAAGAACGCCAACATCAGTGCATAGGTTAATGCTTGAGTAATGATCGACAGATATACCCCAGTTACACGAGAGCGGAAAGCCAAGGCGCCGAATACGAAAGCCAGAATTCCTGGGGCTAACAAGACCATNACCATAGAAAAGGTAAAGCTTTCAAAACCTAACCAATACCAAGGTAACTCTTGCCAGTTTAAGAACACCATAAAATCGGGNAGNTCGGGATTACCATANACTCCACGATCACCAATTTGCAGCATCAGATACATACCCATAGCGTAACCGCCAAGTGCAAAAAAGGCGCCGTGTCCTAGGCTTAAAATTCCGCAATAACCCCAGATCAAATCAACTGATACCGCGAGTAAGGCATAGCATAAATACTTGCCTAATAATGTCATGGTATAAGTCGACACATGAAAGATAGAAGTTTCTGGCATAAATAAATTCAATGCCGGAACTAAAATTGCCAACGCTGCTAAAACCATTAATAAACGGCGACCACCTTTGTCGTTCATTAACAAAGTCGTTAGCGGGCCTAGTTTTTTATTCGAACTGTTATTTATTGAGTTCGTCATATTAGATTCTTTCATAGGATCCCCTTAACCGTTATCAACTGCACGGCCTTTCAGAGCGAATAAACCCCGAGGACGTTTTTGGATGAATAAAATAATGAATACCAATACCAGAATCTTCGCTAATACTGCACCTGCTACGGGTTCCAGAAATTTGTTCGCTATACCTAATGACATTGCGCCCACTAGAGTGCCCCACAAATTACCCACGCCGCCAAATACCACCACCATAAAGGAGTCAATAATATAAGCCTGACCTAAGTTTGGCCCTACGTTGGTTAACTGACTTAAGGCAACACCGGCGATACCCGCAATACCTGAACCTAAACCAAAGGTTAATGCATCTACCCAACCGGTACGAATACCCATAGAGCTGGCCATTGGACGATTCATGGTTACTGCACGCATTTGCAAACCAAATAAAGTACGTTTTAAAACAAGTGCTAATACGGCTAAAACAACTAGGCTAAAAATGATGATATATAAACGGTTATAGGTTAAGTACAAACCTGGATTCACCATAAACGTGCCTGCTAGCCAGTCAGGTGTAATGACTTCACGATTAAGAGGACCAAAAATAGATCGTACGGCTTGCTGCAAGATCAAGCTGATACCAAAGGTGGCTAAAAGAGTTTCTAGTGGACGACCATAAAGGTGACGAATGACCGAGCGTTCAATCAATATGCCGACAAAACCACTCACCAAAAATGCAGCAGGAATAGAGACTAATAATGAGGCGCCGATAGATTCCGGCATTAACATCTGCACGACGTAAGTGGTATAGGCCCCTAACATGATCATTTCACCATGAGCCATGTTAATCACGCCCATTACGCCAAAGGTAATGGCTAGGCCAATCGCGGCTAATAATAGAACAGCCCCTAGCGCTAAACCAAAATAGAGATTTTCTGCATAACCGTTATAGCTCATTAATGTTTCAATATCGGTTAACGTTCTTTCAGCTAATTTCAATTCATCAGCACGGGATTCTTTCATCTCACTATCGAAGCTAGCGATGAACTTATTTAATTCGACACGAACTTCTGGATATAAAGAACCATCCAATTCCCCTAATGCCAGTAGACGAATAGTCGCTTGCTCTGACTGTAATAACATCAAGGCTCGCAGCGTTTCTAGAATATCAACAACTTGAGGATTTTTTTCAGTTTTTAAAGCTACTTCAACAAAGGTTAAATCAATACTAGAACTGTCCTTCAATAGATTCTTAGCGGCGGCAATACGCACAGCAGTGTCGTCATCAGAAATTTTAATTAAGGATAAATGAGAGCGAATATTACGACGCAAAGCATTATTCACTCCAATCTTTTTAACCGCTCGCTTAGATAAACCGCTGACGACTTCGCCGCTGAAAGCATCTAACATCGCATTTTCTTTTTTCTTTTTTAATAACGATATATCAACGATCAATACCCGTTTATTAGCCTTATCAACATTGTTCTTTTTCTGATAGTACAACTGGTTATCTAGCAAGGATTGCAAGATTAATAATGTCTTACTGTCTTCTATAGCGGCGATGCTATCTATAATTCCAGCTTTTTGTTTATAGCTGGCCTTAATCAATGCCTGCACCGTTGCAGGCAGCGTATTGTGTACTACTGGCTTATCTATGCTACTAGTACTAATAGCGGCATTACTGAAAACAGCAAACAGCGAAAAACAGCTTAGCCACACAATACGCTTTACGTATTTGCGCATGATTATGCTCCTAATGAAATTTTGAATATTATATTAAAGATTGAAAATATGATTTTCTATCGATGTTTAAAAGCAGGGAGTGCGGCTGCACTCCCTGATATTGCGGGGAATTTACTCTTCGCTAGCAATCGTTTGAGAGCCACACGTTTTAGTCACTGTATTGAAGTTACCGCAGCTTATTGGAGCCGTCCAATCAGAAATTAATACCTTACTTTCTGGTAGGAAATCAGTCCAAGCATCACCTTTCACGACACCGTCAGTCTGCCATACGATATCAAACTGTCCGTCTTCTTGAATCTCACCAATAAGAACGGGCTTTGATAAGTGGTGGTTAGTATTCATTACTGCAGTACCACCGGATAGGTTAGGTACTTTCAAACCGTACATCGCAGCACGAACTTTATCAACATCTGCGCTACCGGCGATCTCAACCGCTTTTGCCCACATTTTGAAACCGATATACGTCGCTTCCATCGGATCGTTGGTTACACGGTCATCATCTTTTGTATAAGCATGCCACTGATCAATGAACTTCTCGTTCTCTTCACTTTCTGCACTCATGAAGTAATTCCATGCTGCAAGGTGACCGACTAGAGGCTTAGTATCAAAACCAGAAAGCTCTTCTTCACCAACAGAGAAAGCAATGACTGGAATATCTTCAGAGCTAATACCTTGGTTGGCTAGTTCTTTATAGAAAGGAACGTTAGCATCGCCATTAACGGTAGAGATAACTGCGGTCTTCTTACCCATGCTGCCGAATTTTTTCAAATCAGAAACAATTGTCTGCCAATCGCTATGACCAAAAGGCGTGTAGTTCACCATAATGTCTTTATCAGCGATGCCTTTCGACTTTAAGTAGCTCACTAAAATTTTATTAGTAGTACGTGGATAAACATAATCAGTACCGGCTAATACAAAACGCTTAGCACCGACTTCTTCTATTAAATAATCAACTGCTGGGATTGCTTGCTGATTTGGCGCGGCCCCAGTGTAAAAAACGTTCCTCGAAGATTCTTCACCTTCATATTGAACTGGGTAAAACATTAGACCGTTTAATTCTTCAATTACTGGCAAGACAGATTTACGTGATACTGAAGTCCAGCAGCCAAAGATTACATCTACATCTTCTTTTGATAATAGCTCACGAGTTTTTTCAGCGAATAAAGGCCAGTTTGATGCAGGATCAACGACCACAGCTTCTAGCTGCTTGCCTAACAAACCACCTTTTTTATTCTGCTCTTCGATCATCATCTGAACAGTGTCTTTTAGCGTCGTTTCAGAAATCGCCATGGTGCCCGAAAGTGAGTGCAATACACCGACTTTAATTGTATCGGCTGCATTCGCCATGCTGATACCCGCCGCTAATGTTGCTACGGCTAAAACTTTAGAAACTTTTCCAAGTTTATTGGTTGTGCTTTTGAAAATATTTTTCATTACTTCAGTCCTTCTTCTTGCCTAATTATTATCACTCTCTGAATTTATAAAACGTTTTAAACATTGTTTTATAAAATCGTGTAGCGATTTATTTTTTTATGGTACTGCAGGACTAGAGCAAGGGTTATACCAACTCTCTCAACCCCTTATGTTTTCAACCATTTAGTCGGGTTTTTGAATTAAATAAAGGTAAAGCAGTAAATTTAAAGTTGGTTTACTAGTGATTTCTTTTTAACTTGCACCACAACAAATCAATACGAGTGCGACCGTGCTTATAATTAGTGCAATTTTATTGAGGATAGACTGAAGTTACGAATCAAGACGTGACAAAGAGGACAAACCAGGGAGGGAATAAAAACTGAGCAGGTGTTCAATATTCACCTGCCCATTTTTAGAGCAAAAACAAATCAATTAGACAGTTTTTTCTTTCATCAAGTCGGTATCACGCAACATACCCTGCTCTATAATGAAGCGTACAATTTCTTGCACACCTTGGCCGCTCTTTAAATTTGAAAAAACGAACGGCCGTTCACCACGCATTTTCGTCGCATCACGATCCATTACTTCTAAAGAAGCACCGACCATGGGTGCAAGATCGATTTTATTTATAATTAATAAATCCGATTTAGTAATACCAGGACCGCCTTTACGTGGAATTTTATCCCCAGCAGAAACATCGATTACGTATAAGGTTAAATCTGAAAGTTCAGGGCTGAAGGTTGCAGATAAATTATCACCGCCGGATTCAATCAAAACCATATCTAAATTTTGATGACGGTCAGAAAGTTCTTTAACCGCAGCAAGATTCATTGATGCATCTTCACGAATTGCAGTATGCGGGCAACCACCGGTTTCAACACCAATAATACGATCGGCATCTAGCGCTTCATTGCGGGTTAAAAACTGCGCATCTTCTTTGGTATAAATGTCGTTGGTGACGACGGCAATATTGTAGGTATCTTTCATTATTTTGCACAGAGTGGATAATAATGCAGTTTTACCGGATCCTACAGGACCGCCAACGCCGACGCGTAATGTTTCTTGTGTTGTCATGTTTACCTTAATACTTTTTGAATTTGGTTTCTTAAACTCGCTTTAGCATCGCTATTAGGCATTTCCTTCTGCGGCCCGTCGTGAATCCATCCCTGGAGACTCAACTTCGGCCTCCATGCCTCAGATGGCCTTAAACGAAACACCTAATATCAATACACAGCGAGAGCCTTCTAAAATTTATAAATATGAATCACGATCGAAATAATCGTGAATACTGATTTTCATGTAGTGCCGATGACATCGATAAGCCGACTAAGCCTGATCCAATATCGTCGTCTTCAACTGTCATTGCGTTTTCGATTACGCCTTCAATTTCTGGAATCAAATGACGAATAATATTTTGCCCATCTGTTTGTCCCATTGGCATGGCTTTACTGGCGGAAGTTATTTGATTCTCTAACCACGACCAAACAAAGCCAATCAAACATTCTTCAACCGTTAAACCTTTAATCACACCGTTTAAGGCATACATACAAGCAACGGTTGGTTTATCGACTAATTCTAATTTGGCTAAATGTTCCGCAGATTGGCTTTTATGCCATTGCTTAAACGCATCACCGACTTGAATATCTTCAAGGTACAGTTCTTTGGTTTCGCGAAAAGCGAGTAATGTCGCATTCCAATATTTTAAGGGCTCAATACCTTTATCTTGTTCACCTGCTTGTTCGTGCTTATTAATATAAACACTCCAAGCCTGATGCAGCCTTTTTAATATCGGTAAATCAACACCCCCTAAACCATGAACCATGACGCTTTTAACCCACTGTTCAACATCATCAGCATTTTTGCACCAACCTACTTCCAAGGTATATTCCAAACCTTGGGAGTAAGCGAAAGTACCAATCGGTAATGCTGGGCTAGAGATGTGCAACAGATTCAATAAGCTAGTGGTTTGCATGTTAATGCTCATGATCATGGCTGTGGCTATGAGGCTTAGCACCAGCTTCACCATCTACATCAGGATGAACATAATCATCATCCCCATGAGAGTGACCACCATGATCACCATAAGCACCGTTTTCAGGCTCGAACGGTGCAGGTTCATGAATAACTTTGAGGCCGAGCTGTATCAACATATCATCCAGCACGTAATCATTTTGATAACGCAACCAGCCATCACCCACCTGCAAAGATACGTGACGATTGCCGAGGTGATAACAACCACGAGCAAATAATGTCGCATCATCGGTAGTGGCCGTTGTTACGACTTCGTCAGCCGCAATAATTTTATACACATCACCCGCGTCGCAACGCATCAAGGTATTACCACGCATCACTTCTCCACGATCGATCATGATGCCGACTTCTTGGCCGCTGATCGTTTGTGTTTTAAAACGACCACGCTTACGCTGATCATAGGGTAAACAAAGACTGTCTTTAATTATTTCCTCACCTGTCGGGGCAAGGATTTTCTCTATGATTTTAATCAATTTACGTAAAACCTTTCATCGCGATAAATAGAGTTATTCGTCTTTGGGGACGGGCGTGAATACGTCCATGTAGCCTCGTATTTCGCCTCCCTGCGAAATGACGCCCCTTTAACGAACAACTCTATGTATCACCTAAAAATCACTATTAAGCCACCAGCCTTATTATAAAATAAATATGACGACTCACCCGTTTTCTAAAACAAAAAGTAGCGCTGTGCCATTGGAAGTATTTCTGCAGGTTCACACGTAAGCTCTACACCATCCGCTTTCACCACATAGGTTTGTGGATCCACTTCAATCACCGGCTGATAATCGTTTAAGACCATGTCGCACTTACGTATTGAACGGCAGTTTTTAACGGCCACCAGCTCTTTATCCAAACCTAAATGATCTAACGTATTTTGTTCTAATGCCGCTTTGGAAACGAAGGTTAAACTGGTTTTCGAAACCGCTTTCCCCATCGCGCCAAACATTAAGCGATAGTGAACTGGTTGAGGCGTTGGAATCGATGCATTTGGATCACCCATCGGCGCCGCTGCGATCATTCCGCCTTTAATAATTAAGGAAGGCTTAGTACCAAAGAACATCGGTTTCCATAAAACCAAATCAGCATATTTACCCACTTCAACCGACCCAACTTCATCAGAGATACCATGAGTAATGGCTGGGTTGATGGTGTACTTGGCAATATAGCGACGCGCGCGAAAGTTATCATTATCAGCATTATCTTCTGGCAAAGGTCCACGCTGCACTTTCATTTTGTGCGCGGTTTGCCATGTGCGTGTAATCACTTCACCGACTCGGCCCATAGCCTGTGAATCAGAAGAGATCATTGAGAAGGCGCCTAGATCATGCAAAATATCTTCGGCGGCAATGGTCTCGCGACGAATTCGAGAATCAGCAAAGGCAACATCTTCTGGGATATTAGGATCAAGGTGATGGCATACCATCAGCATGTCTAAATGTTCGTCAATCGTATTCACCGTATAAGGACGAGTGGGATTGGTCGATGACGGTAATACGTTCGACTCGCCACAGGCCTTAATAATATCGGGTGCGTGACCACCACCCGCGCCTTCGGTATGGTAGGTATGAATAACGCGGCCTTTAAATGCAGCTAACGTATCTTCAACAAAACCTGATTCATTTAACGTATCGGTATGAATCGCAACCTGCACATCGTACTTTTCCGCCACGGTTAAACAGTTATCAATTGACGCCGGAGTAGTGCCCCAATCTTCGTGCAATTTTAAACCGATAGCGCCGGCGACACATTGCTCTTCCAGCGCTTCCGGTAATGACGCATTACCTTTACCCAAGAAACCAAAGTTCATCGGTAATTCATCGACCGCTTGCATCATCTTACCCAAGTGCCAAGGCCCCGGAGTACAGGTAGTTGCGTTAGTGCCTGTTGCTGGCCCAGTACCACCACCGATCATAGTCGTGGTTCCCGACATCAACGCTTCTTCAACTTGCTGTGGGCAAATAAAATGAATGTGAGCATCAACCGCGCCGGCGGTAAGAATTTGGCCTTCTGCGGAAATAACTTCAGTACCGGGGCCGATTTCAATGGTAACCCCGGCTTGAGTATCAGGATTTCCCGCTTTGCCAATGGCTTGAATACGACCATTTTTTAATGCCACGTCGGCTTTAATAATACCGCTCGCATCTAGAATAAGCGCATTGGTAATAACGGTATCTGGAACTTTGTCGGAGGTAGATTGACTCTGCCCCATGCCATCACGAATAACTTTACCGCCACCGAATTTCACTTCATCACCATAAACAGTGAAATCTTTTTCCGGTGAAATAAATAACTCGGTATCGCCTAAGCGAACTTTATCGCCCACGGTCGGGCCATACATATCGACGTAGGTTTTACGATCTATTTTAGCCATATCTTTCCCTTTACCTCACCGTTTATAAACATAAATCAGTGAGTCTAAAAAACTGTTAGGGACTTTTATTGTATTCACACAAGGCCATCGATTTGAGGGACCAAATCGTTGAGCATACATGGAGGTACTTGCTGCGTGCCGCCATGGGAATCAATGAAAGTGCCGATGTTAAAAATGTCACTTCTGATGCAGTGCTTTTAAAGCTTACCCATTATCTCGCCGCGGAAACCATAAATGGTTTTAGTACCGGCATATTCAACTAGTTCGACTTCACGTACTTGCCCTGGCTCAAAACGCACAGCGGTTCCCGCTGCAATGTTTAAGCGAAAACCTTTAGAGGGTTCGCGATCAAATTTTAGCGCAGGGTTGGTTTCGTAAAAATGATAATGCGAACCGATCTGAATCGGACGATCACCTGAATTTGAAACTTTCATCGCTAGAGTTTTCTGGCCGACATTTAATTCGATATCACTGCCTGGGCCTGATGCTGGAATAATTTCACCTGGAATCATCACATGCTCCTTTTTATAGTCTGAGCTTTTATAAGCTGATTTGTTATAGAGCAGCTTTAAGCAATTGGAGAATGAACAGTCACTAATTTAGTGCCGTCAGGAAAAGTTGCTTCAACTTGTACGTCATGAATCATCGACTCTACGCCATCCATCACTTCATCACGAGAAATCACATTACGACCCGCGTTCATTAAATCAGCCACCGTACGTCCATCACGAGCGCCTTCAACAATAAACGATGAAATAATAGCGATGCATTCTGGGTAGTTTAATTTCACTCCGCGAGCACGACGTTTCTCCGCCAGCTCTCCAGCCATATAAATTAATAATTTGTCTTTTTCTCTTGGTGATAATTCCATAACTAAACCTTCTATTAATTCTTAAATTTTTACGTATTCCAAATACGCGGGGGACACGCTTCACGACCATTAACAAAAGGTCGCATCCACTGCCAATACTTAATAAAAACTTTTTTCGCATTATCCGCACACGGACCCAGATAACGCACGATCACTAAACCCGGTTTGTGAGTCACAGCAACAAGACCTTTGGCCTGCCCGGACTCGCCGGTGAGCGCCGCTAATGTTTCTAAAGCTTCACGTTGCTCTTCATCCAATTCAGGAATGCTATCGGTATCATTGGTCAGAATAAAACTGCCAAAAACTGCCTGACTCGCCAAACCTGCTTTATCTTGCATAATATCGCCGGTAGCGGAAATCGTATTACGCTCTATAAATAACGGCAGGCCATTACGCTGAATCGAGATAACTTGTCGAATACTGCCAGACTCAAACCAATCTTCACTACTCGGGCGACCCAAGCAAACAATATCCCAACCCATGTACTGCGCATTATCACTCAGCTCGACTTCAGTAATTAACTCACCTTCAGCGCCATCAAATACCAAAGTCTCTTGTGGCATCCATTCCAACACCGCACTGTCTTCGATTTTTAATGAGACTTTCTGAAACTGTTTACGATCAGTAATGTTGTTATAAATCTTACCCGCCGACGGAGTTGTCATTAGTACTTGCGCATGCGGCAGAAGATGTAAGCCAATGGTTAAATAATCACCCGCCACTAATCCACCGGGTGGATGTAATAAATACAGATGGGCACAAATATTACCTTCAGGATAAAAAGCGCGCTGCACTCGTAATGGGCCGAAGTGACTGGTTTTTCCTAAACGGGTTTTATCATCAAGATAAACCAACTGGGCTTGATAATTTGCCAGCCAATGTAAGTTCGGATCAAGTTCTTGCTGTTGCAAAAATGCTTACCTTTTAACAATGTGAAAATGCATAACTTCTGGTCACTAAGACTGCTTGTTATACATCCATTAATACAGTGATTCAGTATAAGAGCAAAGGTCTTGCCAATTGTAACAATCTTGACTAAATGAACGGTTTTTATGTCACACAGGCAATTGTCAGCTTTAGCGGATCAATATTAGGTTGAATATTACCCGATCGTAAAAATATAATGCGCCTCAATGAGGCGAAATCAATAAATGGCACCGGATTGGTGCGCTTTAGGTGATTAATAACATAAGCAATACGAATCCTAATCCATCTATATTATTCAGTTAATGAATCATTAACTTTTGCCTACACTGGTTTCATTCAGACTTTCAGCCTATTCAATGCAATAACTGAATATGAGAGCGTTAACGATATAACACTGACAGAGAGCAAGATTATGAGTGTAGAAAACCTATTCAGCTTAAAAGATAAAGTAGCCCTAGTAACCGGTGCAAGTCGTGGTATCGGCGAAGGTATCGCTAAACTACTGGCCAGTGCTGGCGCGCATGTGATTGTTTCTAGCCGTAAGGTTGAAGGCTGCCAAGTCATTGCCGATGAGATCATTGCGGCAGGTGGTAGCGCTGAAGCCTTAGCTTGCCATATTGGTGAAATGGATCAGATAGAGAATTGCTTTAAACAGATCGAAGAAAAACACGGCAAGCTCGATATTCTGGTGAATAACGCCGCCGCCAACCCTTATTTTGGCCATGTGCTGGATACTGATCTAAGCGCCTTCCAAAAAACAGTCGATGTAAATATTCGAGGTTACTTCTTTATGTCTGCCGCTGGGGGCAAGTTAATGAAGAAAAACGGGGGTGGCAATATCATCAATGTCGCTTCCGTAAACGGCGTGATCCCTGGAGATTTCCAAGGCATCTATTCCATTACTAAATCCGCAGTAATTGCCATGACCAAGACCTTTGCCAAAGAATGTGCGCCGTTAGGCATTCGCGTAAACGCTTTATTACCCGGTTTAACCGATACCAAATTTGCCAGCGCGTTAACCAGTAATGATGCCATTCTAAAGCAGGCCATGATGCATATCCCGATGAAACGCGCTGCCATGCCAGAAGAAATGGCCGGCACGGTACTGTATTTAGCGTCCGATGCATCTAGCTATACCACGGGCACCTGCATTAATGTTGATGGCGGGTATTTGCTGGTATAATAGCTACATTATTCAATCTTAATGTGGATCTCACTATGTTTAACCCATCACAACTAAAAGGCCTTGCAGACGAATGGATGCAGGGCTTGAGCGAAAAAGGCTTACCCGGCAAAGCGTTCAGCGAAGAAATGAAAATGATGGCCAAAGCACATTTTCAACAATTGCTCGTGCAAGCTAATTTAGTCACTCGTGAAGAGTTTGATGTACAGGCTGAATTGTTAAGTCGTACTCAAGATCGCTTAACCCATTTAGAGCAGCAATTAACAACTCTTCAAAATCAGATGGAAGAGCAGATGCAAAGTGAACTAGAACCAAAAGATTAAACTGCACAACCCAAGTTACTACTATTGGCTAAAGGCCGATTGCTAGTAACTTACCTAAGCTGGTTAATGAAGCACAATTCTACGGAAAGAATTCATGTCATTAGCCATCGTTCGTACTCGCGCTCAAGTCGGTATTCAAGCACCTCTGGTAACAGTAGAAGTTCATCTTTCTAATGGTCTTCCTACGATGAATATTGTGGGCTTACCTGAAGCCGCCGTAAAAGAAAGCAAAGACCGAGTACGCAGTGCCATTCTCAATAGTGAGTTTGAATTCCCAGCAAAAAAAATCACCATTAACCTCGCCCCTGCAGATTTACCGAAGGAAGGTGGCCGTTACGATCTTGCCATTGCTATTGGTATACTCGCGGCTGACGGAAAAATTCCCGGCAACTTAATAGACCAGCATGAATTTATCGGCGAGCTTGCCCTTAGTGGAGAAATAAGACCGATACGCGGTATTTTAAGCGCCGCTATTCAAACTCAATATACCGACCGCACGTTAATTTTACCTCGGGATAATGCTGAGGAAGCGGCTCTTTGCCTAGGTGCAGCGCAAAAAAATGCTCGTAGTTTATTAGAAGTTTGGGCCTACCTATGTGGCCAAGCGAGTCTTGACGAAATTGATAATGTCGAACCCACAGAATACATCACGGCCCACGCCGACTTGAGCGAAGTCCGCGGCCAGGCGCAAGCAAAACGCGCTTTAGAAATCACCGCGGCAGGAAAGCATAATTTAATTTTTATCGGTCCACCAGGGACGGGGAAGACTATGCTCGCCAGTCGCCTGCCTGGAATTTTACCGCCGATGAATGACCAAGAGGCTTTAGAAAGTGCCGCCATTTATTCCATTAGTCAACACCACAGCGATTGGCTAAAACAGTGGAAGCAACGCCCTTTTAGAAGTCCACATCATACGGCTTCGGGTATTTCTTTGGTGGGGGGAGGAAGTAAACCAAGACCTGGAGAAATTTCTTTAGCCCATGGTGGGATTTTATTTTTAGATGAGCTACCCGAGTTTAGTCGTAAAGTATTGGATGTATTACGCGAGCCATTAGAAAGCGGCGAAATTTGTATTGCCCGCGCCAGTCAACAAGTAACCTATCCTTCTCGATTTCAATTAGTCGCCGCCATGAATCCATGTCCGTGCGGCTATTATGGTGACCCTTCGGCAAAATGTACCTGTACCGAAGATCAGGTAAGACGCTATCAAGGACAAACATCTGGCCCGTTATTAGATCGCATAGACCTACAAGTTGAAGTACCACCGATTTCAATTTTAGAACTGCAAAAGACCAATCCTAATACCCAAGAAAATAGCGCGACGGTGCAAGCAAGAGTATTAAGCGCCTGGAAAAAACAAACTGAGCGTCAGCAGTGCAGCAATGGCCAACTGAGCAATGCGCAGGTTGAGGCCCATTGTAAATTAACCGATGAAGATGAAAACCTATTACGATTAGCCATAGAAAAACTCGATTTAAGTGCCCGTGCTTATCACCGAGTTTTAAAAATCTCTCGTACCATTGCCGACTTAGATGATAGCGAAAATATTCAAACGGGTCATATCATGGAAGCGCTGAGCTATCGGAAACTGGAGCGTTACCGCCAGAAATAACAAACTCTATTGTGAAGTTAACTTAAAGACTCGTCTTAATAACCTTTAATAATATCCGCTTGGGTTACCGGCGCAAAGTTTTGCTCTGCTCGTATTAACAAATCCTCTAATGCCAAAGGACGAGAAAAATAATATCCCTGTACCCGATCACAACCAAGCTGCTTTATTTTCTCCATGCAGCGAATATCTTCAACGCCTTCCGCGGTCGTTTCCAAATTCAGCTGCTTAGCAAGATTAATCATCGCTGCTGCAATATGTGCCTGCGCGCATTCATCCGCTAACGGGGATACAAAAGCACGATCAAGTTTAATGCCAGTAATAGGAAGATCGCTTAAATGTGATAATGAAGAGAAACCCGTGCCAAAATCATCTAGGGATATTTTGATGCCCGCCTTTAATAACCGATTCAGATTATCCATCGTCACCTGCTCATCTTTAATCACCGTCGTTTCTGTTAGCTCAACCTCTAAATATTCATACGGCATGTCATTTTCGTCTAGCGCTTGTAAAACTTCATCAGCAAAATTTACATCGGCTACCTGAGGAAAAGATACGTTCACCGCCATGCAAATCTTTCGTCCAGTATCTAGCTGTATGGTTTTCCAAGCACGAATCGCTTCTTGTAATGCCCAGCGGCCAAGCACTTGAATTAAACCGGTAGTTTCCGCTTCGTTAATAAAAGCAGCGGGAGGTAATAAACCAAAACTAGGATGCTGCCAACGAATTAATGCTTCCGCGCCAACCCACTCCCCCGTTTCAACATGCAGCTGAGGCTGATAATGCAGTACAAACTCTTGCCGTTGTAATGCTAAGTGCATACCACTCATCAAACCAATATTCGCTTGCTGATATGACTGCCATTCCAATTTTGTTTCTTGCACTAATTTATCACGGGCTATTTCTTGTACCGCCTGCTGCATCGCCAAAGCTAAACTTTCTGCATCGTTAACTTGAATTGCAGTACTGGTATAAACCATAAGTTTAATATCGCTAAACTCTTGCTGACAAAGCTGATGGAAATTATTTAAATCCTGCTCATCCATCGGCTCATTATTGACCGATAATAAACCTGTTTGCTCTTCCATCAAGCGACCTAGTAAGGTTTCTTTCATTACATATTTAGCAAGGAAACGTTCAAATCGAGTTTCTAGCAATTTACTATCTTGCCAGCTTAAATCTGCGGCTTTTGTTTTTAACCAGCGACACTGTATCAATTGAAAATATTGCTTTTGCTCTGCTAATAAACAGCCCGCTTGTTGAAAAAACTGTTTACGATCAAGAATGCCGTCTTCAACCACGTATTCAGCCGCTTCCTTAATATCACGATGGCTTAAACGATATTTTAATACCGCCATATCAATCGCTCGATTTAAATGACTAATCTGCAAATCTTTTTCACTCAGCCACTCTAGATCTACCAAGGTATTTTCACATAACGATGTCTCCACAGTGGATTCAAGATCTATCGATTTAAAATCAGTCGGTTCAATATCAGAAATAATCAGTACTGGCCATTGACTTGCGATGGCTAGGTATTGGCTTATAAGCTCAGGGGCAAGTTGAGATAGCTGTAATACTACGCAAAACCAATCGGCATTGGCTTTAAGGTCTTGACCGGGCTGCCACAAGCAAATATCTGCGCTTGATTGCGCCTGCTTTAGCAACTGTAAAGATGATGATAATTCATTACAGGTCGACATAAATAGCAGGCGCTTAGCATTCTTCTGCACGCTTTTTTTTGCATTGCTTAATTCTTGTGCAGCTTTTAATACTAACTTGGGTTCAAACAAGGGATCTTCCTAACAATAAACAACTTAACTCCATTATTTATAGGTTACGAATCAAATTCTGTCTGCCCTTTGAGACTGATCTCTATCAAATTTCGTCATCATTGTTAGAATAGCGGGCTGAATCAGAGAGGAATGTTCGTGGTCGACTTAAGTCATCTAAACGCTAGGCAAAAAGAAGCCGCCAAATACATCGATGGACCATTATTGGTACTTGCCGGTGCAGGCTCGGGTAAAACCAGTGTGATCACCCGTAAGATCGCCTACCTGATCGAAAGTTGCGGTATTAAGCCCCATCACATTGCGGCGGTAACCTTTACCAATAAAGCCTCACGTGAGATGAAAGAACGTGTCAGCCAGCTATTAGAGGGCGGCAAGGGCCGAGGCCTAACGGTATCGACCTTTCACAACCTCGGTTTAAACATTATTCGTTCGGAACATAAAACCGCAGGCTACCGAACCGGCTTTTCTATTCTTGACCAAGACGATGCCAAGAACATTCTGAAAGACATTATGATGCGCGATCATGATCAAGATGATGACGCGCTAGATATGGTGCAAAGCGCCATTTCGAATCATAAAAACGACATGCTAGACCCAGAGCAAACCATCGCTAAAGCTGAAAATCCGCAAGAGATGATGATCGCTCAGTGCTACGCGGTGTATCAGCGAACGTTGCGCGCTTATAACGCGGTGGATTTCGATGACCTTATTTGGGTCCCGACCATGTTGTTTAAAAATCATCCTGAAGTACTAAAGCGCTGGCAGAGTAAAATCCGCTACCTGCTCGTGGATGAGTATCAAGATACCAATACCAGTCAGTACGAACTGGTGAAAATGCTGCTCGGCGACCGCAATGGCTTAACCGTGGTAGGGGACGATGACCAATCGGTTTATTCTTGGCGTGGTGCGCGCCCGGAAAACCTGAATCTCTTAAAAATCGATTATCCACACCTGAAATTGGTTAAGCTGGAGCAAAATTATCGCTCTACCGGCTTGATTCTTAACGCCGCTAACAAGGTGATCGCAAACAACCCGCACGAACTCATCAAGAAACTTTGGTCTGACAAAGGCTATGGCGATGCGATCAAGATTCTTAAGTGTAAAAATGATGAAATTGAAGCGGAACGCGTCGTAACGGGCATCGTTGAGCGTCGCATGCGTTATGGCGGTAAGTTCTCTGATTTCGCCGTGCTGTATCGTGGCAACCATCAATCGCGCATCTTAGAGATGAAGCTGCAAGCGCATCAAGTGCCTTACAAATTAAGCGGTGGCCAATCGTTCTTTGGTCGCAGTGAAATTAAAGACATCATGGGCTATTTGCGCTTGCTGATTAACCCGACCGATGATTCCGCATTTTTGCGTATTATTAATACACCCCGTCGTGAAATTGGCCCAAGCACCATTGAGAAACTCAGTGAATACAGTATTCGCCGTGGTATTTCGATGATGGCTGCGACAACGGAGCTGGGCCTTGAGCAATTATTAACGCCTAAAGCCTTGGATAAGCTAAAACGCTTTGGCCATTGGCTTGGCAACATCACACGTATGGCTTATGCCGACGATGCAGTGGCCGCTGTGAAAGAAATGATCGAAGACCTCGATTACGAAGCGCACCTTCAGCTCACCAGCGGAACCCCACATATGGCCGAACGCCGTATGAGCAACGTTTGGTATCTAGTGGACTCGATCTCAAAGATGATTGAGAAAGCCGATGAATTAGGCGATGAAGTCACCATCGAAGATGCGGTAAGCAAGCTGATTCTCCGTGACATGCTAGAACGCCAAGCTGATGAGGATGAAGAAGATCAAGTGCAGCTAATGACCCTACACGCATCAAAAGGTCTAGAGTTCCCGCACGTGTATATGGTGGGTCTCGAAGAAGAATTGATGCCCCACAGAAACAGTATTGAAGCTGATACGGTGGAAGAAGAACGCCGCCTGATGTATGTAGGGATTACCCGCGCTCAGCGTACGCTGACCATCACTTACGCGGCAAAACGTAAACAGTTTGGTGAAATATTAGATACCACCCACAGCCGTTTCTTAGATGAATTACCGCAAGATGATATTGAGTGGGAAGGAAAAACTGAAGTCTCTGCTGAAGAGCAGAAGGCCCGAGGCCAAGAGACTATGGCGAGCTTGAAAAACCTGATGGCGGATTTTTGATTTGCCAGACATACTAAATAGCAGGATAGCTATTTTGCACTTCGAAGAAGCCCATTAGGGTGGACTACATGGATGTAGGACATAAAAAAAGAGCCGTTAGGCTCTTTTTTTATATCTAAATAAGCAAATTGCTTACTTACGACCTGCCATAAACTTGATAGCAGATGTTAGCTCGTCATCAGAACAATCCATGCACAAGCCTTTAGCAGGCATCGCATTCAAACCGCTAATTGCGTTAGCCAAAGTCTTGTCGAAGCCTTTTGCTAAGCGCTTGTCCCATGCAGCCGTATCACCCTTTTTAGGAGCGCCAGCAACACCAATTGAGTGACAACCAGCACAAGAGGCAGCATAAATAGCATCGCCAGTACGTGGACCCGTAGAAGCCGCTACAACAGGGCCGCCACAATCATCACCTTGAACACATACTTCAGCCACTGGCTTGATACGCTCACGGAGTTTTTCCGTTTGGGCATCAGTCATTGTTTCAGCAGCATTAGCTTGAGCCATTACTAAAGTGGCTACGAATAACATCATTGCTTGTAACATTTTCACAGAAAAGTCCTCTCAGCTATCACGGTTAATCCGTGTATTTTAAATTTCTGGCGCGGATTATAGCGGCATTTTGTAAGGGATTAAAATTTTTCCACACATTCTGTAGGAAATTATAGCTAAAAATTGATATTTCGTGCTTTTATCACGGCCATAACCCCAAATAAAACAAACACATAGCCTGATTTTAAGCGGATACTAGACGCAGCAGACAGAAGCGCATACCATTGCCATTCTTCGAGAGCTTACTCTCGATGTCCGCTCTTGGCTCAGTTGGATAGAGTGTCGGCCTCCGAAGCCGAAGGCCGCAAGTTCGATTCTTGCAGGGCGGGCCATTTTTCTTAGTACTTTCCAGTAAGTGATTACCAACTAGTTTTTAGCCGTGACCAAATGGTGACCATTTAATGTCTAAGCTAATCCGGCTACCTAAGCTCCGTGACCTCCGCCCAGTAATCTAATTTGATCCATTTTCACTCGAAAAATGTTCGAACCTTATCACGATATAAACTGCCAAATGTTTGGTGGACTCCCAATTCATGGCGAACCCTACCAGCAACAATACAGGGTGATATTGAATTATCCTTTGCAAACTTAGCTATTTCGTCAGAAGAATAATCTTTTAATTCTTTCCAAGTGCTCGCAGGGATCAATGCCTCTTGCGCCATTGCATCAGCTTCAAGCTCAGCATCACTTCCTCCCTCTGCCTCCAAGTCATCCAAATACCATTCTTCTGTAGAATCAAGGTGTAGAGCTATGTGTGCCAATTCATGTGATAAAGAAAACCAAAAGTTATCCAGCTTGTCATGGCGCATGGTCAGCGCAATAACAGGATTGCCATCAGACCCGATGCACACAGCGCCATCTAGATATGTCTTAGGAAGATGCGTCTCGATAACTAAATGAATACCGTGCTTGTTCAAGTATTCTTTTGCCAATAAAGGGCCTTGATCAAACTCAGACAACTGAGCTAGTTTCTTCATCCACAAAAGGTCGACAGTACCTTTTTCATAGTTGCTAGATAATTTTTCTGCACTCGCTTTCTGCAGCACTCGGATTTGCCAAGCCCATATTGCAAACTCATCAGCTTCTTTATCATTTGAACGCTTATGAGCCGATGTACGCAACATTGCAGGCTGCAAGGCAAAGCCATTCTTTATACTGCCAATGAATTCACTTAGGTGTTCAGCAGCGTATTCTTTTAATTCATTCAGCGTTCCTGTGAAGCCACCAAAATAACCTCTTTTATTCATCTCCGTGATAGGAAAAGATGACCAATCTATATCATTCGCGACCGCAAGCTTAGTTTCTGGCTCACGAATTAATACCTCTGCTGAAATCCCAAGCCCTGCAACTAATTTACGAATCATATTTAAGCTTAAAGAACGCTGGCCGTTTAATACTTCAGATACTTTAGAGGCAGAGCCAAGATAAGGAACTAAATCCTTATTCTTTAAATTCATTTGGTCCATGCGAAATTTAATAGCTTCAATAGGATCAGGGATATCCATTGGAAAGTGCTGCTCTTCATAACGCTCAATGAGTAATGCTAAAAGATCTAGTTCATCATTCTCAATGCTTTCTTCAACAGGATCATTATCCATTAATTCCATAAGCCTGATTAATGCCTGCTCATGTTCTTGATCTGTTTTAATAATTTTAATGTGGTTCATACTCACCTTCTAAGACCCTAAGATCTAAAATGACTTCTTGTCATACTCAGCATGGGTTCCAACCCACTCAACTACTACAAAACCGTTTTGATATCTGACTTCGACTACCAAACGATAGTGATTACCTTTGATATTAAAAATCACACGATTATCCGCTAAGAAGTCAGCACTAGGATATCTGTTCTTAATATCATGAGTTGTCTTCCATGCGGACTCTTCTTTAGATACTTCATCAAACCAAGCATCTAAAGCCCCTTTGGAGTTAGCATGTTTCTTACTGAATTTGGTCAGTTTGTCTCTAGATAAGACCTTCATTACGACCCTTTAGTTCCCAATACGGGAATTATAGTTATAGTTCCCAAAAAGGGAAGTAAAATTAATCTATCGATAAATATTAATCATGACAATTATCCACTAGGTTCATTATTGACAGTAGATTTAACTTCCAACAACTCCCATATCCCGCACCCAAGATAAACACACAGCTGTTCCAGCACATCAAAATCAACCCGCACAGCAGTCTCTTGATATAGCCGAGTAATAGTTCCGCGATTGATCCCAGTGTCTCTAGCAACGTCTGAAATCTTTAATTTTTTCTCACCCATGATTCGTGAGAGGTGGCACTTAATCATCTCTAAATGACCTTTTTGATCTACAGGAGCGCAGAAAGACTTGTAAAAGATCTCTTATAGCTTGTTATGACCTATAGGAGATCATTATGATTTCCTTAAGATGGTTTTATGTTACTAGGAGACGCTAACGATGTCACATACATACGTAACAACCGCAGAACTTTCTGAACGTATCAAGTATGACGTTCGCACTATACGCAACCAACTAAAGGATTCTGTGTTACTTGAGGGCATTCATTATTTCCGCCCATTTGGTGGCCGCAAGATCCTTTATATCTGGGATCGCATTGAAAAAGACATGCTCAAAGCTCCCTCCATTAACACGCTGATGGCAGGCATAAAATAAGGAGCACAGCATGGCAACTATCAATAATAAAAACGGCAAGCTGCAGCTCGATTTCCGCTTTAAGGGAAAGCGCTGCCGTGAACAAACCAAGCTTGAAGATAACCAAGCTAATCGACGCAGAGCGAAAAAAATTCTCGATTGTATCGATGCTGAAATTACTCTTGGCACCTTTGACTATTCAGACTACTTCCCGAACAGCAAAAAAGCTGTTGAATTCATAAAACTGAACAATCGGATAGCCGCCGCTAAAGGAGGAATTAATAGCACACCTAAGTTCGCTGATTTTTCAGATACCTGGTTAAACGAAAAGCAGATTGAATGGCGCGATAGCCATATGGCAACCGTCATCACAAACCTAAAGGCGTACCTGCTGCCCGAGTTTGGTGAAGAAGATGTTAGCAATATAACCAAAGCCAAAATACTCAATTTCCGCACGTCACTTGCCAAAAACCCCAAACGTAAAAAAAGCACCCTTAGACCAGCCAGTATCAATAAAATAATGACCCCTTTAAGAATGATCATGAATGAAGCCGCTGACCATTACGGCTTTTCATCGCCTTTTCTTGGTATCAAGTCTTTAAAGGTTCCACGAATCGATGTAGAGCCTTTTTCTATTGAAGAGGTGCAGTTGATACTAAGAAGCGTTCGTCGAGACTTCTTCCCATATTGGCTTTCTGAAAATGGTGAATATATTGAGGAAATGAAAGCACTTAAAGTTGATCCCTTAAATCATCTGCATAACCAACTTAATAAAAAGCTGCTAACTGCTGAGCTTGGGATTTAGTTATGACAAAACTCTATCAGTTTTACTCTGCTAAATGACTCTATATGAATCAATAGCTCTTTAACACCTCAATAAAGAAGCAACTATTATGAAATATAACCAAATATAACTTTTTATAAGCAATGTATAAGTACACAATCAACTCATTCTCGATAAGCTTTAGTCTCACTTAAATAAGGAAGCTAAATCATGTCCAATAAACCAAACCACAACGCTGACATCAAAAATCCAAATAAGGGTACTGATGGCACTAATACTACCTATGATAAGAATCAGGGTAACCGTGGTCAGCAATTGAACCCTAATAATAAGCCCAAGAAATAAAAGCAAATGAGGAAGTGGCAGGGAAATCTGCCTTCCCGAAGGATCTAAGAGTGGACGAAAACGTTAAGAAGAAACAACCTAATAAGCCTTTCAAGCAAACTAAGCAGCTACTTAAGTTGGCCCTTAATGATGGTTGGACTCAAATAGATATTGGCAAAGAATGCAGAGTCAGCCAACCAGTGATCAGCCATTGGAAAACTGGCATCGCTTTAGCGAAAGAACATCAAATACAGACACTGCTAGAGCAATATGGGCACATATTAAGAAGAAAGACCTTCAAGGTGTATTGGGTGGTTGATGGAAATACTCAAGAAAACTCTTATGTAAAAGTCGAAGGCAAAGTTATTTTTTCATATTCATTACGCAAAATAGAATATTCAAAACCTGGTGCTCCAGTCGTTAAAATCATTGTCCATCATCAAGGAAATGATAAGTTTAGGTTGGTATCTCAATCAAGGTCTAAAAATGGAAATAATGAAAATCTTCACTGTATGGATGAAGAGGCGAAATGGATTTCTAGTATAAAAGATCAATATACTTTGAGCGGCTTAATTAATTTGATAGATATTATGCCTAAGGATGATTCTTTCATATTCCTACCAGATGCTAAAGCCCTGCCTTTCTTAATAAGAAAAGCATTATTAAATCACGGCTTTTCTGTAGAAGATGTTGTCGATTATCCAGCATCTTGGTAGATTAAAAGAACCCCATAGGAACAGGGCGCCTCAAGGCCCAATATGCGGTAAAACCGCAACTCGTTTGAATACCTTCGGGTTAACCGCGTGGCTAGCCAATTCGCTACCACGCCGTGAATCAAACACATTTAGGAGTGTGAACTTATTGTCTCTTAGGAGGCTAGGCCAACGGGCAACCTAGTAGCCGAATCGTACTTTCACAGTAAGGGTCAGGGTGGGTTGAAAGCCAAGCCGTCGGTATATCCGGCCGCTTGGCTTTCTTTTATCTCACCAACAGAAATTTAAAGGATTAACGTGCAAGAAGAAAAGCGGATTGCCCTACTCATTGATTGCGACAATGTAAGCTACAAATCTATAGAAGGTGTGCTCAAGGTTCTCGCCAAAGAAGGCATGGTAAATGTTCGTCATGCCCATGGTGATTGGAATAGCGATCACTTAAAAGGTTGGATCACACAACTACACCCAAATGCCATACGTCCTATGCAACAGTTTGCTTATACCACAGGTAAGAATGCAACTGACTCAGCGATGATCATCGATGCAATGGACCTTCTCTACAGCAAAACAGTCGATGCTTTTGCCCTCATGACCAGCGATAGCGATTTCACACCATTAGTCATGAGAATTCTAGAAAGCGGAATGCCTGTATATGGCTTCGGCGAAGCTAAAACACCTCAACCATTTGTCGATTCATGCTCCACCTTCATTTACACAGAGAAGCTGCTAACCGAACAAGACGACATTGAGACTGAAAGAACCCGGCCTGTGGCTAAAACTGCCAATGAACTAAAACAGGATACTACATTGGTTAGGCTATTAAGAAATGCGGTTGAAATGACCAGTGACGATGATGACTGGGCACATATGGGAAAAGTCGGGAGCTACATATCGAATAACAGCTCTTTCTCTGCCGTTAACTACGGCTACAAAAAGCTAGGTGATTTAATTCGGGCAACTGAATTATTTCATGATGAGGTCAGAGATAAATCAACCATGTATGTTAAAGATGCCCGAAAGAAAGAGTAAGCAGCTACCTAAGCACTTAACTCACTCTTCCAGCGAAGAAACGGCCCACGATTCCCCTCATACCATTGGGTAAGCACTAAGAACATTCTATTGCCTACCTGAATGGGCCGCCGGGTAGACCAGCGGTTATAGCCATTAACTTGTGCGTACCTGCGAATAGTATCCATATCAGAGCCAGCAGGGATCTCTTTCAACACTGCAAAATTAACATCGAATTTTCCTTGGCAGTCACTTAGGCTCAGCAGCCTTTCTATTTCAGCTTCATCTAGAGAAGGCACTACCCGACGAAGATAATCAGTAATTTCAGCATTACTAATATGACCCGACTCAGCCTCACTATTTTTAATAACAACTTCAATAGTTTCCTGCTCCGGTGTTGATTTCACCTGATTATCATATTGAACATGGCAAGGTCTGCACAACACCTTAATCACTTCAGAGATAGGGTCATGTGCTTGAATAAAGCGATTCTCAAATACCTCAAGATCAACCGTGACTAATTCACCGTTCACGTAATCCTGAAGCACTTCTTCAATAATTACTGGGCGTTCTCGGCCAGTAACATGAGCAGCTTCTAATACGGCATCAGTAGATTCGCAGTGTTCGCATTGCCCAACTTCATTTTTATAAGCTCGTGAGATCCCATTAACGACATTCTTAACCCTAGGGTTTATGTATTTAATGAACTCATCAAAGGTTCCTACAAACGATGCCATCTCAAAGCTACTCCTTATATAAAATGAGCCTAAACTCCGTGAGCCTTAGAATTCTCAACATGCTCCAACACTTCACGATACACGTTTTCTAAATACCTTAAGTACTTAAGCCGTGTCTCCCATCATCATCTCGTAGTGGCCAAGATTATTAGTGTATTCAAATACTTTCTTAAATACCGCTAAATATCTTTCAGCTGAATCATCAGGTGTCTGAACATATAAATCATCTGGAATCGTGTGTGAGCCATCATTGATCCAGCTTATCAATGATCGACATACTTGTTGCTCTTCAAATGTTTCAAACCGATCTACCAAGCCAGGATCATCAAGTTTGCCAAGAATTTTGAAGTAATGTTCCACAACTCTACGCATGGAATTTTGTAAGGTAATACCAGAATTACGTTGCCAGTCTTTTATCTCGCGCCAGAGTAACTCATAGGACGACTCAATTGGGTTATTCCTTCCGTATGCTGTAAGTGAGGTTATATTTTGATTCTTTCTAAGAATCCAAAAACCAGTATGAGCATCTCCATTTGAACGGCTACCTATAAAAGATGCCTCTTTGTGAAAATACACATTGTGTGTCAGCAAGAATAACTGCTTAATATTACTGCTCCCATCCTTAGCAGATCGAATCAGGTCTTTTACAATAGTGCTTACGACATAAAGAATATTACTATCTAAACTAGATATGGGGTCATCAATAACTAATACACGATCATCTGTCACCGACCCTTCATCATTACCGCCTTTCGTTAACTGCACAAAATAAAGGAAAGTAATAAAAGTTATTTCGCCCTCACTCAATGTTTCCAGCGCCAATTCACCACTCTCTCTTTGAATTGAATAATAATTATCCATATTAGGAGATGGTACGATGCTAAAATTAGTGAATCCGTAGGCTCTTAACAAGCGATTAATCTCATCAACTGCAGGCTGAACGCTGGTAACATTTTTACCCAAATCAACGATCACTGTATCCAAAGAACGAATTTCAATGCTTCTCGTACTTATTTGACTCGATATACTATCTATACCTCTTTGCAAACCATTCGCACTTTGCTCATGAGCAGTTATCTTGGCTGTGAGCTGCTCGACCATAAATCGCCACGCAGATTGCTTTAATGCCGCAACTTCATTGTTAAAGTTAGCGACTAATTGATTATGCTGAGTAATCACATCATTAGCTTGGCGTATAAGAACAGTCAACGCTTCAATATCTGGTGCTGTACTTGTTAATTCCACTTGTTGGCTGGTTTTCTCTAGTTTATCTTGAACCTTCAGTTTGTTTTCGGAAATCTGACTGTGCAAAGCTCGGAGGTGAGCAGCAAATGTTTCAACGTCCAATTTAGAATCTATCTTGGAAGACTCTGACGTTTCAATCCGATCAAGGGTTTCTAACACAGCACTCGTCAGGCTCAAATATGCCGTTTGGCTTACAGTAATCCTTGCCTTATCCTGCTCAAAACTCTCATCAAAGTATTCTTCAATTTGATCACGAAACACGTCGCCAATAGTTGGCTGCTGACAGAAAGGGCAATTATCATCTTCTTGAATATAGGCTCGTCCCTGATTGACCCAGTCACTATTGCCTAACTTTGATATTAAGCCTGCTATATCCACATCGGTTTTACCCACTATCACTTGTTGCCAAATAGCGTTCGATTCCAGTGTTACTAAGTTTTCATAAGCAGGTATTAAGGGGATGGTATCTATACGAATTGGTTGTTCATCTAGCAAGGTCTCCGAATTCGATTTCAGTACCTCTAATGTGACTAACTGACTCGTATTCGATTGTTTTTCGGCTAGTATTTTATCTCGAAAAACTGATTTTGAATTTATACTTCCGCGCAGTGCTTCTTTCAAAGAAGCTTCATACTGCTTATAAACAGTCCAACAATCATTGGTAAATACATTTTTAAGATCGTCAAGGCGAGTTTGTTGAGAAGCAACCGTTGCTTGCTGTGTAGTTTGCGCTCCTCTTAAATCCGAGACCTGTCTTTTTTTATCATTGATATGCTGAATGTCTTCAGTGGTCGCTTCTCCTAAGGTAAATACACCCGCTATCTCACCCGAGCCAAAATTTTGTTCTCGGAAACGTTTGTTATAGACCAATGTTTTAAGAGCTCTACCACCTTCCCAGTTTATAGAGCACTGTTCATACACTCCGCTATCTGGATAAGCTAAAAAATTTGATAAGGTTGTTTTTCCACAACCGTTGGCTCCATAAAAGAAATTAACTTTTTTTAACTCGCTAATGTCTATTCCGCCGACATCATAGCTAGCTGTGCTGGCAATTTTTAAGATATTAATCATTACTAATCCCTTAGCCAAAAATTTTAGCTTCCTATCGTGCTTCGATAGTCTAATGGTGTATCCGATAAAATGCGTAGCTTTTCTATTTCTCGCATGTATTTTTCATTCATTATATGCGTATATAATGAATGGGAAATACATGTAAGTAGCTATTAATGGCCGCTATTTAATCATGATGTCGCGGCCAATCATACGAGTGATGATTCTAACAATGAGCTAAATCAATAGCGCTGGAATGCTTGAGATACCCAGTTGTTGACGAGTCGCTGAGCTGAGCTCGGTTTGCTTTCTGTAGATCCAATCCACCAGCTCAGAGCCTTCCGTGACTTTAATTAAATGCTTCAGAGCGTACTTCTTAGCATGGTCAGATAATGACGCACTTGTAATCAGCCAGAGTTCGGCGTTTTCATCTGTTACTGCACTGAGCTGCTTTAAACCATGAGCACTGGTTTTCCCTTTGTGGTGCTTCACCTGTACTAACGTTTTTAAACCCGAATTTCTATTCACGTTATTAGGCAAGTTAAAATCTCGCTCAAAGCGAGAGGTCAATAATCATTAGGGGCGAGTTTTTTGTGGCCTTATGTTTCCTTTTATCGCGGGACATATACATTGATACCCACGCTAGACCAGAACAAAGGTTAAATTTCGAGCTACCCCTCGCCGTTACCAAAACGATAAGCAATCATCACCTTACTTTCAAGATCTACATTCTCTTTGGGATTAGAGTAGTAACTGTGAAATTCACTATGCACAAACCAGTTAGATGAAATGGCATAAGTTAAACCTGCACCAATACCATACTGCGTATACTGCTTACGGTATTTATGCTCGCCATTGACTCTTGTATCCAGCTCACCGAACGAACCAACAATATAAGGGCGCCAAGTGCCTTGAGTATTAAAGGTATAAACCACATCACCTTGATACTTTTGAATGTATAGCTCGTCGCCATCGTCTAATTTTTCATTATTCAATTCACTATAATTTAATATAGTACGCCAGTTTTCAGTTAATTGTAGACCCAATCCCCAACCAATAAATGCTGAGTTATCAAACTCTCGCCCTTCGGCATAATCGAAATAGCCTGTATTGAACGACAGCTCTACAATATCAGTCGTGAGCTCTTCTTCGGCCCAGCTATTTACTGTCGCTAGGTTTAATAATACAAAACTAAAAGCTATTAGGCAGACTTGTTTAAATTTAAAAATATTCATAAATAGTACAACGCTTGTAAATGATCAGTATCAAAAATTAATGGGTGAGCAACTGTATTTGGATGCCCCAATAATCCTTCAGGTCATTCTGTGCAATAACCTCTCTATTCATGGGTGACTGAGTAACAGTCATGCTACCCGTTTTAATAAAGCTCTTGCCGAATACCTTATTCAAACCGATCGCTATATTATCAACGGGGTCTAAGAAAAATAATGCCGTACTGCCCCAGAACGTTGAACCAAGTGCGCGACCACCATCAGCTCGAATTTCTTTTTCTTTTTGATGCGCCCACTCACCATAAACCCAACCCAATACCGGAGTAACCACAATATCTTGAATGGCTGGCCTTTCAAAAACAGCTTCTACACCGTATTCCCAATAGAAGGTAGACATCAAAGCGCTGTAGGTAAAACTATTCCATTGGTTATAGCCCGACTTACGCGCTACCTGGTAATAAACGCCGCCGAAATAAGGATGGCCAATATAATTAATATACCAATCATCATCATCCCAAACCGCTCCGCCTGTGACGTTCTTTTTCCATTGTTCACCAGCGGTGCCTTTATTCTCACCATCCCAGCCAGTAATGTCTTCTGGTAAGAATGTCATACCGTAGGCAACAGTAGGCGCTAAAGCAAAAATTAACATTGTTTGTTCGAATAGACGCTCGCCATCTTCACCTTCTTCAGGGCTAAACAAGGTAATGCGATAGGGAGATTTATTAATATCTTTGGGCAGGGCTATGGAAACTTCGGTATCAATCATGCCCTCTTCAGTAGCGGCCATATTACCGATATCCGCTAATTGATAGCTGTACCAAGGGATGGATAGATCCAGCTCTTGATAGCTAGAATTAATAGATTTTGCTTGCAAAGAAGTAGCTAAGAACAAGCCACTAAAGGCAAAGCAGACGAATAAATATTTATAAAAAATCTTCATGATAAGAATTCAACTAACAAGGTCGGCAGAAAGTTCCCCAAGTATAATGGAACTTACTGTTCCAACCTACGTTATAATAAATTTTTTCTTCGGGTTTTAGAACGGATGCCCAAACGTCATATAAAAGCCTTTACTGCTGCCTTTACCTTTTGCGATTTCTGAACGTACGACAATGCCTTCTTCTTGATTGATGGTATACGTTGCGCCCAAAGATAGAGAAGGGAAAATATTATCCGTATCGCTACACGACATATAACCTTCGGTCGTTTCGCCGTATAAACAAGCGACTGCCGCGTAAGCGATCAAGCCCCAATCATTGGTTAAATTAATACGCTCATCAATTTGCAAATCTGCGGAGTGTGGCCCTAAGAATTGGCCACGAGTATAACCTTTAACATTAACCGATGAATAAGCGGCAACAGGGGCATCCACCGTCCAACGTGCATTTGAACTGATGGCTAATACATTGCCATCACCATGACTCAGGTAAGTTGTATATTTCAATTGATAGGCATCAAAGCTGATATCACCACCAAACTCTTCCCGATACGCCATGTTATTAAATTGTAATAGTTGGCCGGCAGTGGCCGCTCTTTGTCGATCTCTATCATCAAACTCTATCGTTAAACCCAAAGCTTTAGATTCAAAGCCTGCTAGTTCAATAAGCTCATTATTCGAAACCGCTGCACTGGTGTCATTAAACGCGCTTTGGGCGATTTCTTCTGCTAGCACGACGGTATAATTACTACTAATCGCTTGCATACCCGCAAACCAATCACCGTAAACTCGATAACTGTAGCGGGCAATTTGGAAATTAAGCTCATCCGTTGTTTTTAATGGCATGCCTGAACCAAGATAATCATCATAGTCGTTATGAATCGTGCCTCTTGCCACGGCGAATAACGCACGCTGCTTATCGTTATCAAAGTACATTTTGCCAAAACCAGCCAATACGAACGAATCGGTATTACTATAAGTCGCACTAAGACCAAACATTGATGCAGGAGAAACATCATCAAATTTATGCATATAAGCCACTAAGCCACCAATAGAGGTGCTTAATTTGGGATCAGAGCTTATTAGCGGTGTTGCTATCCAAGGGGAAGCAGTTTCTTCTTCCTCGGTATTTTCTTCAGACCAAGCAAATCCTACGGCAATCAACGACATACATATAATGGTCACTGATTCTTTTGCTACTTTAAATACACTATTCATAAATTTCCTTACTGACTTAAAAATATCAAATATCGCCTAACATATAGATCTTAAACATCACGATATTTATAAAACTGACTCACACAATTATCGAATGTTCTAATACCTGCTATTACCTAAACTCTGTTCTTTGTTTTATTTAGGCCCTGTAAAATCATAACAGATATTTATTTTTTAAAAAAAGGGTAATGACATATGTTTTATAAAATAACACTAAAATTTGCAATGATATTAACGGCGATGAGCGCTACTGCCGAGCAAGAAAGAATTGATTTTGCCGACCCTACGTCTTCTTTTTCTGCGGCTGAAATTACTGCGGGCACCGATGGTGTGGGCTTAGGCTTAACACTTGCGGGCTCTTTAACTCCAGACTGGGCATTTCTAAGCAAGCTAGAAGCACGTAATAATGCGGAATTGTATCGTGCACGACTCGCCGCCGTATCAAGTAACTTTGGTAGCGGGTTGATGCTTGACTATATTAAGCATGAGGACTTCCATAAAGATATTGAAGATAGCAAAAGTGATACGCTAGTAATAAATGCCATGCAGGTACTACCACTTAACGAAGGTAAAACTTTGATTGTACCAATCGTAGGCGTCGGCTATACCGATAATGACTTGGCGAGAAAAAAAACTAATATATGGATGGTGCAAGCCATGCTCATTCATAATTGGACCGATCAAATATGGACTAATTTCATACCTATGTGGACTACTGGGTTTAGTGATATGGAAATGAAATACGGAATCCCTGATCAAGAAGTAAAAAGCTTTGACATAGAATTCCTTGCGGGATATAGATTCAAAGGCAATCAAAATGTACGTTTACATGTAGCAAATAATGAAGATGACACTACAGAAGTTTGGGGCGCCTATACCTATGCCTTTTAGCCGCATATATTGAAAAATAAAAGATGATCTACTCCGCATAACTCGAGACATGTTGCGTACAATGGTTAGTCTAAAAATGACTAGCCATATTTGCACAAGAATCCTAACCGCACCCATTAGTAATAGGAATTGAATCGATTATTCTATTTATCAACCACTGTAGCTGCGGATCATCTTTACTATGTTCATGCCAAACCAAATAGACGGATGCTATACCAACTTCAAACGGTAGTGGCGATAATGATAATTCCTTAAACATAAGTTCGTGCATAGCTTCTATTTGAGTTGTGATTAATTTTGTTCCTTGAATAAAATCAGATAACTCTCCAAAACTTGGTACGGTTACTGTTGGAGAGCCTAATGCAGTCCTATCAATAGCTGGCTCAATCATCATTGCTTCTTCAGTATCGCTAAACCTCACGTCAATATATTTACAGTCGGCATACTCTTCTAATGTTAGTGGTGGATTCCTAACATTAGAATCGTAATAACATACCATTTTTGATTTAAACAACTCTTTTTTTATGAACCCCTTTCCTTCCGGGGGTGATGGCGTAACTAATAACTGGCAATGGGAAGTCAAGGATCGAACTGAAGAATGACCTGGAAGACCTGACTGAATAATATTCAACTTCACATCCAGACCGTCCTTATAGAATTGCTTCATGACGATAGGTAGTATTTCCTTTGACAAGAAGTCATTCACAGCAATAGTGAACTCTAACTCATGGTTCGATGGATCAAACTCCCGACTGAATGATAACATTTTAAGATTTGATATGATTGACCTTAAAGGAATTTCTAATGCCTTACTTCTGGCTGTTGGTGCAATGCCACGACCATTTCGAACAAATAATGGATCATTGAATGCTTGTCGTAATTTATCAAGAGTATGACTAATAGCAGACTGAGTAACTTTTAATTTTATCGCTGCTTTTGAAACTGAGTTTTCCTCTAACACAGTCAAAAAAGTAGTAATAGAATTTCCATCTATATTTAAATAATCGATTTTGCTCATACTAGCCATTAGCGATTCCTTGTATGAAATTTTATTATTGTAGTTATCATACAACAATAACTGTAACCGATATAAATGAATTTACTCATTTATTAGTTTTCTTGATTAGTATCATTGAAACGTATTTTCTTAAGCTTAAAATTTAATGAAGAATATTAGTACGCACCAATATTATAAATAATTAGGAGTGAACTATTAGTAATGCTGAATTTTCTAACCGCACCTATAAATAGAGCATCGAGCCATATGGATAAAAGATCCAAACAGACTACATTAAATTGTTTATTATTTTGAATAGTTTTTAGAAGGAGGAATGATGTCAAACTTCATTAAAATAGTATCATCAATATTCCTTTTATTTACACTTTCCTCCTGCGCCATTATTGAAGTTAATCAGGTTTATGAGTCTGCATTAAATGTGCGTATTTATAATATGAAAGACTCACCAAATAACTGCACCTTTATTGCTGACATTGTTGGCACAGAAGGACGCTGGTATAGCTCTTTATATATTGCCAACAAAGATCTCGTATTAGGTGCTATTAGTGACCTTAAAAATCAAACTTCTGCATTAGAAGCAGATGCCGTCATCATAAATGAAATTATGACCTTCGCTACATCGGTGACCATATATGCGCAAGCATTTGACTGCCAAGGCGTTAAATTAAACCATTATCAGAGATAATATAATTATGCCAATCACATATTTCAATAATAGAAACTTGGGTAAAGCTGCCGCTATTTTTGGCTTGGCTACCGCATTAATTCTGCCACAGTCCGCATTTTCGGCTGAGGGATCTGTAGCTGTTAACGTAGATAACTTTGTGCGAGCTGAAACTGCTGCAAATTTCGACAAAATGCTCGCGCTGGTGAATGGCAAAGTTAATACACTCTTTCATTTTCGACAGCCTATGCCGTTAGACGCGCAAAGTGTTATACGCAGCAATCGAGATACGCTTTACAGTGGTGCTATTGTCGATATCAGCCAGGGTGCCACCCTAACCATACCTGAAACTAACGGCCGCTATGTATCAGTCATGGTCGTAAACGAAGATCACTACATCAACAAAATGTATAACGGTCCAGGCAGCTATAAGCTGACCATGAATGACTTTGATACCCCTTATGTATCGGTGACGGTACGCACCCTTATAGATTCATCTGATCCTGAAGATGTCAAACAAGTGAAGGCAATTCAGGATGGGATTGTATTACAGGCGAAATCTGCAAACCCGTACACACACCCGCAATACGATCAAGCCAGTTATGAGGCGGCTTATAAGGCTGTGATTGAATTAAGCAGATTTGTTCCAGATACGAACCGAATGTTCGGAAAAAAAGACGATGTAGGTGAGGTTCGTCACTTGCTTGGAACGGCAATGGGTTATGGTGGTTTGCCTGAGGAAGAGGCCTACTATCTCAATATTGAACCAAAACTTCCCGTGGGAGCCTATCAACTCACTGTTAAAGATGTGCCGGTAGACGCGTTTTGGTCCATCAGCCTCTATAACAAGGAAGGGTATTTCCAAGAAAACAAATACCACGCTTACAGTGTAAATAATATTACCGGCACCCCTAACAAAGATGGCTCTTTCACCGTTCATTTTGGTGGCGACCCCAAAAGTGCAAACTACCTTCATATTATGCAGGGGTGGAATTATATAGTTCGATTCTATCTACCTCGTAAGGACATACTCGAAGGCACATGGGCTTTCCCGAAAGTAACAAAAATATAATAAATTTTTAGATAGTTAACCACCAGAAGGAAAAAATAATGAATACCATGAAAGGGAACCTCGTGACGGTATTTACATCTTTGTCATTGAGCTTACTCATATCTTCTTGCGCAATGGCTACAGAGGAGCTGAAGCCTAAGTACTCTGCCGATGTGCCAAAATCCCTGCTGACGCCGGACAAGGTGAAAACTGAATTTCTGGGGGATCTCGATTTTTTTGATGGTATGCCCAGTGAATCTACTATTAAAAAAACCTATGATTTTCTCGATCTATCGCGAGGAGTCGATGTCTTTCTTAACGGCATACCTGCAGTCTCCATTTATGCCATGCTGGAAGGCCTCAAACAAGCGGGCTTAGAACCTGGTGACTTGGGGATTACCGAAAACTTGCTGGATGCCCGCGGTCTATTATTGACGGCCCAATCAACGACTCCCTATGCTTTAGCAGAGATTGATTTGAAAAATGGCCCGATTGTAGTCGAGATTCCAGGGCCTGTTTTAGGCACGATTGATGACGCCTTTTTCCGTTTTGTTAGTGACGTTGGTCTGACTGGCCCTGATAAAGGCAAGGGTGGTAAATATCTGTTTATAGGGCCGGACTACAAGGGCGATATCCCAGACGGCTACTTTGTCGCAAAATCTACCACCTATCGTCACTGGCTACTCATGCGCGTTTTTGTGAAGAACGGCGACTTGAAGGCCTCTACAAAAGGGCTAAGAGAAGGATTTCGTATCTACCCGCTCGCGCAAGCAAACAACCCACCCAAGCAAAAATTCTATGACCTTTCCGGTAAGCAATTCAATACGATCCATGCTAACGATGAACACTTTTATGAAGAGCTCAACGCAGTGGTTCAATATGAGCCTGCAGAAGCATTTAATCCAGAGCTTGTTGGGGCCTTTGCCTCTATTGGCATCAAAAAAGGCAAGCCCTTTGCACCAGATGCACGGATGAAGAAAATCCTGAAAGATGCCGCTGCAATCGGCAACGCCACGGCACGAGCACTTGTTTTTAGACCGCGCAGTCAGTCTGTTTATTTCTATCCGGACCGTCAGTGGTATTCATCCTTTAACGGTGGTCATGACTTTATGAACAACGGTGAGTTGGTTCTCGATGATCGCATTGCGTTTCACTATGCTGCTACTGGCATTACGCCAGCTATGGCCACGCCGAAAGTGGGAACAGGATCAGCCTATGCGTTTACTCCCCATGACGCTAAAGGCAATTACCTCGATGGCGGCAAAACGTATAAGGTGACGCTGCCGACGCCTATTCCAGTTAATAACTTCTGGTCATTTATGGTGTATTCGGGCCAGCATCGTTCAATGTTGGAAACCGATCAGAAATCAGCGGGCCTAGACAGTAATATGCCCGCAGTGAAGCCCAATAAGGATGGTTTGTATACCGTCTGGTTCGGGCCAAAGGCACCAAAAGGTCACGAGGGTAATTGGATTCAGACCCTGCCAAGCAAAAGCTATAATGCCATCTTACGGCTCTATGGCCCATTGGAACCGTGGTTCGATAAAAGTTGGAAGCCTAGTGATTTTGAATTAGTGGAGTAGTAAGCTTCTATCTAGCTCATAGCTGGCTTCGCATCCTACTATGAGCATTAGTAGATTCTAAAAATCATATAGAAATTTAACCAGCAATGATCGTGACTTGGTTGTGATCATTGCTCCGTTACCAATGGAATGGTTCACTGTGATTTCATTGCTGATAACGGGGTAGATATGCGATGATCTATTTCCTTTATTCATTAAGCTGTAACCTTGTGCAAAACCATTCGTTAAAAGCAGACTTGCTGCTGATCATCGTTACCCTACTGGCTGCCATTAGCTGGATGTTTTCTAAAGAAGCCGTTAATGAAATGCCACCTTTGTTTTTTATTGGCAGCCGATTTTTATTGGCGGGTATTTTCTTAGCGCTTTTTAGCAAGCGCGCCTTAACCGGCTTAAATCCCAAGCAGTGGCTCGCCTCCGCTCAAGTCGGTGTCTTATTTGGCATGTCGATGTGCTTATGGATTTTTGGTTTGTTCTACGCTAAAAATCTTGGAGAAGGTGCTTTCATTACCAGTATCGCCTCTATCCTAGTTGCTCCGATTAGCTACTTTATTTTTAAAGCTAAGGTAGAGTCCAGTAACTGGATCGCCTTACCCGTTGCCTTTATTGGACTTGGTTTATTGGGCCTAGAGAACGGTTTTCATCCTGAACTTAGCCAGCTGTTATTTTTAGGCGCTGCGGTTTTATTATCTCTTACCTTTACTCTAAACGGCCGCGCAGCAGTCCGGATGCCCGCCGCGGCTCTTACTGCTATCTCATTAACTTTTGTCGGCATTATGGCGCTGATAATTTCTGTTTGCACTGAGACCTGGCCAGAGACCATTACGGGATCTATGATGCAGTGGCTATTATTAAGCGCTTTGATTGGTACCGCCGCACGCTTCTTAATTCAAACTTATGCCCAAGGTTTAACGACTCCGAGCCATGCTGCTGTCATTATGATTTTAGAACCGATTTGGACAGCGTTAATTGCTGCGGCTTGGTTTGATGAAAGGATGGTAGGACTACAGCTGCTAGGCTGTAGTTTAATATTCGCTGCGTTGCTGATTAACCGCTGGTCGAATGTTCGTCTGTGGTTAAAATCTAAGGGTTAAAATCTAAAGGCTAATAACGGAAGGTTAAAACGTATTACTCTCGTTGCTGCCAGAGTTCTTCAAGATTTTCACTTAAATCTTGATAGATATCTTCATTGATACCCAGTTCAATATAGCAGGACTCTCTTACTTCATCCCAGCCTTGGATATTTTGTCGGCGCTTTAAACTACTTACCATATTATCTGCGATCTTCAAGGTCGCATAAACCAAGTTTTCCATGTGCGATTTATTATGTTGTAAAAAATCATCTTCATGATGATTCAAGATCACTTGGCAAATATCTTTTGGCAACTTCCAGCCCGACGCAATAAAATATCCCACAACCGCATGGTTACTTTTATGAAATTCCTCTTCGTATTGAACTTGGGTTTTAGAATGATCTTCATTGGCTGCTAATAGCGTTTCCAAATAAGTAGAAGAAAAACGCATACTCATTGCCGCTATACCGCAGTCATGAAATAACCCTGCGGTATATAGGTTCTCTGGTGGGATTTTATCTTCAATATTTTGGCCAATATAGACCATCGTCTCCGCAACCAGACTGGCATTATCCCATAAACGTTCAAATCGAATGGCAGCTTCTCCTTGAAAACTTTGTTTGATTAAAATTCCTGATATTAGAGTGGATACAGATCCCATACCTAATAACATAACGGCTTGAGCAATATCACTGATCGCACGGTTCATGCCATATAAGGGGGAGTTTATGGTTTTTAAGATAGTTGATGAAAGCCCAATGTCCGTCGCAATTATACTCGCTAAATCTGCTAATTCACCGTCTGGATCCGCGCAAATCCGCTGCACTTCAATCAATATTTCTGGCATTGAGGGAATGCTAAAGCCTTCAGCAACATGGTCTATCACATCTTGGGTAATCGTGATCATAATACTCAGACTCAACCATATTAATTAAACATCTATAAAGCTTAGACTAAGATCAAATCTGGCGTGCTCTATTCAAGCGCCTTCCTTTTCTCTTATGGTCAAACTGCGCCAAAAATAGCTCAGCCACGGCCAGATATTTCATGCTTTATCCACCTCCATTCTGAATTTTCCATAACAATAGAGTGCAGTAAGCTGCACAGCCAATTATAATTACCCTAGCCGATTAGGCAGACATAGATTTGAATTGAAATAGAAGCATCATGCCCAATAGTGTTCATCAAAATAAACAGTTTTCAACCTCCGATTCAGACCTATTAACAGAGGTCATGGCAGCTCGTCGTGATGTTAGAGGTAACCGATTTTTAACGGACCCTCTTGCGCAGAGCGATATCGATCAGATCTTTGCCGCAGCTCTGATGGCGCCATCGGTCGGGTTCTCTCAACCTTGGGAATTTGTCAGCATTACAAAAGCTGAGACTCGCCAGCAGATTGCCGATAGCTTCTTTGTTGAAAACGAAAAAGCCAAAGCTTTATTTAAAGCAGGAAAGTTTGAAGCGGGTAAGTTAGAGCAGTACCAACAACTTAAGCTAGAAGGCATTATCGAGACACCGTTAAATATTGCGGTCTTTTATAATCCTGAAAAAGGTCCGGTACTAGGGCAAACCAGCATGCCTGAAATGGGTCGCTATAGTGTTGTCTGTGCGGTACAAAATATGTGGTTAAAAGCACGTTCATTGAATATCGGCATGGGCTGGGTCAGTATTTTAGACCCCAAGAAAGTTAAGCGAATATTAAATGCTCCCCCCGAACGAGAATTGATTGCTTATTTATGTGTGGGTAAAGTGGATAAGTTTTATGATAAGCCAGAGCTAGAAACCCTGAAGTGGCAAGCGCGCAAAGAGATAGATCAAGTCATAGTCGCAGAAAATTATCAATCCCGATCAATATAGCGTTTTATATCAATAAAAGCATGTACTGCCTACCGGCAATTAGCCAAAATTAATACTAGATCCGATCATAACAATACGGATCTATTAATAAAACACGACTATTTAACTAATTCAAAATCGGTTAACTGCCAAGACTTATCAAAGAATGGTTCTTTAGGGCTATAGAATCTAAACCATACCCACCAACCTCTTTCAGGCAATGTTTGAACCCAATTACTTTCTTTGCCTTTTGGTGCTTTAGGGCCGAAATATAAATCAACTGAGCCATCTTTGTTATATTGCAGTTTATCGTAAGATGAAATAGCGGCTTTATTGGTGCTATTTTGCACTTGTGAGCGGGTTTCAAAATCATGCAAGGTTACTGACCAAAATAGCTCTATGGGGGCATCAGCAGGAACATTTAATTTATAAGTATTGCTGCCATTTAACCATTCACCGTCAGCATCTTTGGCAGAGCGTATATATTGCGAACCTTTGCCTATCGCTTTAACTTTCATGGCCGGTTGCGCCATAGTGGCTTGGAAATAATAATTAGTACGTGCTTCTAAGTCACGCCAAAAAGCATTTTGCAATGAAGGATCTAATTCAAGCACCCATTCCCATTGAGTATTCGGGTAATAGTTAATACCATCAAAACGTGGCGCAAAACTAATGGCTTGTGCCATTAACCAACCAAAGTGAGCGGCATCAGCCAGTATTCGCTCTTGCCTTTCATCCGGGTTATAGGGTTTTCCAGGGACAATGCCAAGGGGTTTTAATAACGAAATAAGTAACGATGCATCTTCATCCACTTCAGGATTTAAAAAGTTTACTACTCGTGCCACTTGCTGCCAATATTCATTTGGGTTCATTGCTGAAATAGTATTCATTTCAACACCACTAGCATGCCAAACCTTAGTTTTTGGTGGGTTTTTTATTTGTGATAATGGATAGACTTTCGAATTTTTAACCGCTGCAATGGCTGCTTTCATATCACCATCCATCACTAGACCACGGGCAAAAAATGCTGCAATAGAAGTACGTGATCGTAATAACTTAGCGCCTTTAGGCAGATTGATTTCACCTTGGTAATCTTCAGTGGCAATAACAAAGGTGCCACCATTACTATTAATACCTGTGAGTGGTACTTGCCATAAATCTAAAACACTGCCTAAAAAGGGTGATTTTGGTACTTCAACAACCATAGGGCCATTTTTGGCTAAGTCCATAAAAACCATGCCATATACTGTGGTATCGTTGCCAGTTAGTACTATGCCTTTAGTGTCTAAAAAATCTTGCCAAAGGATTAAATCGCCCATTTTTGCGCCTTTAATCGCCTTTAAAGGCCCGGTATTCATGGTGTAATATGAAACAAGGTTATCTGATATTTGGTGAGCTAAAACCGCTCGTTGATAATCCATTTCATCATACAAACGGGAAACAGTATCTTTAGTTGGATAGCCTGCCTGGTAATCAAGCGCTCCCATACGTGTCGAAATTCGATTAAGTATATGTTCAGGGCACTCTTTGTCTTTTAAACACTCAGCGGTGGTTTTATCAGAAAACTTGCTAGCTGCTGAGGCGATGTTTATCGATGACAGGAAAAAAGCGGCCAGCGCAATTGCTGGCAACCAATGCCTTTTTTTATGAGTCATGTTTCTTCCTTAAGTTGTATTGTTATTTTTTTTCATCAAAATATATCTACTTAAGGTACCTACTTAAGGTACCTACTTAAGGTACCTACTTGATTTAGCTATTTTATTTCTGTAAATCGCGGCATTTTATAGTCGCCTTTTAAAACACTTTCTTTTGGACCGTAGGTTCTAATACCAATAAATATTTCACTGCCTGGAATGGTTTCTATCCAGTTAGAAACCAAACCTTTAGGCTCTTTCGGACCAATATAAATATCAATAGAGCCGTCTTTATTTTTCACTAACTTATCATTAGAAGATAAATGTCTGCCTTTGGTGCCATTGTTGATAAATGTACGGGTATGCGAGTCGTAAGCAAATACCGACCAAAAGTTTCGCGCAGGAAAATCAGCGGCCATATTAATTTTATAGTTTTTTGCTGAGTCAATCGGTTGGTCGTCAGCATCAACCATGGCTACATTGTACATAGTGCCACTGCCAAGTACTGCTGGCATACAGTAAGCCCAGTAATCAATTGCTGCACGGCGTTGGTAATCTATCGCACCATTAGCATCTTCATAAATATAACGTTTACCTTGTTTGATATCTTCAGGGAAAAGGTTAAATCGCGTCCAACCCGGTTGACCTTCTGCAGGCACCCAAGAAATACCATTTGAAACTTTAATTAAATAGTTTTGAACATCTTTAGCCACTTGAGCAAGTATTGCTGATTGGCGCTTACTCGGCTTGAAGGCTTTGCCTTTTTCTAGGCCGATATAATTTGCCATGCCAAGCATGTTTTTATCATAATCATTAATAGGCTCTTCTTGTATGACCATGTTAACCAGTTGGAAATAGTCAGCATCAAAAGCAGGCGCAGCTTTATAAACGGTTTTTGACATATCTAAAAAGCGCGTTTTTGCGGGCTTAGCTGCTTGGGAAAGTGGATAAATCTGCATTTTGTAACCGTATTCTACCGCGGCTTGCCAGCCATCGGTAGAGATAGAGCGAATAAGGAAGTTTTGTAAGTAAGTGGAGCTGCGCATAATTTTGTAACCAGAGGGCAGTTCTTTTTTATAATTAGGTGGCACAATAAGGTATTTAGCGCCTTTACCTTTATCCCAACCATCAAGGCCAACATCAATATCCTCTAACGGACGTTGCCAAGCACTCGATATTGCACCATATAAATGTGAGCTTTTAGTCGCCTTAGGAATTACAACAACGACAGGTCCGTTGTTTAAATCAATAGCGCCTTGTAAATAAGGCGTTTGACTTTGCAAAGCCACCAAATGAATGTCTGAATTCATCGGTTTGGTATTGATAGCAATATCGTTAGCTTTGCCTTTTAAGTCGCGAATAACCGCTGCTCTGGTAGCAAAGCTGTCCGTTGCAGGCATAGCCCATAAAGCAACTTCAAAGGCTCGATGATAATAAAGCTGTTCCGTTTTAGTAGCTGTCGAAAGCTCAAAAGCGTGCACTTGAAAAGCGAAGAACGTAGTTAATATAAAAAATAAAAGACGTTTGATGGGTAAATCCTTTTTCATGTTGATATCCTGTTATTGGCTATAGCTGAAATAATGACCTGAGCGTTACTTGTCTACGTAATGCTTCGGCAGTATCGAGATCTTCTGGTCCACCCATAGGCTTAGCCATACGAGGGAATACAGAAAACCAGAGAAATCAACCTACCTACTTCGTAAGATTGACCCGAACAGCCGAGGGGGGGATTCACCACAGACTACTTTATTAGATCAAATATGACTACGTAATATCGGCAACGAGCACTATATGCGTGTGAAAATCCATTTAGACTTCACGTGATCTCAGACGTTTTTCTGATTCGTTCCCATTGTGTTGAGTACTGTAGGATGCTTAACAAATATTGCTAGAAATATTTGTTTTCCCACGATAAACAAATATTAGATAGACAGTAATAAGAGAAAACAACAATCCTAAAACAGCAGAAAAGACTAGAGCGCCACCATTCCCCGTGACTTGATACTGAACGATTGAGTAAAAGGCAGCAAAAAATGTGGGCACCGTCCAAATCATCCAAGATTTGAGAGAAATATCTTCGCTAGATTGTGTTTTAACTAGCTTTTGCCACTGCGGAATATAGGCAATTAAGGATAATAAAGGCACGCAGCCTTGAAGAAAATTTGCAGTAACAACCATTATTTCTGAACTCATAGCTATCTTCCTTCTTGGATTTTAACGTTTTTAAGGTACGACTATCTCTTAGCGGATGGAGATTGCAGAGTTTTAGAGGGTAATTCGCCAAATAATATTCGATAAGAGCCAGCAAACCTTCCATAATCCCAGAAACCGAGCTGTGCCGCTACCCCACTCACTGTTAATTCCTCAGGGGCGGCTTGCTGAAGGAGTTTTCGAGCATGATTCAAGCGGCGTAATCTGAGGTATCTCAACGGTGGCATACCTAAATACTCAACAAAGGCGGTGCGTAGTGTGCGCTCAGAAACACCTACGCTCTTAGCCAGAACTGTGACAGATAATGATTTCTCTGGACATTCTTCTATGAGCTGAACAGCAACCTGAATTAACTGACGACGACTAACCATAAGGCGCTCAGGTTTAGTGGGCGCGCTCTCATAACCCAGTATTTTCTGGGCAGTATCTACAATATGCTCACTAAAATTGGCAATAGACGCGGGCTCAGTCATGACCGAGGGTTCAGCTTCAGAGGCCCACATAAATCGATCAACTAAAATTTTCAATCGACTGGCTAGGCCGTAGCCTGGAGAAATCACTCGTGCAGATTCATGAAATTTCTTAGGCGCACTACCTGATGGAAATAATTGCTCAGTTGGAATGTGAATACTTTGCCAATTGAATTCACCCAAACTAGCAAAGCAAACTTGCCCCACAGGAGGAATCAAAAATACGGACTCTGAGTCTAGTTGAATGCCGTTGACCGCCCCCAACACCCCGCTTCTTTGTAGGTAGAAAGTCCAATACCCTTGGTGGGTGGCTCCTTCAAAGATCAATGGCGATCCTTCATAACCACTCTGAATTTTAATTGAGCCGATATCACAACTGTTAAGGGACCAATATGATTGACTGAGACTCGTCAGTGTACAACGCCAATCAATATTTTGAATGGCACCAGAGTACTCTTCGAAATCGGAAAAACTAAGGCTATACATGAAAAATCTACCGAATAATGAAGGCGTACTTTACTAGCAAATTGCTTAGAATTGATAGCTATATTCAATCGATAGTCACTATCCTACACTGACCCCAAATAGCTTTAACCTCAAATAACTTATGCTTAATAATGGCAACCAAATGTAGTACAAATACCTAAAATAATTATTGCTGCGTTACTTGTGGCACATAAAACTGCATGTGGGGCCGAGAAAGCATATCTCTGTGGAATTGCTGAAGGATTTCCTCCCTATCCATTTAAGAATGGAAATGAGGTTACAGGGTTTGACTCTGATGTATTACGTTTAGTTTTAGTAAAATTAAGTATGAAATAATTTTAAATCAAATGAACTGGGATGATGTAGTCTGGAGATTAGCGAGGCTCCCTTTGGTAGTAAACACCAGCAATAAATAACAGTTTGGACGACTCTACATACTGGTTAGCGACGGCGCGCATGTAGAGCATTAGCTTGTTTGGTCTTTCGCTTTACAATAACGCCTCCCAAAAATTTCATCTTTTAACCAATGGGCACGCGCGAAGCCGCCGATATAGCGCCCTTTAATTATCTTTAAGCGATAAAAATCAAAATCGAGTAATTGGAAGTACTCTCGGGTTTCAGCAAAATGGTTAAAGTAAATTTCACTATCTTGCTGCAATGCTGGATCATCTGCTGCTAACTTTTCCATTTCTCCCAGTAACGTTAAGCGTGCGGTCTGCTGCACATCAGCATGGAAATCAGCGGATACCAATAGCGACACCTTATTCATCTGAGCTATATGTTTACTGTGCTCCGCTATTCGACTGAGCATCACGATCGGTTGGCCTTTATGTTCAGCGCTTTCGCCAATAATAAACCTCACCATAGAGCCAAACGGAAAACCCGCTGCTTTATCTTCGCTTTCTGCTGTCGCATAAGTCGATAATAGACCTAATGTTTTGGAGTTTAACAACGCTCTTACTTCGCTTGCTAGTTCATCTTTTTTCATCGATCTCTACCCTTAATTCGATTTCCTTAATTCGATTTCCTTAATTCAACTTTCCTTAGTTAAACCCTGGCTAGCCTAATAACAATTTCTCTATTTGCTGCTTACACCAAACCATAGCCGGATCTTGCTCTGATTTCTGCTGCCAATATAAATGCACTTCGAGTGGCTCAGCTTTAAAAGGTAAGGGCAAAATACAGGTTTTACTATCGCTATGCTCAGCATCACATAAAGCGCTGGCATAGGTTGTAGGTAAAGTTAATAACCAGTCTGTTTTCTCGACGACCTTAGCCGCGGCATAATAATGCTGACAGCGCATGGCTATCTCACGATTTTCGCCTAAACGAGAAAGCGCCATATCTTCCATTCCTGGACCATCAGGCCGGCTGGATACCTGTATGTGCTTCGCCTTTAAATAAGCTGCTAGATTAAAATCTTTAGGCGAAATGCGCGTAAGGGGATGGTCCTTGGCGACCATTACCGATAATTCCTCACTGCCTAATAAGGTATGATTTAACTGTTTTGAAACGGGAATCAAAACATCCGCAGCAAAGTCGATGGTGCCTCGAACCAAGGCATTTTCGATATCACGGCGTGCCAAGCGCACGCTGCGAATTCGAATATTTGGCGCTATGGCCTGAAAATGCGCGGCAATTTCAGGCAAGGCTTTAGCTTCTAATACATCTCGCATGGCAATCACAAAAGTGCGCTCTGCCGTCGCAGGATCAAAGATTAGGCCATCAATTAAAGTCGACTCTAAATTCGCTAAACCTTCACGCACGCGCTCAATAATCGCCTTGGCTAATGGTGTAGGCACCATTTTTTTACTGGAACGCTCAAACAACGGGTCATCAAAGCGGTCTCTTAGGCGAGATAACGCATGGCTGACCGCAGGCTGAGATAAATTCAGCGCTTCGCTGGCACGAGTCAGATTACCTTCACGATAAATCACATCAAAAACAACGAATAAATTCAGATCAACCCGAGAAATATCGACATTTTTCATACGCTAGCCTGCTTAAATAGTGTTTTCATCATAAATAATAAGAATATAGTCTCATTAAAACTATTCAGTTCATAGATAGTTAAGCAGCTTTTAGTATAGTGGTATTAATTCTATCGATGGAAATCAGATCATGAGCAAGGTATTAATTACAGGGGCCGCCAGTGGCCTAGGTCGCGCCCTCGCCTTACGCTTCGCCCGTGAAGGTGATGAAATCTGTATTGCCGATATCAATATGGAAGGGGCTAGTGAAACCCTGAATCTCGTTGAAATTGCCGGTGGCCGTGGCTGGATTCATAACATTGATGTAACCAAACCCGATCAATGGGAAAACTTATTGGCAGAAGTTAAGCAGCGCTGGCAGAGTATTGATGTCGTCATTAACAATGCAGGCGTTGCGACCGGCGACCGAGTTGAGCAAGGTGACTGGGCTACTTGGGAGTGGGTTATCGACATTAACCTCAAGAGTGTTGCACTAGGTTGTCGTACATTTACCCCCATGATGAAAACTCAAGGCAGTGGTTACTTTATTAATACCGCGTCACTTGCAGGTTTAATGACAGCTCCGTTGATGGCTTCTTACAACGTGACTAAAGCCGCAGTCGTTGCTCTAAGCGATACCATGCATCACGAACTGAAGCCTTATGGCATTGGCACCACGGTTTTATGCCCAGGCTTCTTTCGTACTAACTTAGATAAAGGCATGCGTACCAGCGACCCACAATTATTGAAAATGGTCGATCGAGTTTTTGAATCTTCTGAACTGACCGCTGATGATGTCGCTGATATTTGCTATCGTGATATGAAGAAAAATAAGCTAATTTGTAACCCACATAAAATGGGGCGTCGTGCCTATTTTGTAAAACGCTATATGCCTTGGCTATATTCTCGCATAGTCGCGAAGACCGCCGTGAAAATGAAAAAACATGATCCTGCTTTAGCCAGTAGTAAGTAATCATAAAATACATAAAAATCATCTAGGGTATTTTGATGTCTGAACAATTTATCGACCAAGCAAAAGCATTACGCAGTAGCGATGCGTTTGATATGCAAGCCGTTCACGATTGGCTGACGAAGCAAGGTATAGAGCTAGGTGATCAACTGCCTGAGGTAAAGCAGTTCTCCGGCGGCGCTTCTAACCTGACCTATCATTTAAAATACCCTGATTCAGTAAAGGGTGGCGATTTAATTTTACGTCGCCCACCTGCGGGTCATAAAGCCGCTTCTGCCCATGATATGAAGCGTGAGTTTAATGTCATGCAAGGCTTAAAACCGGTTTATCCTTTCGTGCCCGACATGATCGCTTTTTGTGATGATCAAAGCATTATTGATTGTGATTTTTATGTGATGGAAAGATTGCACGGTATTATTCCACGCAATAATTTTCCCCGCGGAATGAAGTTGTCGCCGGCAGAGAATCGTAACTTCAGTTTTTCCGTGCTAGACAAGTTAATCGATTTGCACAAAGTCGACTACAAGGCTGCTGGCTTAGATAACTTAGGCAAAGGCCATGGTTATGTAAAACGCCAAGTTGATGGCTGGAGTGGTCGCTATAAAAAAGCAAAAACCTGGAACGTACCCAGCTTCGACAAGACAATGGATTGGCTTAGCCGCAACCAACCCGATGATGTTACAACCTGTATTATTCATAACGATTATCGTATGGATAATGTCGTGCTCGACCCAAAAGATCCACAAAAAATCATTGGGGTGCTCGATTGGGAAATGGCAACCTTAGGTGATCCATTAATGGATCTGGGTAATAGCATGGCTTATTGGGTACAAGCGGATGATGATTGGTTCTTACGTCAAATTCGCCGTCAGCCTACTCATCTAGAAGGTATGCTAAAACGTGATGAAGTTGTTGATTATTATTGCGACAAGATGGGCTTTGATAAATCAAACTGGGCATTTTATGAAGTCTTCGGTTTATTCCGCCTTGGCGTTATCGTGCAGCAAATTTATTACCGCTATCACCATAAGCAAACCGACAACCCAAGCTTTAAACACTTTTGGTTGATCGTTAATTATATTAACTGGCGCTGTAAAAAAATCATCAAACAAAGTCAGCTGAAGTAAATAGGATAGAGAAACAAAAATGGCTAGCATCTATCTGGTACGTCACGGTCAAGCAGGCTTTAATAAACTCGATTACGATCAGCTGTCTGACTTAGGCCACCAGCAAGCTGAATATGTGGGTAAGTCCCTCGATGCTCGTTCAATCGAGGCAGGCTTAGTTATTCATGGTGCAATGAAACGCCATCGCGAAACAATGCAAGGTGCACAAAAAAAATGGCATTCATATGGCACCGTCATTGAACAGCCGGGGTTTAACGAGTTTGATAGTGATGATGTCATAGCAGCTGCACACCCGCAGTTTTCTAGTAAGACTTTAGAGAAAATAGGTTTCTCAAAAACTGGGGTCGTGCAAAAAATTACGTTAGGTGCCTACTTAGCAACACAGAAAAACCCACAAAAAGCATTCCAAATTTTATTTGCTAGTGCGATCGAACGCTGGAGCGGTGGCCAATACGATGAGGAGTATATTGAATCTTGGACTCAGTTTACTAAGCGTTGTCGTGATGCATTAATGGCCACGATAGAACAAGCGGCAGGAAAGGATGTTGTCGTATTTACTTCGGGTGGGCCTATTACGGCCATAGCTCAATATTGCTTAGGTCTGGATAATGAGCACGCGTTTAAACTGAACTGGTCGTTAGTTAACGGTGGCATAACTCAATTACTATACAACCAGCAAGGCAAAGTTAGCCTGGCCAGTTGTAATGAGCAAGAGCACTTAATTCGCGCAGGTAAAACATCATTAACCTATCGTTAACATCTGGCTAATAGGGTTAAATGCATACCTGCTAAATACTTAATTAAATATTTTACTGAACAGTTGTAGTATCAGTGCTTTCTGCAGTTTCTGTTGTTGCAGCAGTTTCTGTTACTGGCGCTTCTACTGCTAAAGCCTCTATTCCTGCAACGTCTGTTGTTGTAGCTTCTGTTGTTGCAGCCGCTTCATCAGTCATTTCAGTATTGTCGCTAGCAGAAATTGCCATTTCATCACTGGCAGCTTCATTAGCAGCGGCTTCACATGCCCAGCCCCAAGTTTCTTGCTTATCAATGAATGCTGCTGCTTTTTCTTCACAGAAGCCAGCCAAATTATTCGCACTCCAAGGTGTCGTCATGCCGTCTTCTTTGCTATAACGCACTTCACAAGGAGTCTCTTCGCCGGTGGTATAAACAACTTCAATAACCCGAGTTTGATTGCCGTGAGAGCAAACTGTTTTCTGGTTTTCGATTGCCTGAACAGACGTTGCTGAAATAGCACTGAAAAGTGTTACTAATAGAAATTTATTCATGTGACATCCATAGTTCGTTTTAAATTATTATGAGTTAAGCCAAAGGCTAACCTACTTAATAATATAGCCAATATTTAGTCAATCGATTAGAGAGTTTTTTTAAAATAACGCCTAAATAAGCAGATAAGAACACTAGCGAGTCAAAGCTTTCGCTCGCAACTGCTCTTCAGAGGCGAAGTTCTGTTGATATAATGCCTCTAAGCCAATGCTGTAATCTGCTTCCGCTAATTCAGCCTCTAATAATTGTTGTTTCTGTAGGATAAAGTCATTAATTCTTTGCTGCCATCGCTCGCGCTTTTCATCCAACTGCTGCAATCGATTAGCCGCAGCTTCACCTACTTGCTGTGCACGTAAGTTATATTTCTGTTCTGACGTCAAACCCTCAACATCATCAATGTCCAATAGGTGCTTCTGCTGTGCATTACGTTTTATACTCACCGTAACTTCAATAGGAAGCTGAGCATTTAAGTTAATTAAGCTTTGCTGTTTTGCTTGTGCCGACATATCACTGGCTAAAATAGCAGATTTTTCCAGCGTATGATTATCAAGCTGGCGATCAAAAGAAAACAATATCTGAGCTATCGACGCTGAAAATATTTGATCCTGTAATGCAATCAAAGATAATTGGCGCTGTTGTAAAATCTGAAGATGTTGGTTTTTATCCAGAGAGTGGGTATTGGCAGAGTACTGTTGATCTAGATCCACTAGGGCTGTTTTATATGAAATATAGTTTTGCCAAATAGCCAGCGCTTGCTGTAATGCTAACGCGCTTAATTGAGAGGAAAAATCGAGTTCCACTCTTCGGCTGATCTGGGCAATAGTTTCTTCACCCGCAGCGGATAAATAATAATCGAATAAATCTTTTAATCTCGCAGTAATGACTAGGTTATCTTGATGAACCGTTAAAGTAACCCCATGGGATGTTCCCTGCAAAGAAGAAGGAAGAGTATCTTTAGAGGGAGCCTCTGAGATTGTATCGAAAATCTTATCGGCTATGAAATCTGCGTTTGTCACGGCCTCAATGTTATCCGCAGCAAGCATTACATTTAACTCAGGCTGATGATTAATATAAGCCAACACTGCAAGCAGTGTGGCTCCTATTAAGACAACTCGTATTCTCATTGAAGTGGATAGTATTATCATTGAAATTGAGTTTTATAAACCTGCTGTTTTAAGACGATTAGCATGAGTGCGATACACCGATAATGGATCGGTATCGAACAAAGTATGCAGCCCTAGAACTTGGTTAATTAGATCACCGTGATTCATTTTATAATCATCACGAATGACTTTACCAAAGTGGCTAGAGCAACTACCGGTAATACCATCATTACTTTCACCCGCAAACAACAGTCCAGTCGTTGCGAACAAATAATCCAATGGATCTAATGCGTTGGTAAAAGCAGCACCGCCAGCCCATGAATAAAGATTGATGTTATGGCCGTTAATCACTACAGATGATGGACCGTCACCACACTGGGTCGTCGGCAAGCCCGCAGGATAGGTTACATTAAAGCTGGCGGCGCCAGCCGTAGTAAATTCTTTGGTCAAGGCACGAGCGTCGCTTTTACCTACACCGTCTCTTGAGAGTCCATCAATTAAAGATCCCGCTGCGTTAATAATAAACTCGTAAGTACTACCTAATGGTGAATCTTCAGGGAATATATTATTCAACGCATCTGCAATGGGCGCGCCCTTATTGGGAGAACCCATGGTCGTAAGCGATGCGACTAGATCTGGACGCACACTCATAACATAGCGTGATGTTAAACCACCTTGACTATGAGCAACCAGATTGAATTTTTGAATACTTGGATCGACCGCACGAATGTTATCAAGCTCTTCTATCAACTGCTCACCGCGCGCAACAGAGCCATTAAAGGCATTAATGTGCGCGGTATAGACTTGTGCGCCTTCTGATTCTAATTTCTCAGAAATCTTATACCAGTAATCAACCCCCGCTATCGAATCGAAAGCCAGAATACCTTGTACTAGCATAATCGGATGCTGAGTATCGGTATATCCTGACGGTGCGGGTTTAGCAGAAGACATACTGTGGCTGGTAAGTGAATATAAAGAGGAGCACGCGAGTAACGCGCTCACCGCTAGAGTTGAAATTGGTTTAATCATGTTTGACCTTCATTATTATTGTTATTGAGTACAAAATAATAGTGAAAGTTAAACACTGCTCCTATGCCAGTTCAGGCCATTAACCGAGAATGGTACGGAAGTACAATTAATAAATGTTTGATCAGTTTTTAATAATGTCTTTGTTATTCCATAAAACCTTCGGCAATGTGTTTATCTTTTAGTTTTACATAATTGGCTGCACTATAAGGAAAAAACCTAAGCTCTTTTTCAGTCAACGGCCGCGCTTTTTTCGCAGGACTACCCACATACATATAACCACTTTCTAAGACTTTACCTGGAGGCACCAAAGCACCCGCCGCGACAATCACTTTATCTTCTATCACCACCCCATCCATCACCATCGCTTTCATGCCGATAAGAACCTGATTACCGATCGTGCAGCCACGTAACAACGCCTGATGACCAATGGTAACGTCATCGCCAATAATCAGCGGGTAACCACCGGGGTTAAAATCACTGGCATGGGTAATGTGTAATACAGAGCCATCTTGTACGCTGGTACGCTCGCCAATACGAATATGATGCATATCCCCGCGAATAACCGTTAACGGCCATACTGAGCTATCTTGGCCTATCTCGACATCGCCAATCACTACCGCGCTAGCATCGACAAAAACCTTACTGCCTAACTTAGGGGCCATACCTTCATAACTGCGAACTGAATGGTTACGAATTGAATGCTTTGACATAGTGAATTCTCTTTTCAAACGGACTTCGTATTACTTTAATAGAATATATCTTGAAATATCGGTTTTTGCCTTCATCTAACTATAATAATTGTACTATTTATCACCTGGCCATAACGCAGCCATTACTGAGCACCTATTGATTATGTCGACACTGAGTGACAACCCGTTATTACAGCCGCCTGCCGCTAATGCCTTACCGCTCTTCTCGCAAGTAAAAGCCGAGCACGCTCAACCGGCTTTGGAACAACTACTCACTAGCAACCGTGAGCGTATCAATACCCTATTAGCCTCGATAAATTCAGGGGCAACTCCGGTTAGCTGGGATGCACTCGTTACACCAATGGAAGCTTGGGATGATGAACTCAGCCAAGCTTGGTCGCCAATAAGTCACATGAACTCAGTAGTGAATAGTGATGAACTGCGTGATGCTTATAACGCCTGCCTGCCATTACTCAGTGCTTACTCTACCGAAATGGGTCAAAACCAAGATCTATATAACGCTTATAAAAAGTTAGCGGATAGCGCAGAGTTTGCGACGTTAAGCACAGAGCAAAAGACAGCCATTGAACATGCATTGCGCGATTTCCGTTTAGCGGGTATCGCTTTAGAAGGTGATAAAAAATCACGTTATGGCGAAATCAAACAACGCCTATCTGAACTCACCAGTAAGTTTGGTGAAAACGTGATGGATGCAACTCAGGCTTGGTCGAAAACAATAACGGATAAAGCAGAGCTAGCAGGCTTACCTGATTCTGCTTTATCTTTGGCGCAGCAGCAGGCTCAAGGAAAAGACAAAGAAGGCTATTTATTCACTCTCGACTTCCCTTCTTACTTCCCGATACTGACCTACTGCGAAAATCGCGAATTACGTCACGAGATGTACAAAGCCTACCTAACCCGCGCATCCGATTTGTATGCAGATGCCGGTGGTAAAAATGACTTTGATAACTCCGCCGTGATGAATGAGATTTTAGCCTTGCGTCATGAGCTCGCTCAGCTATTAGATTTTGCTAACTACGCCGAGTATTCAGTCGCAACCAAGATGGCGGATGATCCACAGCAAGTAATCGACTTTTTAAGCGATCTTGCCAAGAAAGCAGTGCCGCAAGCCAAGCAAGAATTTGCCGAACTCAGCGCTTATGCCAAAGAAGAATTCAACATCGAAAAGCTAGAGCCTTGGGATGTGAGTTTTTATGCCGAGCAATTGCGCCAACATCGATACAGTATTTCCCAAGAATTGATTCGCCCTTACTTACCGATCGATACGGTATTAAAAGGCATGTTCGAAACCGTACAGCGCTTATACGGCATCAATATTGAAGAACAAACCCAGTTCGATAGCTATCACTCGGATGTTCGCTTTTTTCATATCAAAAAAGACGGCCAGTTAATCGCTAAGTTTTATTTCGACTTATATGCTCGTGATAAAAAACGTGGCGGCGCCTGGATGGACGAGTGCCGAGTTCGCAGAACCTTAGCAGATGGTAGCCTACAGCTACCTGTTGCTTACCTAGTCTGTAACTTCAGCCCGGCGGTTGATGGTAAGCCAGCGTTATTAACCCACGATGAGCTTACTACCCTGTTCCACGAATTTGGTCATGGCTTGCACCACATGCTAACTCAAATTAAAACCGCTGCGGTGAGTGGTATTAATGGCGTTGCTTGGGATGCAGTTGAGTTGCCAAGTCAGTTTATGGAAAACTGGTGTTGGGAAAAAGAAGCCCTCGCCTTTATTTCAGGTCACTATGAAACCGGTGAGTCATTACCTGATGATTTATTAGAAAAAATGCTGGCAGCGAAAAATTTCCAAACGGCGATGGTGATGGTGCGTCAATTAGAATTCTCATTATTCGATTTCCGCATGCACAAAGAATATCAGCCACAGTCGAGCGCTAGCGAAAAACTCAACTACATAAAAAGCATTGTCGATGATGTGCGTAGCCAAGTTGCGGTCGTGCCCGTTGTTGAATACAACCGCTTCCAAAATAGCTTTAGTCATATTTTCGCTGGCGGTTATGCTGCGGGTTATTACAGCTATAAATGGGCTGAAGTATTAAGTGCCGATGCTTTCTCTCGTTTTGAAGACGAAGGGATTTTTAATACCACTACAGGTCAAAGTTTCTTAACTGAGATATTACAAAAAGGCGGTAGTGAAGAACCAGCGGTTTTATTTGCTCGCTTCCGTGGCCGCGCGCCAACAACCGATGCCTTGTTACGCCATTGCGGTATTCAGTCTACTGCGACAGGGGCTGCATAATGGGACAGAAGATCATTCAGAAACGCTTTATCGCCGGTGTTGTTTGCCCTAAGTGTGGCGAGATGGACAAGATCCGTATGTATCGTGATGATGAGGATACCGAGCTGCGTGACTGCGTAGCCTGTGGTTTTACCGAAACCTATACTCAGCACAAAGAAGCGAAAGAAGCGGTTGCTGAACCGTTATACGAAGAGCTAACGACTAGGGTGACTCCGGTTGGCAAAGCGCTTTATGATGAAGAAGAAAAGCCGCTTAAAATTATGGACCCTGGGGCTAATCGAAAAGATCATTAAATTTTCAAAAGGCGCATGGGGTTTCTCATGCGCCTATTTTGTGCCCGTTTTATAGAAAACTGACAACGACACTGATAAACCATGTCGCCAATATGCCTGTCACCAACCAACGCACCATTAATATCCCCGCAATATTGTTTAAAAACTGAGGTTTCTTAATCCGTATAGGGGTTACCGCCAAGTAAGATTCTAAGCCTTTGGTAAACCATAACCAATAAAGTATAAAGATTCGCAGAGCTACCAAAATTATCCAAGCAGCCAATAAATAAGGGTTGGTTAAGTCATCATCAAAGATATAGAACGGGCTTTCATAACCTGCCAGCAGCTGAATAATACCCAGCATTGCTGAAGGTATGCCAATCATTAAAATCAAGGTCATGGATACCTTATTGGCATCCGCTTGCAATGCAGGTGACTCCTCAATTAACGGACGAGCACGCTTTTGGATAAACCAAGCATTAGCTGGGCCTATCAACATAATTCCAAACCAAAAGAACTTTAATAATAGCGGTATGATCACTGGCATAGCAGCTCCTAAGTAGATTCTTATTATTAGTAATATGAAACTACAGGGCTAGCTCAGATAAACCAGTATGCTTGCACTAATTTTACATCGCGATTTGGATAGCTAGGCGATAACTCCTGCCATCACCGACTGTTACACTCGATGGGCCACCCCCAGCAAGGTATTCTGTATCAAATACATTCTGAATATTGAAACGAAAATTGATATCACTTTTACTCAATTTCACCTTGTAGCTGGCACCGATATCAACTCGAGTATAGGCATCTTTGACGATGGTATTTTCATTATCAGCAAAGCGTTCGCCTTCGTAGAAAGCACCGGCATTCAACGCTAACTGATGAGTTAATTCATAACGCGACCAAATATTAGCACTCCAATCTGCGACATCAGCCGGGGTATTACCTTGGTAATGCTCATCTTTTTCATAAACGGCATGCAAGTTCATCGCTGATGCCATAACAAATAACTTATCACTCACCGCTCCTTGAGCTGCGACTTCAAAACCTTTATGACGCTGCTCACCCGCTTGGCTGGTACGCGTATCAAAGTCTGGATCATCAATATCTTCCGTGACTAACATTCCTGTCTTATTAATATCAAATACTGCGGTCGTCAGTAATAATCGCTCATCCATCAGCTGCCTTTCGCACCCAGCTCAACTTGCTTTGCGGTCATGGCTTCTAAATCCATGCCATGATTACTATCACTCTCATCGTTGAGGGTTTCAGTACTTTGTGGCTCAAAGCTTTCGGAATAACTAGCATAGATTGTTGATTGATCATTCGGGCTAAACAACAGCGCCCCTTTCGGTAATAGAGATGTATTATCGGCATCCTTTTTATCCTGTTTATCATAACGACCGCCAATAGAGACCTGCCAATATTCGTTCAGTGTGATTAAATCCTGTAGATAAATACCGTATTGTTGATACTCACTGATACTTTCATCGCTATCCGTTTTATAACTAATATCAGGACGGTCTGGCTCAGCTTGCCCAGGAGTATAAGTAAAACTATCCCCCGTCGTTTTTAATTGCCCGTAGTAATAATCCAAATAATTTGCGCCAATCAACACCTGATGATTTACACCGGCAAATTCAAAATCACCATTAAAATCGACAAAGGCCGTTTTAAATTGCCAATCATCATAGCGATCATAAGGAGATGACTCATAGCTATCTCCTGGTTGATAACCTGCAGGTTTCTTCGCTGAAGATTCAAAGCGCTGACGGGTAAAACTTTGTTCGTTATAACCGATGCTCAAATCCCAAAATTCATTCAACCCTAGCTCAAGGTCTATACCAATGTTTTCTACGGTAATATCAGTAAAAGCCCACGACATATCATGAATGACCTTATCATCACCACTGATACCACCAATGACATTGCCACTCTCATCTAACCAAGCTCCGGTATCTAGACCCGCTTTATCATTGGTTTTATCATAATGAAAACTGACTAAGGCATTTTCTGAAATATTATAATCGAGTACCAATGCACCCAAAAAACGATCACGTTCGCGCTGCTCACCATTTTGATATTCGCGATCAAAATTGACATCTTGTTTTACCAAAGTTGTTCTATAGCGTAGGTCTTTACTCTCGGTTAGCGCGCCACCCGCATCGAGCATAAAACGCGTCGAGCCTTGATCATCAATATCTGTTGATAATGTAAGTAGGTCATAATGTGTCGGCTTTTTCGTCACCATATTGACTAAGCCACCTGGGCCCGAAGTACCGTAGAGCGTACTGGAAGGACCTTTAATTACCTCAACCGACTCTAGCGTTTCAATGGGTTGCTGGTAGTGAGACCAGTGTTGATGGCCATCGCGTAAATAACCCGTACTTGAACTTAATTCGAATCCACGCAAATTAAACACCTCGCGGTTTCTTTGCTTAGACCCCGCCGTCAAACTCGCGTCATTACTTAATACTTGTCCTAGCGTTGTTGCCAACTGCTCATCGATAATAGTGTTTGTTATTACAGAGACTGACTGCGGTGTATCTAATAACGAAACATGACTGCGCATAGCACCTTTCGCATCATCGACTTTGTAATCATTAAAATAACTTCCAGAGATAACAACATCATCCAATTGAGCCTCTTCCGCATAAGATAATTGTGACATAGCAGAACTAACCGCTAAAAATAAAGGAGAGTACTTCATAATAAGGGCCCTGATTAATAAATAGTAATTAGGTAAATAACAATTGCACTGCCAAAGCCCAAGAGTGCTGATATCTTTGAGCCTCTAATCATCGGCTTGGTTTTAATCATCATCCAAACTCCTGAAATCATCATCAATAAAATATAAATACCTAGAGCGATACCGAACACTGTAAATAAAGGGCCACCATGACCTTTATGAATCATCAGCATTTGACGCATGAAATCTGAATGTGAAACAGTCACAAGAACCGAATCTTTTTCCGCAGTTTTGGCTAACAAAATACTTCTATCTAGAGCAGACCACTCATGCCCTTTGCGGTCTGAATATTTACTGGGTAATTTGTCTTCGCCAACTTTTTCTAAAATCGACGGCATTATCTTTAATGCTTCTTTTTCACTCTCGGGCCAGCTATCAAGCCCTAGACTATCGAACTGAAAACTAACCGAACGACTGGTTTTATTACCTTCTATTTCAAACAAATACAGCGTGCCAGTAAGGGCATAAATAAACATGAGCATTAAAAAAAACACAGAAAGATAGCCGTGTAATTTCATCACCGTCATACGTTTGGGTTTTGTTAGAGACATAGGGGTAACTAGGGTCAGAAAATATGGGTCGCATCTTAAATGACCTAGTTAATATTAGACAGGAATGATTCTTATTATCATGTAAGATTTTGTCCCTTATGTCAGTATACGTATGGAGAGTAATAAAATTTATGGGCAGACAAAATACCCACTGATAACAATAACTGCGTAGTAATTAAACAACGTTTACGCTAAGGTGCGCGCACTAAAATTTTGATATGAAAGGAAGTAATCAAATGAGAAAGGAAATTTTAATTTCTTTGTTAGCCCTAGGTTTAGCGGCTTGTGGCGGTAGTTCTAGTAGCAGTGATTCTGGTAATACTGATTCTGGTAATACTGATTCTGGTAATACTGATTCTGGTAA
>JAESQF010000038.1 GCA_016765295.1 Oleispira sp.
ATAATAAGGTTGTTCAAATGGATATTAAAGGCGTTCCTGCGGTTGTTACGGGCGGTGCTTCAGGTTTAGGTGAAGCAACTGCAAGATTTCTTGCCAGCCAAGGGGCCAAGGTTGCTTTGTTTGATGTGCAAATGGACAAGGCTGAAGCCGTGGCGAAAGAGATTGGTGGTATTGCAGTATTTTGTGATGTGACCAGCGCTGAAAGTGCTGAGCAAGCTATGTTGACCGCTAAAGAAGCTCATGGGGACTGTGGTATTGCGGTGAATTGCGCCGGTATTGGTAATCCTGGTCGCATCATTGGTCGCGAAGGTCCGATGACGTTGGATTTTTTCACTAAGGTGATTCACGTAAACCTGATTGGCTCTTTCAATATTTTGCGCTTAGCCGCAGACCAAATGAAAAACCGTGAAGCTAATGAAGATGGCGAACGTGGGGTGATTATTTCTACGGCGTCGGTGGCAGCGTTTGAAGGTCAGATTGGTCAAGCAGCTTATGCCGCTTCTAAGGGTGGCATTGTTGCCATGACTTTACCTGCAGCCCGCGAATTAGCGAAATTCGGCGTGCGTGTTTTAGCCATTGCACCGGGTTTATTTATGACGCCGATGATGGAATCTTTCTCCCAAGAGATTCAAGACAGCCTTGCATCAACACTGCCTTTCCCGTCGCGCTTAGGCAAGCCAGCAGAGTTTGGTCGCTTAGTAAGAGATATTGTTGAAAACCCGATTCTTAATGGCGAAGTGATTCGTATCGATTCCGCTTTGCGTATGGCACCGAAATAAAGGAAAGCCCCATGACAAATGAAGCTCTAATCTTTGATGCAATTCGTACTCCCCGTGGTCGTGGTAAAGCGAGTGGCGCGCTGCATGAAGTTAAACCGATTACCCTGCTCAGTGATTTGCTGGTTAGCCTGCAAGAGCGTAATCAATTTGATACCGCCGCTGTTGACGACATTGTGATGGGTTGCGTGACCGCTGTCGGTGATCAAGGCGCGGTGATTGCAAAGACCGCTGCGTTGGCTGCAGGTTGGAACGATGATGTTGCCGGTGTGGTGCTGAATCGTTTTTGCGCATCAGGATTAGAAGCTGTTAATACCGCGGCGATGAAAGTTCGCTCTGGTTGGGAACACTTGGTTGTCGCCGGTGGCGTTGAATCAATGTCACGGGTGCCGATGGGCAGTGATGGTGGCGCTTGGGCGATGGACCCAGCAACCAATGTAGCGACGGGTTTTATGCCACAAGGCATTGGCGCTGATTTGATTGCCACTTTAGGAGGCTATTCTCGTGAAGATGTGGATGCCTTTGCTATGCGTTCGCATCATAAAGCGGCGGCTGCTTGGAAAAAGGATGCCTTTAAGAAATCGATTATTCCGGTTAAAGATCGTAATGGCCTGATCTTACTTGAGCATGATGAATTAATTCGTCCTGAAAGCTCGGTTGAAACATTGGGTAAGCTTAAGCCTTCTTTTAAAATGATGGGGGATATGGGTTTTGATAACGTAGCGAAAGAACGTTATCCACAGGTTGAGTTTATTAATCACATTCATAGCCCAGGAAATTCGTCTGGCATTGTTGATGGCGCAGCAGCTGTATTGATTGGCAGTGCAGCGGCAGGCAAACAATTTGGTATGACACCCCGTGCCCGTATTGTAGCGACGGCGGTTGTCGGATCTGAACCCACCATCATGTTAACCGGCCCTGGCCCAGCAGCACGCAAAGCATTAAAAGTTGCGGGCATGGATGTATCTGATATTGATTTGTTTGAAGTAAACGAAGCGTTTGCCTCAGTCGTGATGCGCTTTATCGATGAAATGGGAATCAGTGAAGATATCGTTAACGTGAATGGTGGCTCTATTGCCATGGGTCACCCTTTGGGTGCAACTGGTGCCATGATTTTAGGCACCTTGTTGGATGAGCTAGAAGCCAGAGATTTAAAGACGGGTCTAGTGACTTTATGTGTCGGTGGCGGTATGGGCATCGCAACGATTATTGAACGGGTTTAAGGGGATAATATAATGACGACTAATTCTGTAATTTACGAAAAAGATCAGCACAACATTGTTCACCTGATTCTAGATAAACCGAATGCCGGCGCTAATTTAATGGATAATGAATTTACAGATTCATTATCTAACGCTGTGGAAAAACTTTCCCAAGACGATTATGCCGGTGTGATTTTTCGCTCGGCTAAATCGACGTTTTTTGCCGGTGGTAATCTCGACGATTTATACAGTACGCAAAAAGAAAACGCCGATGTTTTGTATGACATGGTTAATCGTTTAAAACTTGCCATGCGTGCAATCGAAACTCAGGGCAAGCCTGTGGTCGCGTGTATTAATGGCGCAGCCTTAGGTGGTGGTTGGGAGCTTGCGCTGTCAGCCCATTATCGAGTTGCGTTAAATAAAGGCCCTCTCGGTAAAGACATACAGCTAGGCTTGCCAGAAGTGACGTTGGGTTTATTACCCGGTGGTGGTGGCGTAATTCGTATGACCCGCTTATTAGGCATGCAAGCGGCGATGCCTTATTTACTAGAAGGCAAGCAATTCAAGCCAGAGAAAGGCTTAGAGCTTGGTTTAATTAACGAGGTTGTTGATTCACCTGCAGCGATGCTCGAATCTGCGGTTAATTGGATTAAGGCTAATTCCGGCACTGACTGTAATGTCCAGCAGTCTTATGATATGAAAGGCTACAAGGTTCCTGGCGGCCTACCCAGCCAGCCTGCCTTAGCAAAAATGCTGCCCATTGCTCCGACAATGATCCGCGCAAAAACGAAAGGCACCTTACCTGCCCCTGAATCTATTCTTGCGGTGATGGTTGAAGGTCTGCAAGTTGATATCGATACCGCGATGCGTATTGAATCACGTTATTTCGTAGAGCTGGTTTGCAGCCAAGTCGCTAAGAATATGATTGGTACTTTCTGGTATCAGATGAATGAAATTAAAGCCGGTGCTGCCCGCCCAGATAATATCCCCCGTAAGAAAGTTACTAAGCTGGGTATACTCGGTGCAGGTATGATGGGCGCAGGTATTGCGTATTCATCCGCTTTAAAAGGCATTGAAGTTGTTTTAAAAGATGTGAGCCTTGAAGGTGCAGAGAAAGGCAAAGCTTACTCTGAAAACATTGTGAATAAAAAAGTAAAGCAAGGCCGCTTAAGCCAAGACAAAGCGGATAAATTATTGAATTCGATTTTACCCACAGACAATGCTCAGCAGTTGGCGGGTTGTGATTTGGTGATTGAAGCGGTTTTTGAAAATCGTGAATTAAAAGCCAAGGTCACTCAAGAAGCGGAAGCTCAGTTATCGACTCAAGCTGTTTTTGCTTCTAATACCTCTACCCTGCCCATTACTGGTTTAGCCGAGGCTTCTAAGCGAGCGGAAAACTTTATTGGTCTGCACTTCTTTTCTCCTGTCGACAAAATGCCATTGGTAGAGATTATTTGCGGTGAGAAGACTTCAGACGAAACGCTAGCTCTGGCTTACGACTATGTTCAGCAAATTGGTAAAACTCCGATTGTGGTAAATGATAGTCGCGGTTTTTATACCTCACGGGTATTTGGCACCTTCGCTAACGAAGGCATCGCTATGTTGGGTGAAGGTATTCCGGCAGCAGCGATCGAAAATGCGGCCTTTTTATCAGGCTTCCCAGTCGGACCACTTGCCGTTACCGATGAAGTTAGCTTAACGCTGGTCGAGAAAATCCGTAAGCAAACCATGCTAGATATGGAAGCAGAGGGTAAGAACTTTATTCACCACCCTGCCGAGAAAACCGTTGATAAGATGCTGGCGATGGAACGTGCTGGAAAGTTAGCAGGCGCTGGATTCTACGACTATCCACAAGATGCAAAGAAGCATTTATGGCCTGGCCTAAAAGATACATTTGAACAAGCTGACAAAGCCATTGATCTGCAAGAAATTAAAGATCGTCTGCTTTATATTCAAGCAATAGAAACCGTTCGCTGCTTTGAAGAAAACGTATTAACCAGTGTTCGTGATGCCAATATTGGTTCCATTATGGGCATTGGTTTCCCAGTTTGGACTGGGGGTATATTGCAGTTTATAAATCAAACTGGACTCGATGCTTTTATCGAGCGTGCTGAGACTTTATTTGAAACCTGCGGTGAACGCTTCCGAGTTCCGAACTTGCTAAAAGATATGGCAAAAGACAATTTAGTATTTGAAGATAAATAAATTTAAAAATAAAAAGGCAATAACAATGATTAAACGTACTGTATTTGAATCTGAACAAGACATGTTTCGTGATAGCTTCCGTAAGTTTTTATTAGAAGAAGCGGTTCCATACCATGAACAGTGGGAAAAAGACGGCCAGGTATCTCGTGAATTCTGGAAAAAAGCAGGAGAGATGGGTTATTTAAGCCCTACTGTACCGGAAGCCTACGGCGGTGTAGAAGTTGATTTCCGCTATAACGCAGTAGTTGCCGAAGAAGTCGCTAATTTTGGCTTAACCGGTATCGGTTTTGGTTTGCATTCTGATATCGCTGTTCCTTATATCATGGCGTACGGCACGGAAGAGCAAAAGCAAAAATACTTACCAGGCTGTGTGAATGGCGACATCATTACCGCTATTGCAATGACAGAACCTGGTACCGGTTCTGATTTACAAGGTGTTAAAACCAGCGCGGTTCTAAGCGACGATGGTGAACACTATATTCTTAACGGTTCAAAAACCTTCATCACCAATGGCCAGCTTGCCGATCTTGTGATTGTAGTTGCCAAAACGAGTCCAGAAGCGGGTTCAAAGGGCACCAGTTTATTATTAGTTGAAGCGGGTACCGAAGGTTTTGTTAAAGGTCAGAACCTACACAAGATTGGTATGAAGGCACAGGATACCTCTGAGTTATTCTTCCAAGATGTGAAAGTTCCAAAAGAAAACTTGTTAGGTACGGAAGGCATGGGTTTCATCTACCTGATGCAGGAACTTCCACAAGAACGCTTATCCGTTTCGTTATCGGCTGTCGCCTGTGCGGAATCTATTCTTGAGCAAACTGTGACGTATGTGAAAGATCGTAAAGCCTTTGGTACAACCATCGCATCTTTTCAGAATACTCAGTTTAAACTGGCTGAAATGTCTTCGACTGTCACCATGGCCCGAGTCTTTATTGATAAATGTTTAGAACTGCATTTAGAAAAAGAGCTAGACCCTGTTACGGCGGCTAAGTTGAAATTACTCTCTACCGATATTCAATGTGATGTTGTAGATGAGTGCCTACAGCTACACGGTGGTTATGGTTACATGTGGGAATACCCAGTTGCCCGTGCTTATGCCGATGCTCGTGTGCAAAAGATTTATGCCGGTACCAATGAAATTATGAAACTGATTATTGGCCGTGACATTGTTAAGTAACGGTTAAAAATTTTTATCTATTTATTTTGTATTAAACGCTGGTCAGAGCAATTCTGGCTAGCGTCATTTTCATATTCCGGATACTGCACTTATGTCTTTGCCTTTAGCAGGTTTAAAAGTTCTTGATTTCACCACTTTATTACCAGGGCCTTATGCGACTCAGCTATTAGCAGACATGGGAGCCGAGGTGCTTAGGATTGAATCTCCGACTCGCCCCGACTTAGTTAAGTTAATGCCTCCATTTGTCGGAGAAGGGCCGAATAAAGTTTCTGCGGCCCACGCGACCTTGAATCGTAATAAGCAAAGTATGGCGATCGATTTAAAGAAAGAAGGTGCGCAAGAGATTATTCATAAGCTGCTACCAGAATACGATATTGTGATTGAGCAATTTAGACCCGGCGTAATGCAACGCTTGGGTTTAGATTTTGACACACTGAAAGAGATTCAACCCAAGCTCATCTATTGCTCGATTACCGGTTATGGCCAAACAGGTCCGCTGAAAGATCGTGCGGGACACGACATTAATTATTTAGCGCTATCTGGCCTTGCCAGTTTTTCTGGCCGTGAAGATACCGGCCCGGTGTTATCAGGTACTCAGATAGCGGATATTGCTGGCGGTTCTCATCATGCTGCGATGGCGATTATGGCGGCGGTCATTCAGCGCACAGCAACAGGTGAAGGACAATACCTCGATATCAGCATGAGTGATGCTGCAATGGCGCTGACAACGATGTTTGGCTCTAATGCCATGACCAGTAATGAAGATCCTGACTATGGCCAGGAGATGCTTAATGGCGGCTTGCTCTATGACTATTACCAGACTTCAGATCAACGTTATATTTCTATTGGCAGCCTAGAACCTAATTTTGCTTTGGCACTATTAACCCTTCTGGAATTAGACGAGTGGAAAAATAAGTTGGCTGATCAAGGCCATGAAATGCAGCAAAAATTAAAAGCAGCTATCAATGAGAAGGTTCAAGCTCATTCGCTGGAATATTGGCAGGCCGCATTTGCTAAAGTCGATGCTTGTGTTGAGCCAGTACTAACCATGAATGAGGCGTTTAAACATCCTCATTTCATTGCTAGAGGTATGATCACCCAGGCAATAGATGCTAATGACAATCAGCTGAAGCAAATAAACTCCGCCCTGCCTTTTAAACGCCAAGAGCCACACCGTGCGGGCAAAAAGCTCGGGGCCGATACACTGAGTATTATGCAGACGTTAGGATATAGCGATGAGCAGATAGCTCAATTGAAAAAGGGTCAGTGTTTATAAAAATTAGCCGATACTGCCTAGGATCAAGTACACTGAGAAGTAATGATGTTAAATATACTTTTTTGTTGCTTCAGGCATATAGGCTTATTTTTATGAGATTGTTACATCAGCAGATACTGCAAGTTATCGTCTTACTGTCTTTTGCACTATCTGTAGTATGCCAAGCGGATAATGGAAGGACTCATTCTGTTACATTAGCCGTAGAAGATAGCTGGCCACCTTTTGCCGATTCTAATGGCCAAGGAATATCGACTAGCATTCTTGAGCAAGCCTTTTCCTCCGTGGGGATAACTCTCATTGTAAAAACTTTTCCTTATGCCAGAGTCTTAAGCGAGATAGAAAAAGGCACTCTAGTAGGTGGTTATAACGTGACCCGCCAAGCGTCGACGGAACAACAGTTTCTATTTGGTACTCAAGCTTTATTAAAGGCACCCGCTTCTTTCTATTTTCCAGCTGGACATCTTCAAGCTCAAGCCTATAAAAGTATTGCTGATATTCCTGATGGCTCGACCATTGGCCTGATCATTAATTATGAATATGGCAATACTTTTGAAGAACATAATCATAGATTCAAGACAGTACGAGTATCAACTCAAGAGCAAATTATTAACATGCTTAGGGTAGGTAGACTCGATAGTGCCATTCTATTTGATGCGGTCGCCAGCCATACGTTGAAGTCAATGCAATTAGAACCTAGTAGTATTCTTAAAGGACCTATCAATCATACCAGTGATATTTATGTCGCATTTTCTCACATTCATAAAGATGCACAATTTTTTGCCGATAAACTCGATAAAGGTCTTGAACTAATTAAAGCTAATGGCCAATATGAGTCATTATTACAACCGTGAATTAATGTGAGTTTTCTATGGAATTCAGTTTTGAGCTATTGGCGATACTATCCGTAGTCGCTATTGCCGCCGGTTTTATTGATGCCATTGCTGGCGGTGGTGGCCTACTCACTATACCTGCACTTCTTTTTACTGGCATGTCTCCTGTACAAGCGATTGCTACTAATAAATTACAAGCTTGTTTTGGTAGTTTTACCGCGACTCGTTTTTTCATTAAACAAAAGCTCGTCTCACCGAAAAAACAACGATGGGGAATTTTAGCAGCGTCAATCGGTGCTGCTTTTGGCGCTATTGCCATTCAGCTATTCGATTCCAGCTTGTTAATTACACTGTTGCCTTTTGCCTTAATTTTGATCGCTGCGTATTTAGTCTTCGCAAAGAACTTTGGCCAGCCTGGCGACAAACCCAAATTAGATGAAAAGAATTTTAATGGCTCTTTTATTACGGGGATTGGCTTTTATGATGGATTTTTTGGCCCAGGTACAGGAACTTTCTTTACCTTAAGCTATTGTAAAATGCGTGCATTGAGTTTGATTCAAGCCACGGCTCACGCCAAGTTAATGAATTTCACTACCAATATTGTTTCGCTCTTTATCTTTATTCTATCAGACCAAATTCTATGGCAGGTTGGTCTAGCGATGGCGGTAGGTCAAATCATTGGTGCGCGCATAGGGGCTGCAACGGCCATCAAGCAAGGAACTAATTTTATTCGCTACATGACCGTTGCTGTGTGTATTGCTATGAGTATCAGCTTATTGTTAAAACAATAGACTCCATTTATAAGCCAGATAAATCAGCAAAGACTAGATATTCCGTTATTTTATGACCATCAATTTTTAATGCCGTGGAAAATACTGCGCTGAAACCAGAACCATCTAAGCGCACATAGTCAACTCGTCCATTACAGCTAACCTGTGTGCCATCGATTAAGATATTAGTAATGTTATGAGTCATTTTGGCGATGCTATGAAAGAAGTTTTTATTGGCTATTAATACTTCATTTTTGTCACTGATGATTGGGTTATTACCGATACAAAAACGAATATCATCTCCCAGCACCTGATCTAAATATTCAACATTTTTTCTATCAACCTGACGATAGAGTTCTTCTACAAACTCTTGAATATTAAACTTTTCACTGCGAAGAATCTCACCACTTTCACCACCATATTGGTTTTTCAATACGGCTTCACTACTCAGGTATTGTATAAATTCGAACTGAAATCCATTAGGATCAATAAAATATACAGTCTTTCTGTAAGGGTGATTCTGGCCTACTATATCAATTTCATAACCCTTATTCGTTAAGCGCTGAATCAAGCTATCCACATCATCAACCACAAACCCTAGGTGAGCTAAACCCGGTGTAATACCCCTTAGGTCTCGAATCTCTCCTTCAGCACCATCGTTCAACGTCAGGTAATAATCATCATCACCCACATGCAACCAGTTCCTTGCTCGACCAGCCCACTTACCTTGACCTTCGCCACGCACTCTCCACAAAGGGAAGGCAGTTAAAAGGAAATCTAAACTCGACTGAATATCTTTTACGACTAAGTTTGCATGCTCTAAACGATTCATATTACACCTTGGTATTTTGTTTGCTTTAGATAGAGCAGCAAGGTAACTCGTTTCTATTTGATTGATAATAGCGACATCAGAAGACTATTAGTTGAGTTTTTCTCAACCACTTATCTGCTAGTATGCCTAGGCCTATCTTAATCAGGAGTTAATTCCAGTGGACCATTTCAATGTTATTCCCTACTTCATTGCCGTTGTTGATCATAAAGGGTTCTCTGCGGCGGCAGATGCACTGGGAATTTCTAAGTCGGCTATGAGTAAACGAATTAGCCAGCTTGAAGCACATTTAGGTGTGAGGTTATTACATAGAACGACGCGCAAGATCAGCTTAACCGAGGCGGGCAGCCGTTATTATGAATATGCAGCGAAAGCTAACCTAGAGGCACAGAATGCCGAAGACGCCGTAAGCCAGCTGCAAGGAGAACCCCAAGGGAAGCTGAAGGTTAATACCCCTATGTCATTTGGCCTCATTCATATGGCAGGGTTAATTCCTGAATTTTTATTGCGCTACCCTAAGATTTCGATAGATTTAGTAATGGATGATAAGGCAGTTGATTTAATCGAACACGGGTTTGATGTCGCTATCCGTACAGGGGAACTCAAAGACTCAAGTTTGATTGCTAGAAGGTTAGCTCCGCTTCATAGCATTGTTTGTGCATCACCTGATTATATAGAGAGACATGGAGTTCCTGCGACGCCTGCAGAATTAAGCAATCATAATTGTTTACTGTATAGCTATTCATCCAACAAAGACCACTGGCAATTTAGTAATGATGGCAAAGAGATCAATATTCGAGTGGAGGGTAATTACCGCGTCAATAATAGCGAAGCTCTCAAGGAAGCTCTAGCTAAGGGGCTAGGTATTGGCCGCTTACCCAGCTTTATAGCGGGTGATGCACTACGCGAAGGCAAGCTAGTGAACCTTTTTCCCGATTACCGCATGCCTTCTAAAAATGTCTACGCCGTCTACCCCGAGCGTAATTATCTACCCGCTAAAGTAAGGGCATTTTTAGATTTCGCCATAGAATATTTTGGTGAGGATTATCCTTATTGGGACCAAGGTCTATTTGATTAACATTAGACTAATGGCAGTAGGCGTTCTAAGATTGCCGCTTTACCACTAGCAGTAGAGTACGTTCCAAAATGAAAATAATAATATCCTTACTTTTAATAATGTTTTCTTTTTCTATTCATGCCGATGAAATTTACCAAGAAAGCGCGGTAGAGGTGTGCCAGCAATTAAAGCAAAAAAGCTACATCAAGAAATGCATGGCTCAAGTTAAGAAGGCTACATTCAACGAAACAGCGCTAACGTATTGTGCCAATGTAGGTAGCTGGAATAAAATAAAAAGCTGCTTGGACTTAATCAAAAACAATCAATACCAGGCGCAGCCTTTGGCGCTATGTCATTCAGCCAAGTACTATAATAATGAATTCAAAAGCTGTTTAAATGAAATCGTTAACAAAAGCTATGTATCAAAAATTGAGCTAGGTCTATGTAAGCAAGAGACGACGTTTAAGAAACAGATCAAATGCCTAAAGACAAGCAGCTCAAAGCCTTATGAAGAAATAGTCAAAGAAACAAAAAATAATGATCAATTATTATTGGCTAAATTAAAAATTGATATTAAGAAAGCTTATGAACTTTTAAGAGAAAATAAAACCGCCGATGCAACAATTCTATTGCATGACGTCGTAAATTCCTTAGAAAAATAATCTGCATAAAAGCATCATCAGGTCTACTGAATGCAAAGCTATACCGTTTTATAGCTTTGCCCTTTATCTATCCACTCTTGTAAAAGCTCTCGGTTATCATGGTCCCAAGGATGAAAGCTTGGACGATAATAATCGATGTAATTGCGCCAAATGTTTTTAATCAAACTGTTCTTACCGAAATACATTTTAATCCCCTGCCACCAGACCTTTGGACTAAATAGCTTGCCATCTTTCCATAAGAAGATTGCCTGCACGGTACTCACCTTCATACAGAACATAATCGTGACCATGAACATGGCGATCACTCTTTGAAAATAGCCGCCGCCAGTTTGTTGATAAACATCAAATGCAACAGCCTTATGCTCCGTTTCTTCTACCGCATGCCATTTCCATAAGGCTTTGAATTCTTCGTCCATACCTTCGGTGCTTGCTGGATTGTTCAATATATCGTCTGCCATTATGGCGGTAAAATGCTCAACGGCACTGGTAATGGCTAGTCGAGTCCGTGCTGGCATGATTTTTTTCATCCATGCTTTTTCTCTTTTTTCAAATGCCTCAACCTTACTCGCTGGATACCCTTGCTTATCTAAGTATTTGTTAAATTGAGCGTGTTCGTGGCCGTGAATAGCTTCTTGCTTAATAAAGCCTTTAATCTGCTGTAAAAGTTTTTCATCTTTTACTAGATGCTTATGATCACGAACGGCATCAATGAACATACGCTCCCCTTCAGGGAAGAGACAAGATAATGCATTCATATAGGTGGTTTTAAATATGTCACCACTATGCCAGTAGCGAGGGAGGCTATCTAGATCAAATTCAAACTCCATCTTGCGACCAGGAATATCCATCTGAGCACTGATCTCAAGCGCCGTTTGTTTTTTTGTTATTGTCATTCTTTCAACCCACAATGATGGCTTCAATATGAGTACTAGTTTATGAGAGATACTGCTAAGAAAACAGGTCAGCTGGTGACAAGATGGGTTAACTAAAAGCTCTATGCTTGGCTGATTTGAACTGTGAAAAACAAAAAAGCCCCTTACTGACTAGACCAGTAAGAGGCTTTGTTATTTTGCTATGACTTGGCTGACTTATTTTGCCAACCAAACTAAGAGTTGCTGACGCTCTTGGTCTGTCATCTTGGTAAGGTTGCCTAATGGCATATAACCCGTTTGCAGTGCTGGGATCATCTTGCCTTTCACGGCTAATGCTTGCTCTGCAGATTCAAGCACGATACCTGCTGGTGCCGAAGCAAAGCCTGCATTGGTTGGGCTAACCGCATGGCAAGAAGTACAACGCTGCTCAACAATAACCATGGCTTGCGCATCAGTTAATATCACTTCGCCTTTTTGTGCTTCTATCTTGGCAGGCACCATAGCCGCTGCTAAAGCTGCCATCATGATCGTGGCTATCACGAGAATACTCGGCTTACTCACACCCTGATTTCTCAAGTTGAAGAAGTGACGAGCAAAGGCTGATATAAAACCAATCGCGACCAATACCAACCAACCTTGTTCATGACCATAGGTCATTGGGTAGTGGTTGCTGATCATGATAAAGATAATCGGCAGAGTAAAATAGTTGTTATGGGTAGAGCGCAATTTCGCGAACGCGCCATATTTAGGATCTGGTGATTCACCGCGCTGTACCGCATCAACCAAAGCGCGCTGGGCAGGCATAATACCTAAGAATACATTACCGGCCATAATCGTACCTAAGATAGCGCCAACATGAATATAGGCACCACGGGCAGAGAATATTTGGAATGCGAACCATGACATAAAGATTAAAAAGGCGAATAAGATTAAGCCGAATAATTTACTATTCTTCTGTAAAGGAGAACGCACCATCGCTTCATAAACTGCCACACCGACGATAATAAAGCCCATACCCGCGGCAATTGCTTCGCCTTGGGTAAAGTCCATACGGCTGCTATCAATTAAGAAGCTTTCGGCACCGATGTAATAAACGATCCATAGCATCACCATACCGGTTAACCAGGTGGTATACGCTTCCCACTTGAACCAGTGTAGGTTTTCAGGCATTTTTTCAGGCCCTAACTTATATTTTGCAACTTCGTAGAAGCCACCCCCATGGATCGCCCACAAGTCGCCGCCAATACCTTTGTCTTTTTTCCACTGCGGTGGATTTTCTAAACTGTTATCTAGCCAGACGAAATAAAACGATGCGCCAATCCAAGCGATACCGGCGATTACGTGGAACCAGCGGAAAAACATGTTCAGCCATTCTAAAAAATACGCTTCCATTATTTTTCTCCTGCACTATTAGTCTTTACATCACGATCGTGTACGCAGTTACCGGCAACATACGTTGCTTGTACTGCACGGTCGTCACCTAAAATAATCATGGCGAATAATTTTTCGGCTAAGGTTTTACACTTGCCTTGCTTCAATGCCATCAATGGGGTGCAATTAAAATCGAGAACCGCAAAGTCAGCTTCGTTACCGGTTTTGAATGAACCGATTTTATCTTCTAGCTGAAGTGTTTTTGCATTACCTAACGTTGCAAGGTACAAGCTCTTCAATGCTGACAACTTGTTGCCGTTCAATTGAGTTACCTTGTAAGCTTCGCTCAGGGTTTGCAGCATAGAGAAACTAGTACCACCACCGACGTCAGTTGCTACACTGTAAGCAACCTGTTGCTGTTCTAATTCTTTAATGTCCAACAAGCCACTACCTAAAAATAGGTTAGACGTTGGGCAGAAAGACACACTGGAACCGGTTTCGCGGAAACGCTGATGTTCTCGTTCATTTAAGTGAATGCCGTGAGCAAATACGCTGCGCTTACCGAGCAAATTATATTGATCGTATACATCGAGATAATCTTTTGCGTCTGGGAATAATTCAGAAACGAAAGCGACTTCGTCTTTGTTTTCCGAGATGTGCGTTTGCATATACACATCTGGATACTCGGCCATTAACTGGCCGGCTTTCTCAAGCTGTTCGTGAGTCGATGTAATGGCGAAGCGTGGAGTCACGGCATACAGCTGACGACCGTTATTGTGCCAAGTATCGATCAACGATTTACTGTCTTCGTAGCTGCTTTCTGGGGTATCGCACAAGAAGTCTGGCGCGTTACGATCCATCATTACTTTGCCGCAAATCATGCGAGTATTGCGCTTTTCAGACGCTTCGAAGAAGGCTTCTACTGATTGCTTATGGACCGTACCAAATACTAGAGCTGTGGTAGTACCACATTTTAATAGTTCGTCGAGGAAGAAATTGGCGATATTGCTGGCGTATTCTTTATCTTCAAACTGACGCTCAGCTGGGAAGGTGTAGTTGTTCAACCAATCCAGTAGTTGTTCACCATAAGATGCGATTACTTCAACTTGTGGGTAGTGAATGTGGGTATCGATCATTCCTGGAATAATTAGGTGATCTTTGTATTCAACTACTTTCACATCGGCGGCTAACGTTGGTAAAACATCAGATGCTTCACCTAGGTTTTTAACTTTTCCGTCTTCAATAACTAGCGCGCCATCTTGGAAAAACTGGTACGCATCATCACCGTCGATATCTGGATCAGACAGGAAGTTAAGTATGGCGGCTCGATAGACAGTCGTGCTCTGGGTACTGGTCATAATTTTATATTCTCATGCAAGCTTTAAAAGATACGTTATTAATTCAAGAAACTGTATAGGTTATTAATTCGATTCAGGATTGAGTATTTGCTTCCACAAAACGGCGTGAATACTTCCATGTAGCCTTGGGCTCGGCATCCATGCCTCCCACATTTGTTCCACAAACACTCAATCCTGCCTCTTACAATTCCTCTGAATTTAATAGCGTTTCTTTTGCTAAATTTCTAATAGTTGCTTTTAATAATTACTGTTATTAACAAGTAATCTGAATCTTTACATCTTTGCCGAAGAAAAATTCTTCGCAATTATTACCACCACCTTTGCGGTCGACAACAAGAAAATCACATACCTTGTTCAAACCTAATACTGGGTGATGCCAAGTATTTTTGTGGTAATTAATGCCTTGATCAGCGCGGGCGATAAACAAGTGCAGGTTTTCAGGCGTTGGTTCTTCAACACAATCCGCCACCAGTACTAGATACTCCTCACCAGACATCGGGTGAAAAGATTGGCTACCAAACGGATGACGTTCAACCATCTCGATATCCATCGCTAGTTCTTTAGAAACCGGGCGAGGCTGTGCGCGGAAGATGTTAATTACCGCGTGCGTATCAGGTTTGCCACCAGCCGCTTCTAATTCAACATTCACCAAAGAATCATAACGTTCGGTATTACCGCCATTAATCATAATAAGAGAAGGGTCTTCCTTATTATCAGGCACTTCAACCACATCACCAAAAGGCGCGAACGCTTCTTTGGTTAGAGGCTGGGGAGTTAATTTATATTCTTTCACAATCAGTCTCTTTAAAAGAAGTTATCAGCCTAGCTGCCACGGTAAGTAGATATGCCGTATGCTGAAACCAATAGAGGAACATGATAGTGCTCATCTGGGTTTTCAATACGGAAGTCAAAAGTAACCGTTGGGAAGAAACAAGACTTACCCTGCTTTTCGAAGTACGGGTCGGTAGCAAATTCGATGCGGTAAATACCCGCTTCGCGTTGCTGGCCTTCCATCCAATCTACGATGCGACCATCGCTATTGGTTTCACCAGAAGCAATTTCTTGGTACTGCTTTTCTACGTCTAGTTTATAAAGTACTACTGCAACACCAACCGCTGGTTTACCAAGGTTAGTATCTAAAACGTGAGTCGTAATTGGGCTAGCCATGCTCTTACTCTTCTTTTAATTTATAAGATCAAATTCATCATTAACCAATAAGAAAACATGATCATGTGCTTGTGTAGCGAATGTGCGAGGCATGGATGCCGAACCCAAGGCTACATGGATGTATTTACGCCGTTTCGTGGAATAAATACATAATCATGCTTTCGTTTTTTCTGGTTAAATTATATTGTTAGCCTCAATTATTCATTCAGGCTACGATAAATTTTATTAACCGTTCGGAATTAATTTATCAATTCGAATGGCGGTAATTTTTGCTTGCTCTGCAGCAGCATTTTTCAATTCTACTTCACGCTCATTGGGTAAACGTTGGTTTAATAACTCCAACATCTCCGCTGCGCTTTTACCTGTAGCACATACGATAAAGATAAAACCATTCTTCTCATCGTATGCAGTATTGCCTGCAGATAATTTTTGAATCACTTCTTCGCTGGCTTCATCGACAGAAGACTGTTCGCCAGAAGCTAGCTTTTTAGTATGAGCGTATTTTTCACGCAAACTGGTTACGTCACCAATTTTTGGATGACCTTCGAATGCTTGTAAAAAATCTTGCTCACCTAAACTAGCCCAAACCGATAATGCCATTTCCTGACATAAAGTTTTAGTGATAAATGGGCGTGCTGCAACCATGCCATCAATCCAAGATTGAGAGGTGCAGCAGTTAGAGAATGCCAGCTGGGCATCCTCTGCTGAAAGTATATTTAATTCGCTTAGGGAATAATTTAAATCTGTCATTAAGCTGAGAACCCCCATAAACGGATGCGGCTGATGCCACCATCTGGGTACATTTTCAAACGCACGTGAGTGAAGCTTTGTTCTTTTGCTGTTACTTCATCCTTAAAGGTATGTTCACGGTCGGCAAACAAGCCTGTACGCTCGATGATTGGCGTCCACTCGATAGCTAATTGATCTTCACCACCGGTTTTATCAAAACGTGCATCTAAGTGAGAGTCCGCAGTTAATGCTGCTTTATTCGCTGCTTGCTCTGCAGTAAAAACCGCACCTTCTAAAGCGAAGGCATTCGGGTAGTTACCTTTAAAGTGACAGGTATCGATTAAGATTTTTTCGATATTACCGCGAGTCGCTAATTGTAGAATCAACCAATCGTTACCACGGTCTACTTCAACATCACCAATGCTGCGGCGACGTTTAGTTTCCCAACCATCCCCCATATTGGCACCACGCTCTGGCATCAATAAATTTTCAGGGGCGCTGAAGAACATATCAGAACAGGCTACTGGACGTGCACCGTTCTTGATGTAAGCAAGATCTAATGGCTCACCTTTCAAAAACCAGTTTTGGTCGGCAACAATTTCGCCATAGATGTTTAAACGGGCAACACCACCGTCAGGGAACATATTGAAACGCACGTGAGTCCAAACTTGTTCAGAAATTATTAGCCCGTCTTTTTCAATAACAGGAACGTCGATTAGGTTCTCGCTACCTGGGTTAACAGAGGTGATGTCGATTAACGGCGTCCACTCCGTTGTATCCGTTGGCTCACCTTGAATATTACAAGCCTCTAAAGAAACCTGTTGTGGTGCGTTACCGAGAAAATGAGCGGTATTGGCGTTAATACCACGGATGATGCCTTGAGAACCTAGCTTGATGATGCACCAGTCATACTGCAAACCATCATCAGAATTACCGTCTGGTAAGAAGCGACGGCGGCGGCTTTCCCAGCCATCCATCAACTGACCACGTTCAGTGAATACACCGGGTTGGAAAATCGGTGCTTCTGCTTTTAGTAGGTTTTCCATTTCAGCAAAAAAATCGTTGCTGCATGTCAGTGCCTGACCACCTAAACGACGTGCGGCTAGATCGGTATATAACGTGGATAAACGGTTGCCTTTAGCGACTAAACTCATTTCTTTTTCTTTCCTTTATTAATTCTTTGTCTTCACTTCATCTTTCAGGCTCTGGTTAAAAGTTACCGAAAGTAATTCAAAGCGATTTGTTTATTTTTTTGATTCTTCTGTATCAGTGGCTGTGCCAAGGTGTAATACGGTTCCTTGGCCTTTGCTATCAAGTTTGCCATTAAGTTGCTGCTTAATATCTTTCCAAGCCAAACCTCGGCTCTTCTTTGAATTAGCGATAACCGCTGATGCAATCTTTTCACTGGTTTTAAAATTAGAACTTGTACTAGCATGGTCGATGGCGATTAATTCGCCGACTATGGATACCGCCACTGCCATAGGAAGTTTTCCCGGTACCGAACTTAAGCCCACAGGACAGCGAATCGATTTGATTTGCTCGTCTAGGGCTTTTTGTATTTGAGGATCTTGGTCAACTTTTTCTAAACCAAGAAGACGATCAGTTAATCGTTTCTGAAAACGTAACGCCTTGGTTTCTGAACCAATTAACCCAATCGATCGCAATTGCTGCAGCGGATTACGATTACGCTTTAACGCGGTAAGACATAGCTCAAAATCTAGCTGATGATTGTGAGTTAGAATCAAAATATCACTACCATTGGGTAGGTCTTCTAATTCATCACAAGGCTCAGTAGCAATTATTTTATTCACATTGGCAGGAATTTCTAATGGAAATTCATCTGCGCGCGAATCTATCCAGCTTACCTTACACTGCAGGCCGGCTAAAATAGTGACGATTGATTTAGCCACATGGCCGGCACCAAAAATTCCGATATGGAATTGACAAGCGGCGAAGGTTTCAATTAATACAGTCGCGCTGCCACCACAACATTGGCCTAAGGAAGCACCTAGAGGGAAGTGATGAATTTCTTGCTCGACTTTCGATGTTCCCGCATTAGTGGTAATAATTTCTCGTGCTTTTTGCATCACCAGATATTCAAGATGCCCACCGCCAATAGTATCGAAAATGTCCTCATCAGTGATCACCATTTTACTGCTGTGATCACGCGGAGTAGAACCTGTGCAACCTAATACGGTTACGAGTGCGTATGCATCCCCACTGTGTTGCAGAGACTGTACGGCATCGAACCATTGTAGAATTGGCTTAGGTTCTGACATAATTAAGCCTTCTGCTCTGTAGAAGAGTTGCGTACAAAAAGTTTGGTATCTTGAACCGAACGTAATATACATTCGGGTGTTGCGGGTGTATCCATTGGCGCACTGTAGTTATAATCTGCAAGACTGGCTACCGCATCACGGATAGCAGACCATACCGATATACCCAGCATGAAAGGTGGCTCACCCACTGCTTTTGAACGGTAAACAGTTTCTTCGCGATTTGGCTTATTTTCAAGCAGGTTGACGTTAAATTCAAATGGGGTATCACCAACTGCGGGAATTTTATACGTCGCTGGGCCGTTCGTTAATAAACGTCCCTGGTCATTCCATTTTAATTCTTCAGTCGTTAACCAACCCATACCTTGAATAAATGCGCCTTCGATTTGGCCTTTATCAATCACAGGATTTAAAGAGCGGCCAACGTCGTGCAGGATATCGGTACGTACTAAACGGCTTTCACCGGTTAGGGTATCAACTAATACTTCACTGACTGACGCACCATTAGCGTAGTAGTAAAAAGGACGACCCTGACCGCTGGCGCGATCGTAGTGAATCTTAGGAGTTTTATAAAAACCAGTAGAAGAAAGTGGCACACGACCCATGTAGGCTTGCTGTACAAAATCAGCAAATGGAATCCTCTGCTCTTCAATAGAGAGGTCTTCGCCCTGTTTACTATCTAGCTTTTTAGTAACAACCAAATGATTATTATCGAAGCGAACATCTTCCTCTTCACAACCATAATGTTCTGCGGCAAATTTCACCATACCGGCTTTAATACGCAAACAGGCATCACGCGCTGCCATACCATTTAAGTCGGTACCTGAAGATGCCGCCGTCGGAGAGGTGTTTGGTACCTTCTCAGTATTGGTGGCTGAAACCTGAATGGTATCGAGGTCGACTTGGAATTCTTCCGCCGACTCGCGCCACTTTTATGAACAAACCCTGGCCCATTTCTGTGCCGCCGTGGTTCAAGTGAATACTGCCGTCGGTATAAACATGAACGAGAGCACCGGCCTGGTTCAAAAATTGTACGGTGAAAGAGATACCGAATTTAACCGGCGTTAATGCTAGGCCTTTTTTCAAGAATGGGCTGCTGGCATTGAATGCTTTAATCTCTTGGCGACGCTTCCAGTATTCAGAAGTATTTTCTAATTCTTCGATTAACTCAGGTAAAACTTTTTGCTCAACAGTTTGACCATAGTGAGTTTGGTTACGGGCATCAACCTCCCCATCGGCGGTACGGATATGATCATGCTTGATGCCATATAAGTTGCGCTTACGAATGGTTAATGGATCTTCACCTAGATGACGAGCGATATCATCCATCATCAATTCCGCTAGGATGACACCCTGTGGACCACCGAAGCCGCGATAAGCGGTATTCGATGTAGTATGGGTTTTACAACGATGCCCCACTACCTTGGTATTGTTTAAGTAGTAGGCATTATCCGAGTGGAACATGGCACGGTCGACAATGGCATCTGATAAATCGGGTGAATTACCACAGTTACCCGCTACCATTATTTCACTACCTAGCATGATGCCTTGCTCATCAAAAGCGACGTCATAAGTATTGAAGAATGGGTGACGCTTACCGGTCATGACCATGTCATCGGTGCGCGACATGCGATATTTAACCGGACGACCGGTTTTATTAGCAACAATCGCGGCGATGCAGGCTAGCGGTGCTGCTTGAGTTTCTTTACCACCAAAGCCACCACCCATACGACGGATTTCAACTTGGACTTTGTTTAGAGAAATATCTAAAACTTCTGCCACCAGCTTTTGTACTTCGGTTGGATGCTGAGTAGAGCTGTAAACCTTCATGCCACCATCTTCGGTTGGCAATACTGAACAGACCTGGCCTTCTAAATAGAAGTGCTCTTGGCCGTTCACGTGCTGCTGGCCTTGAATGCGGTTTGGCGCTTCTGCTAGGGCTTTAGCTGCGCCACCACGAACAAGTTGGTGGGTTGGGCGTACGAAGAATTTATCTTCTAGGGCTTTTTCTATAGTGAGGGTGGGTTCTAGTACATCGTATTCGATTTTTGCTTTAGCGACGGCGGCTTTAGCAATTTCCATGGTGTCGGCGGCAACGGCGAAAATTGGCTGACCAATGTATTCGCACAGCTCTTCTACCAGCACTGGGTCTCCAGAAAAAACGGGGCCGATGTCAACATGTCCAGGTACATCATGTACCGTGATCACATCGACGACCCCCAAGGTTTCTCTAACTGAAGTGAGATCGATTGACTTAATTTTCGCGTGGGCGTGGGCACTACCCCCCACTGCGATGTGCAACTGGTTTGGGTATTCTGGCATGTCATCTACATACACAGCTTTACCGGTAACATGTTTTTCCGCACTCTCGTGCTTCATGCTTTGTCCCGTCTGGCCTTTGCTCTTTACTTTAGCCGGACGGTTACGTTGTTCTTGCTCTGAATTTTGTTCAGCTTCTTGTGTCGGAAGGTCGATTAATTTACGCATGGTTCGCTACCTCTACTACTACTTGTGCTAGAGATAGGTCACTGTTATCAAGCGATTCTATTCTTGTGACTGAATTAGGGTTAGAAAGTTCAAAAGCACATTTCTGAATTAGGTTTTTTGCTACCTGCATACGGTATTCTGATGTTGCACGTACGTCTGTCATAGGCGTAAAGTCTTGATCAAGCACGTCTGCTGCTTGCTCAAATGCTTGCATAGAAACTTCTTTATTCAACAATGCTTGTTCTAGCTTAGTTGCAGCTTTTGGAATACCCGCCATACCACCAAAACCAGAAGATACTGCCGTTACCGTTTGTGCGCCTGTTTTACCTTCTGCATTCTCGATTAGAGAGTCAGCAAGGGTAAATTTAAACGCCGCGAGTACTGCTGATATATCATCCTCTAGACGCTTAGAGATCTTGTAGACCTTTAAGACTTGGTTCGCTTGCAAACGAGGGATACGAATCATACGTAGGTATTCGCCCTGTTTTTGCTGGGTCTTCTTATAATCTAAGAAAAACTCATGCAAAGGCAGCCAGCGATTACCTTCCGTGCTGGCTAATTCAATACACGCATCTAGGGCTAATAATACCGGNGGGGTATCACCAATCGGCGANGCGTTGGCAACGTTNCCACCCATAGTNCCGTTATTACGTACTTGGCGAGANGCGAAGCGGTGTAATAGTTGGCCGAATTCTGGGAAGTGCTCGNTTAGGGTTNCTTCCATTTGGCTATAAGTCACGCCGGCACCGATTAAGATGGAGTCGTCTTCTATAGTNATGGTCTTNAGGCTAGCAATATCATTAATCGCAATTAGCTGCGGTAAGCGACGATTCATCTGGGTCACTTCAAGGGCGATNTCNGTACCACCCGCGACCATNCGTGCTTCAGGGTGCTGAGCTAATANGGNTTTTAATTCGTCTTCGGTCTTTGGTGACCAGCTTTGGCTAGCGATATCAGAATTTGAAGCGCCGTGGAAAAGCCCTGCTTCAGTTTCTGCAGCCACATCAACAATAGCAGCTGATGTTTCTCTGCTATCCGCTTCTGGCTGCCAGATACCCACTTGCCCTGCATCAGCACTATTATTGTGATAGTTGCTCATGTTTTCAGCGGCTTCGATNATTGGGCGATAACCGGTACAACGACATAGGTTGCCAGAAAGCGCATCAATAATTTGGTGATGATCAGCAGGTTCACCGCCTTGGTTTTCGTGCAATGCCGCCAACGACATAACGATGCCAGGAGTACAGAACCCACACTGAGAACCGTGGTAATCCACCATAGCTTGTTGTGCTGGATGAAGTTGATCGCCGGTCTTTTCTTTCGCCGAACCTTTCGTCGCTAATGCATCTACCGTGATTAAACTCTTACCATCTAGCTGAGCAACAAACGAAATACAGCCGTTAATGGCTTGATACTGCCACTTACCATCAGTCTTCTCACCGACAAGAACAGAACAAGCACCACAGTCNCCNGAACCACAACCTTCTTTAGTACCCGACAANGNNTGCNGGGTACGNAGGTAGCGCAATACNGTCATGTCGCTTGCGACAGCTGNTTCTTCGANCCANNTNCCATTTAAACAAAATCTAATCACGGGTTTACTCATATTCATCACATATAATTGCACGCATTATTACGCGAAAGTTACGACTAATCAAATTTCTGACCATGCNGACAGCTTTTATTAACAAGGTNATGNTCTTTNAAGAACAGTACCAACCTTGTCAACCCCGNATGACACCTAACATACANGCCTTTGCCTGCAAATATCTACCCTGTATTTAATTCCNTACAAAGGAAAAGAGAATATTGGTAGCACAACTAGGTTTCCAAGNTGGCTGCATATGACCACTTACATGACCAGATAGTCATGTTTTGNACCACATTAGCTCAACCATCTTTAAATACGCACTTTGCTAGACCATTAATTAAGTATAGCTAGGTTAATTATTAACCTTATATATATTTGATCTTTCAGATTATGTCTTTATAAGTAAGATATAAGCTGACCTTCTGAACAATTTTTTGAGATTTATTCATTTTTATCGCATTATAGTCTGACTTTTGGCAAAGAAATTGCTTAATAAAGCTGGCTAACTGGTCAAGAATTAAATAATGAATCAAATTGAACTGAATAATATAACCAAACGNTATCCTGGCTGTGTCGCCAACCAAGCAGTCGAGCTGAAGGTAGGCGTTGGTGAGATACATGCCTTGCTAGGAGAAAATGGCGCAGGTAAGAGCACTTTAATGAAGATCATTTATGGTGTAGTTAAACCTGACGAAGGCACCATGCGCTGGCAAGGAGAAGAGATCACCGTTAANGGTCCGGCTCATGCTCGTGAATTAGGTATTGGTATGGTATTCCAGCACTTCTCGTTATTCGAGACTTTAACCGTGGCTGAGAANATCGCNNTGAGCTTGCCGAAAGAGGAAGCCAAATCTCTNGNGTTANTNAAGCAACGCATTATTGAAGTCTCTGAACNTTACGGTATGAAACTTGACCCTAACCGTTATGTNCACTCGCTTTCAATCGGTGAACAGCAGCGNGTTGAAATNGTTCGCTGCCTTNTACAAGATGTGAANTTACTGATTCTTGATGAACCAACCTCTGTANTAACCCCGCAAGAAGTTGAAACCTTATTTAAAACCCTACATCTGCTAGCCGCTGAAGGTTGCAGCATTTTGTTTATCTCGCANAAACTCGATGAAGTTCGCGCGCTATGTGATCACGCAACCATTTTAAAAGCTGGCCAAGTTAGTGGCCACTGTATTCCAAAAGAAACGACTACCAAAGAACTTGCCCGNCTAATGGTCGGTGACGATACTCCACTGACCGAAGACTATAAGNAAGCAGAAGGTGCTGAGACCTTTTTATCCATTGTNGATTTAANNCANCAATCNNANGANCCNTTTNCCTGNACNNTNAAAAANATTTCNNTNGAAGTAAAAGCCGGTGAGATTTTGGGTATTGCAGGGGTTGCGGGTAATGGTCAGGAAGAGTTGCTTAATTTAATTAGTGGCGAAGATACCAGTGCGAAAGAAACCGTATTTTTCGCAAAGAAAGCCGTGGGTAATTTAACGCCTGAAAAACGTCGTATTTTAGGATTAGGTTTTGTGCCTGAAGAACGTCTCGGCCGTGGTGCGGTACCCGATATGTCATTACAAGATAATGCTTTATTAACCGGCTACCAGGGGGACCTTACTAAGAACGGCTTTATCAATACCAGTAAAGTAAAAGCCTTCGCACAAAACATCATCGATAAGTTCAATGTCAAAGCCGCCGGCATTCACGCTCAAGCAAAATCTTTATCTGGGGGTAATTTACAGAAGTATATTATCGGCCGTGAAATTCTACAGAATCCTAAACTATTAGTTTGCTCTCACCCTACTTGGGGAGTTGATATTGGCGCTGCTATTTTAATCCGCCATGAACTGATTAAATTACGCGATGAGGGTTGTGCGATATTGGTTGTTTCGGAAGATATCGATGAGTTGTATTCCATCAGCGATCGCATTTGTGCGATTTGTGATGGCGAGCTTTCTCCGCTTGCGCCGACTTCCGATGTTTCTATTAACCAGTTGGGCATGTGGATGGCGGGTGATTTTCATGCTGCTAATACTGATTCTGAAAATGATGGTTCAACTACAAATGCTCCGGCATCTAATATTCCTAAAGATCAGGGAGCCATGAAGTCATGCTAAATATTACTTTAGAAAAAAGACAGTCTGATTCGAAGACTATGTCGTATTTATCGCCACTGTTTGCGATTATCTTAACCCTCATCAGTGGTGGCTTATTATTTACCGCCTTGGGCCAAGATCCTTTCCACGCTTTATATACTTTTTTTATCGCGCCTTTAACCGATGTGTATGGCTGGACAGAGCTAGGGGTGAAAGTTGCTCCTCTTACGTTATGTGCCATCGGATTAATGCTGTGCTTTAAAGCGAGAATTTGGAACATCGGCGCTGAAGGACAATTTATTCTAGGTGGGTTGGGTGGCGGTTATATCGCATTAGAATTATTAGAAGCTGAAGGTTTTTGGGTTTTACCCGTGGTTTTATTTTGTGGCGCCTTGTCTGGTTTATTATGGGGCGCTCTTACCGCATTATTAAAAACTCGTTTTGGCGCTAACGAAATTTTGACGACCATCATGCTCAACTACATCGCCTTAAATTGGCTGTTGTATGGAGTACATGGGCCATTAAAAGATCCTGATGGTTTTAACTTCCCAGAATCCGCTTTATTTTCTGACTTCGCGACTCTGCCCGTTTTATCCGATGATTACCGTTTAAATATTAGTATTTTCTTTGCGTTATTTGCCGTGGCGGTTATTTGGACACTCATGTCGAAAACACTACTAGGTTTTCAAATTGCAGTTTTAGGCGAAGATAAAGCTGCCGCCCGTTTTGCCGGTTTTAAAGAAGAGCGCTTAATCTGGTTTGTTTTATTAGCCTGTGGGGCTTTAGCCGGTTTAGCCGGAGTGAGCGAAGTGACTGGCTCGGTGGGCCAGCTCAATCCTTATATTTCTCCAGGCTATGGTTACGCTGCAATTATTGTCGCTTTCCTCGGCCGCATGCATCCGGTCGGTATCGTCTTTGCCAGTATGCTATTAGCTCTGACTTATATGGGTGGGGAAATGGCGCAAATGGATTTAGGGCTACCGAAATCGTTAACCGGTTTGTTCCAAGGCATGTTGTTATTTTATTTACTTGCCTGTGATTTATTAATTAGCTATCGCATTGTGCGTAAGCCAGCTGCTCGCGCAATCAGCAGCTCTTCCAACCCTGCACAAGCATAGAGGCTAGCATCATGGATTTTGAATTATTTACTAATATTTTATTCGCAACGTTGCGTACCGGTACGCCGCTTATTTTAATCGCCCTCGGTGAAATGGTATGTGAAAAATCTGGGGTATTAAACCTCGGTCAAGAAGGCATGGTATTAATGGGTGCCGCCCTCGGTTTTATTGCCGCTGTAGTAACTGGTCATGCAGGACTTGGAATTATTGCGGCAATACTTGCAGGCATGATGATGTCGGTTTTATTTGCTTTTTTAGCCGTGACTTTAGTTTCTAACCAAGTAGCAACCGGACTGGCGTTGACCATTTTTGGTACTGGGCTCAGTGGCTTTTTAGGCGCAGGCTATGTCGGTATGGCAATTGATGGCATTGCTCCTTTCCCCATTCCATTTTTAAGTGACATTCCGGTTATCGGCAAAGTGTTATTTTCCCACGATCCTTTGGTTTATTTTTCTTGGGTTATGTTCGCTTTAATTTTCTGGTGCTTCCGCAGCACTCGCTTAGGCCTAACTATTCGCGCTGTGGGTGAAAATCCTGAAGCGGCGAACGCAATTGGTATTCCAGTAATGAAGGTTCGTTATGGTGCTATTTTATTTGGTGGCGCCATGTCCGGTTTAGCCGGTGCTTATCTTTCTCTTGTTTACACCCCTATGTGGAGTGAAGGCATGTCCGCAGGACGCGGTTGGATTGCTTTGGCCTTAGTAGTGTTTGCCAGCTGGAAAGCTGAACGCATTCTATTAGGTGCTTATTTATTTGGTGCTGCGAGCATCATGCATTTGGTTTTACAAGGACTTGGCTTTGAAGCGTCGCCAAACCTTCTCGCTATGTTGCCTTATGCCGCCACAATTATTGTTTTGGTCATTATCGCTAGCGATGCGGCTAAAGCAAAATTGAGTACACCGCTTGCATTGGGTCGTCCTTATAGACCGCAAGTATAATTTTGCACAACGAGTATTAGGTATCGCCGCAAGATAGTGGCGAACCTTATTTATTATATCTAACTGAAGTGAACTAAAAGGAAGCATACCTATGCATTCGAATAAACTAACTAAGCTTGCCATGATCGCAGCACTAGCAATTGGTGCTAATGCAGCAACTGCTGCAGATCCATTAAAAGTCGGCTTTGTTTATGTGGGCCCAACAGGCGATGCCGGTTGGACCTTTGGCCATGATGAAGGTCGTAAGTATATTGTTGAAAAATTCGGTGATAAAGTTGAAACCAACTACGTTGAAAGTGTTGCTGAAGGCGCTGACTCTGAGCGTGTTATTCGCCAACTGGCAGCTAAAGGCCACGACTTAATTTTCACCACGTCGTTTGGTTATATGAACCCAACCTTAAAAGTTGCGAAGAAGTTTAAGAATGTTAAATTCGAGCACGCCACAGGTTATAAGCGCGGTAAGAATACTGGTACCTATTTCGCTCGTGCTTACCAAGGTCGTTATCTTACCGGTTTGATTGCTGGCAAGATGACCAAAACCAACGTGATTGGTTACGTGGCTTCCTTCCCAATTCCTGAAGTTATTCGTGGCATCAACGCCTTCACTAAAGGCGCGCTAGAAGTTAACCCAGACGTTAAAGTTAAAGTAGTTTGGGCGTCTACCTGGTATGACCCAGCAAAAGAACGTGAAGCGGCTGAAACATTAATGTTACAAGGAGCTGATATCTTAACTCAGCATACTGACTCAGCAGCGGTTATTCAGGCAGCAGCCTCTAAAGGTAACTACGCGATCGGTTATCACTCAGACATGAGTGCTTATGGCGCTAAAGCTCACTTAACCTCGACTGTGCATAACTGGGGTCCATTATATGCTGCGAAAGTACAAGCCGTTATGGATGGTACTTGGAAATCTGAAGACTTATGGCCTGGTATCGCTGAAGGCGTAACCGATCTTGCACCTTTAAACGATGCGATCCCTGATGATGTGAAAGCTTTAGTCGCTCAGAAAAAGCAAGCAATCAAAGATGGTTCTATGCGCGTATTTGATGGTCCTATTTTCGACCAGTCGGGTAAAGAAGTGGTTAGTGCTGGTACCACTATGGATGATGGTGCTCTAAAAGGTTTCAATTGGTATGTTCAAGGTGTTGAAGGCAAGCTTCCTAATAGCTAGCACTTAAACACTTTAAGCCTGCCTTAGGTGCTGCATAAACCTGCAGTATCTAAGGCCGTTAATCGATCAGGGATAGATTGTTCACATTAGCTTGATGCAAATCGCTTTATAGGCTGATGAGTTTTTCGTTCATCCTGACATTCTGTTACAATGCTCGTCCGTATTATTCACGGATGATGTCACCTAATACTGTTATTGATGAGGCCTTTGGTGAGCGTAACTAAGAAGTACAAGCCGGGTAAAATCCGCGAACAAAATAGTCAGAAGATTCTACAAGCTGCGGAAGTCGAGTTTGTTAAACATGGCTATAAGGGAACCAGCATGCAATCAATCTCTGATGCGGCTGAACTACCCAAAGCAAACCTGCATTATTATTTTACTAATAAAGCCAAGCTTTATAATGCGGTGCTTGGAGACATCGTTCAGCGCTGGAACGAAGTATTAACTGATATTACCGAAGATGACGATCCTACCGAGACTTTAGAGTTTTATATTCGAACTAAAGTTGAACTCGCAATCCGCTACCCCAATGCCTCTAAAATATTCGCCACTGAAATTATTCAAGGTGCGCCGAATGTTAAAGAGTACTTACGTACTGATTTACGTACCTGGTTGAGAGCGAAGACGAAAATCATCGAGCGCTGGATTGAACAAGGCAAGATGTCTAAAGTTGATCCGGAGCATCTATTCTTTATGATTTGGTCGACGACTCAGCATTATGCTGATTTCGAGACTCAGATTTTAACCATTACTAATAAGCTTGAATATGAAGCCGATGATATCGAACGTATCAGCCGTTTCTTATGCCATATGATTTTGACAGGCTGTGGTTTAACACCCACCCATAAGCTTTAATTCATTTAGAATTACTGTAAAATGGCTGCAACTAACTTATCTAACGACGATCCATTTGGATCGCATATTTTAGTTGCGGCAGATTAACACGCAAGTCACTGCCATGTACGCATCCTGTGCATGGTGATATATAGTCTATTCTCCTGTTTACGTTTGCACTCTTTTTTGAATTTAATCGCTATTAGTGATCCTCTATTTAAAAGGTGACAACATGTCTTCTCTGCCTATAAATCAGTCCTTGTGGATAAAAAAACCACTGTCAGTATTTACTGCCAACCAGCAAGATGCCGGTAATGGTATCGTTATTCGCGATGGACTTATTATTGAATTGGTTGCCAAGGGCACTGCACCTAAAACTTTAATTGATCGTGAGTTTGATGCCAGTCGTCATGTATTGCTTCCGGGCTTAGTGAATACTCACCATCATCTTTATCAAACACTGACTCGTGCTTTCCCTCCGGCGCTGAACAAACGCCTTTTCCCCTGGCTACAAAGTTTGTATCCCGTTTGGGCCAAGTTACAACCTGACATGCTGCACGCCGCAACTGAGCTGGGGTTAGCTGAGCTGATGCTATCGGGCTGCACTACCGTGGCTGATCATCATTATCTTTTTCCCCAAGCATTAACCGAAGCGATTGATATTCAAGTATCCGCAGCAGGGAAAATTGGCAATCGTGTGATGCTTACTCGTGGCTCTATGAGTTTAGGCCAAGATGACGGTGGCTTACCGCCACAATCAACGGTACAAACCGATGCCACTATTTTAGATGACTGCCAACGAGTGATTAACCAATTCCATCAATCAGGTCCTGGCGCTATGGTGCAATTGGCGCTAGCACCGTGCTCTCCGTTTTCCGTCACCACTGAGCTAATGAAAGAAACGGCTAAACTTGCTCGCGCCAACGGTGTGCGCCTGCATACGCACTTAGCGGAAACAGAAGACGAGAATAGCTTCTGCCTACAGACCTTTGGCCTACGCCCATTAGATTATCTAGAATCTGTCGATTGGCTCGCCGATGATGTATGGCTTGCCCACGGTATTCACTTCAATGACGAGGAGATTAAACGTTTGGGTAAAGCTAAAACGGGAATTTCTCACTGCCCTTCTTCCAATATGGTATTAGCTTCCGGTATTTGCCGTACCAAAGAATTACAAGCCGCGGGAGCATACGTTGGCTTAGGTGTTGATGGCTCCGCTTCTAATGATGGCTCCAATATGATTCAAGAGGTACGCCAAGCATTATTGATTAACCGCCTGCGTTATCAAGCGGATGAAGTCAGCCACCAAGATGCGCTTTATTGGGCAACAAAAGGTTCAGCGCAAGTATTAGGCCGTGATGACATCGGTGAGCTCGCTATAGGTAAACAAGCGGATATTGCTTTGTTTAATCTAGATGAACCACGCTTCTCCGGCTCTCATGATCCATTAGCCGCCTTGATTTTATGCGGAGCCCATAGCGCTGATTACGTAATGGTGGCTGGTCAGTGGAAAGTGGAGCAAGGTAAGTTGCTAAACAGTGATATTAATGAGATTCAAGCTCGCCATGGAGAGTCAGCTGCTAAATTGGTTTTATGATCTGCCTTATCTATCGCCTACACCCTAGTTCAGTAAATTCTGAGCTGCAAAAAACTGACCATTATGTTAGAATTTGGCGTTAATTATATTTAGATTAACTGAGGCGGCCAACACTCAAACAAGCCGCCAAAAGGATGATGTCATGAGTAAGTACGCACTAGATTTTTTCGTTTCCTGGGAAGAATTACATAAAACAGGGCGCCGTTTAGCCAGCACCCTGAATGGCCTACAGGATTGGAAAGGGATTCTAGCCGTAACCCGTGGTGGTATGGTACCAACCGCTATTATTGCTCGTGAATTAAATATCCGCCTAATCGATACCATCTGTATTTCTAGCTACGACGGTCAAGAACGCGGCGGATTATCTTTAACAAAGGCACCAGAACTACCGGATGGTGGTAAAGGCTGGTTGATCATAGATGACCTAGTTGATACTGGTAAAACCGCAGCTGAAGTTCGCGCACTATTTCCAAACGCACACTTTGCAACTCTATACGCTAAACCAGCGGGCATTGAATACATCGATAGCTATGTTGAAGAAGTAGCGCAGAATACTTGGATCCGTTTCCCTTGGGATATGAAGCTTAGTTATGCTGATCCTATTGTTAAGGGTGGCTAGAGATTAACTGCCACTGAAAACTTTAAAATTGCCTCGCTTTGCGGGGCTTTTTTTTGGCTGTGGTTTATATGGTTGAACCGTCTTATTTTGATTTGTTGGAAAGTTTTAATCTAGGTCGCTGTTCGAGGTGATGTATCCGTTGATTTCTTTTGGGGCTCGCGTGACCGATGTGCAACATCGCAGCTCAGCGAGCGACTATGCAGGGATGCATAGGCTGGAAGGCACTCCATGGAGGGACAGCTTGATTGGTTCTGATCGCGTAATAAGGAATTAACGAATGCAGAGTTGGGATGATTTTGAAGTGTGGCGTTTTGATAGAACAAACATATAAGAAAGAGATAAAGATAAAAGCCAAGCTGTTTGATCTGACAGCAATCTAACTTACCGTCCATGGTGTGCCTTCCGGCCTGCCCATCCATGGACAGTCGCTCACTGAGCTGCGGTGCTTCGCATCGGTCACGTGAGCCCATACTCCACATAGGAAGAG
>JAESQF010000106.1 GCA_016765295.1 Oleispira sp.
TAATATTCCGGCGACGGATGTAGTATTTATGGGGGGGGATTTTAACGTCATTAAAAATACCGCAGAATATCCTGAGATGTTGGAAGCATTGCAAGCGAGCAATCCAGATGCGTTTGCCGGTTTCTCAACCAGCTGGGACCCAGAGTCGAATGGTATTGCCGCGTATAATTATCCAGAATTGCCAAGTGAGTATTTAGATTATATTTTTGTCTCACGTAACCATGCGCAACCTAGCCATTGGCATAACCAATCGCTGGATGTAACCTCAACCAATTGGAAGGTCGGCAACTACCGTTTTCAAGAATTGTCTGACCATTATCCTATTGCCGGTTTTTCCTATGCCAATAACGAAACGCGTACGGAAAGCTTTCGCGCTGTAAATAATCCTTACCAAGGTATTCAATTTCAGAATAAAGCGAACGGGAAATATATTCGTATCGATGCTAGTGATACCAAGGGTTGGATTACGGTAAAAGGAGAGGCTAATGATCCTGCAACCAAGATGAATATGGATAACTGGTATCCGAAAAATCGTGCGTTTTGTATTCGTCACGATGATTGGGTACAAGTCCAAGGAGAGCAGCGAGCAGGCTCTTATTGGAATTGGTGGTTAGGAGCTGGTGGCGGTAATTACGCTTATTTCACCAATCCAGATAATGCCTCGAATAAGCTGCGGGTGAGAATATTAAATGATGATGGCGACTGCTTAAAAGATGGCGATCAAATAGCCTTTGTTGATCGCAGCACCGTTAACGGGGTGGATTATTTTCTACAGCGCTGGCCTTCAGGCACTTGGCAAGACCATCTTTATTTATGGTCAAATAGTATCGGTGATAACGAAACATTTACCGTGCACATGAAAGCCGCTGAAAAGAAAAATTTCATACCTGATTTACGTTATTAAGGTTAGGTTTTTTTCACTAGCCTGTTTTTGCTTACGTAAAAATGTAGCGGTCGCTGGGGCAATACCCAGTTGACCGTTAATAGAAATATTTAACGATTTGGCAATAGCCACTAATAACGCTAAATGATGGGTCGCATGGCTAGACGCAAAACATAATTCACGGCCAAAAGTAGAGGTGAATTTTTCACTATTCTGCTGTGATATACACACTTCGGTTTTTACAATTTTAACTGTTTCAAATTGCGTCTGATCTAGAGCCATTAACCAGTTCTCAATCTCTACCAATTCTTTTAGCGCAACCAGACGTTTAGTCTCTACCTCGGCTCCACGGCGACGTAGATCAAAATCGATAAAATTATGCTCGCTCTGCATTAATGCCTGGTAAATATCCAAAATATGACGGACATGACTACCGATAGGGCTATTAAATAATGGCAGTGGTGAACATGAGTAACTATCATCATCCAGCTGTTGAATGAACTGTACTAGCTCATGTAATACTTCAATACTGCCTAAGATCACCTTATGCATGATGTTGGCCTTGTTTAATGGTTGTAAAGGGTTGTGCATAAAAGCCATAGAGTAGAACTGCAAGTGCGGCTAAACCATAGACCCCGCTAAGTTGATTACCGATACTAATAGTGGAAGAACCTAGCAGTACAGCAAGAAGCGAGAAGAAAATAACAATTCCCCATTGGGATAAATAACTTTTATGCATTAAATATTGAATAATACTTTGGGAGTCAGGGCCATAGTTATGGGCATGATCAAAAAAACGTTTATTAAAACTTAAGCGAAAGAAGCTGGTTAAAAAAGCAATCAATAGAATAAGTGGGTAGATGAAGCCTGTTGTCGAGTTGAAATCTTGGCCTATATAAGCGCGCAGTAGCCAGGATATGGCATAACCGATAACCGCAATAGCAAAGATAATGTTAATAGCAACGGCATCAATACGACTTTTTAACAGCCAGAATAAACCGGCTAATAAAACGGTTAAGACAATCACTAATAAGCCAAGCTGCATTACATCTTGCTGCGCTATGAGGTAGAGAGACAAAAGCCAGAAGTAACTTTCCAAATATAAGAAAATACCATCGATAAAAAATACCGCCGCCGTCGATTTATTGAACGCTATGGGGTTATAGTGGGTCGGTAAAGCAGGCATTTTTTCAGCACTCATTACTGATTTTAAAAATGGCCAAGCTAAAATATTAATCGCGAGTGTTATCACAAATAAAATAACTTCTAAGCCTTGATCCAATAGAAAAGCAGATATTAATATCCCTATTTTTAATAAGACCATCACCACCAATTGAAAATTTCCATAGTTATTGCCAGTGCTATTAATGCTAGTGCTGTTATTACCAGAACTGCTCTCGCTCAGCGTGTTTGAGAGGCGAGTAAACAGAGTGCGCTGGCTCATCCAATAAAAACAAAGATAAGCGCCATTAAGCAGAGCCACTAGCAGCGCGAGGGCATTATTAGGCATCCATAAAATAGCCGCGACCAATACAACTTCTAAAGTTAATGAACTAGCGATAATAGTAGGCCAGCGATTGCCCTGTAAAAGCTTATGCCAAGCTGGAAGGGTTAATAAGAACCCTAAGCCTGTTAACGCAATAAAAGCGCTCAGCTGCCATAATAGAAAGCCTTGTTGCCATAATAGAATAACTATAAAAAATGGCAATAACCCCATTAATAATGAATGCACAGCGGCAAAGCGAAAAAATAGACTCATTAAAAGGTATCCGCTTGGCTAATATCGAATTGCTCAAGCTGATCAAAGTAGCGGCTTAAATCTTCTTTTTCGCCAAAGCGAGGGTAGTCATGCATTTTTAAATAAGGTCGAGAATTAACCTCCAGCAAAATACATTCTTGCTCATCAAATGGCTGATCAATGCCTTGCTGCATAATGACATCAATGCCGAGAATATTGGCATCAAACAGGTTGAGCACATTGATAAATAGATCTTTATTAACCTTAGGGATTGAGCTTTGGTCAATTATTGATACGACCCCACCTGGGGCTAGAGAGATTCGGTAGAATAACGTAACAATCTCTCCCGCTTTAGGAATGCTCGTTAGGTCGTAATTCACTTTAGCCAAAAACTTTTTAGTCGTAGTGCCTTTACTTAGGGGATGAATCACTGGGAATAGCCCCATGGTACTGCGAATCGTATTTTCCTCATCAATCAACTGATCAATACTTTGTATGTCATCACCAAGCACATAAGGCGCAAAGCGTTCAATAACAGACATCAGTTCAGCTTCGTTAGCATCCCCCTTAACCACAACCACCCGATAGTTTTTACCCAGTAAATATTGTTCTACTACCGTTGTTGGCCACCAAAGCTTGGCTAAAAAAATGGCTTTCCATAACTCACGATAACTATTTATAGGAAAATGGCTGCCGCGAGAAAATCCACTGACATTCGGTTTAATCACCAAAGGAAAGCCGTGCTGCTGAGCAAAGCGTATCGCCTTGAAGGGGTTTAGAAAAATTAAGCCTTTTGCATGGGGAATATTACCTTTAGCAAATACATCACGGGCTTGTTCTTTTGAACGGCAGCTGCGGCGCACAGACAGGTTATTATAACTGCTGCAACCATCCATAAACTGCTGGCTAAGCCATTGATAGATTCTCTTTTTAATGGCTAGCATTAGTTCATTTCCTTTTGTTTAAAATCTTTAACCCGAGAAAAGAACTCCATCTTTTTAAAGAAGATATCTTTATACGGTTGCTCTTTATTCATCGCTTTAGTCACCCGTGCCAATAACCACATGTTACGAATGATGAAAGACCATTTTTGACTCAGTGAAACATTATTACTTAATAGCATTAACGGCATCGGAAAAAATAGGTTGATTTCAATAATGCTGAAATTTCCCTGTAATAATTCATTGATAGAATCAGCACGTATACCATAGCGAGCAATATTGAAATTCCCCACTGTGCGGAGTTGACAATAAAGGTGTTGTTTTTGTTCCCGACTTAATAACGAATCGATATCTTCATATTCGGTAGCAGAATTATAAATGCCATTAATAGGGTAGGCTTCAGCACTACTATTGCTTACTTGAGTGATGGAAATCACCCCAACCTCTGAATTTTTAGAGCTATTGGAACTATTAGAGCTTAGCGGTGACGGAATTAGAAAGATCTCAAATTCAATCGACTGTTTCGCCCCTTGCTGAACCAAGTACTGAACTTTTGAACTGGGTTTTAATAAACGTAATTGCTCAAACTCTGCTGAATTATCCGCCCGTTGAATACCTTTAGAGTTTTGTCCCCATTCAGGCTTCAAAAAAACAGGGTAATGGCTGGGTCTAATACCTGAGTGATCAACCCATTGCTCTAAACGCCATTGTTGTGGAATCAGCTGATCAATATCCAGCTTAGAAAAAATACCTTTATTGCGATTGAAGTAACCGGCATTAAGTTGAAAGTAGCGCCAAGGGCCAACTCTGAGCAAGGTGCAAAAAATAATGTAGATTAAGACCTGAGACGTTCGAATAATCATACAGCTCGCTCAGATTTATATTTAGAAAATGCTACTGGCAAATTGATAGCGGCTAATACTAGGCCCAGTATTAAGATTGACACGGCGGCATAAAACAAAGATCCGCCATCACTTTTACCCTGATGTAATACCTCAATACCAAGCGGCGTTACTAGGTGAAAGAAGGCTGCGCCCGCCATGACTGCGGAAGCCAATAAACCACCAATACCTTGCATCCATTCACGGGATGGAGAATTGTGGATAACATTCAATTTTGTTAACAATATAAACAGTGCAGGAGAAAGCAGAATCAAAGACGCTATTAGCTCAACAGAGCCCACGACATAGGCGCCGTATTGGGCAAACCAATTNCCNAGGCCCATGGATGCAACCTCTTGCAGCCATAANCCGATAGTGCCAAAGATATGCTGGGTATCAGGGTGAGCAGAAAATTTATAAGGCAGCGAGAATAAAAACACCTTACANATCCATAAAACAATGACCCAGCTGACAATTGCAGTTAACTTATTTTTCATNATCAATAATCCTAATTAAGTACCGTAGGCCAGAGGGAGTCAGCTTGCTTAATTAGAGCTTCTTTATCTTGCAGCCATTTATTGCGAATATCTTCGTTGTAATTTAAGTACAGCTTTCCNTCATGGATATACCACTGCTCNGGNTCACCTTTAGCGGTATTGTCATGAGCGACCGCCCAAGCGCAATAACCACCGTATTGAGGTGCATATTTATCTGGGGTTAGGGTGAAAGNATCTAGGTTAGCNTGATTCTTAAACTGCCAGACAGCNCCCTTATAGTTAATNGTAAAGTTGTCATCGCCCTTAACCGCTTTTGCTTGTTCGAAGTANGCTACGCTGTCATAACCGGATACGGCTAGATCACTGAAGAATTTGGTATAAATTTCAGAGTCTGAACGAGCAGGAAGAGANGTGAGTAATAATGCGAATAGAGAAAGGTATAAGATCCAGNGAGNATGNAAGGNATTAGAACGGGTCATAGTNGNGCACTCTTGAGTCAGTTATTCTGTCGGTCTAATNNTTGAGTATAGTCAGCAAAAGACAGTAAATGTATAGTTGTGTAGACGGCCCCNTAAGCAATTAGTTCAAAAAAGAGAGGCAAGAAATTAGTACCTGACTCTTGTACACTNTTTGAGAAAAANNTTANCTTTACNAGTCGTNATTCAATAAGGAGATTAAGATGCGCACAGCAGANCACGAAAAANTAAATTACCTCGAATTCCCAGCCAAAGACATCATTGCTACCAAACAATTTTTCAAGCAGGTATTCAATTGGCAATTCACCGATTATGGCCCTGANTACAGCGCTTTTTCNGCCGCGGATGCAGGNNTAGATGGGGGCTTTTATNGTGCNGATCTAGCTGCATCAACCCACAGTGGNAGTGCNCTGGTGGTNTTTTTTAGTANCAGTNTAGAGCAGACGGAGCAAAAAATTTCGGCGGCGGGGGGCTCAATAGTAAAAGCNATATTTCCCTTTCCAGGAGGGCGTCGCTTTCACTTTACCGACCCCAGTGGCAATGAATTTGCCGTTTGGTCAAATAGCTAGATTACAGTGAGATCATGGATGTACATTGTTAAAACCGCTCTTTTAGGCTTATTATTTGCGGCCTCCTGCAGTACATGGGCAAAAGAGATAAGAATTTCTACTTTTGAACATGATACACCGCAGCTTGATGCCGCTATTAANGTGATGACAAATATTTATCAGCGCATTGGGCTCGATATGACCCTNGTTCGTTTTCCGGGTAAACGCTCTCTAGTCGAAGCAAANCTAGGCAGTACTGCGGGTGAGCTACTGCGCATAAAAGCGATAGAAAGAAATTATCCAAACTTGGTTCATGTACCTTATTCAATTGGTAATTTAACGGCGATAGCTTTAGTGCGCACAGGGCAACCGCAAATCGTTGGCATATCTGGTTTACTTGATAAGAGGGTAGGTGTTCTTCGTGGGGTAGAGTTTACNGATATTTTAACCAAAAATATTGATCGTGAAGTACTGAATAGCATCAATAGCTTATTCAGTATCTTGCTCAGTGGCCGGGTCGATGTGATTTTATTNCCTGCCCTTGATGCTCGGATTTATATTAAAAAATATGGCCTAGAAAACAAAGTTGATATTGCAGATCGACCTATTGTAGAAGTACCCNTGTATCACTTCTTACATAAAGATTCGAAGGCAGTTGCAGATAAATTGAGTGCAGAAATGAAGCGCATGCAGAATAGTGGGGAGCTGGATAAGCTGATTGAAAGTGCAANACAATCCCAGTANTAATTTGNTTTAAAAATCATACTGGGATCAATATAGAAATTATAANGTGACTANAAACACTGTAACTCAAACGTGGTTTCAAATTGAAAGGCTGAATGCGTGCTATGGCGCTCAGCAAAAAACAAATCAAACGAATAAGTATTNTTAGGTTCTATACCCAGTTCTTCAGCGAGAGTATCCAACTGAACCATTTTTTGTTCGCGGCCATGAACACCACCAAGATCAATGGCTAATTTTCCATTAATGAATATCCATAAATCATCATCNCCGTTAAACGTAAACTGCCCACCTTCCACATAAAAGAACTTTAAATGTGTCTCTAAAGTGAAGTGGTAATTATGGCTGTAGCCTTGATTACCAAAGCCTTCACCATCAATAGGAAAAAATTCGAAATTGGTATAGCGATATAACCCAGGCTCAACTTCATTCATGGCCAANGTTTTATTAATCGGCATATTTAATCCGGGTATGGATTTATACCACTGATCAAATGANTCTTTACCATGGGTGGTATAAGTACTGCCGGCATANACNGGGCGACCATCCGCGCCGATGGTTGTTTTTACGATGCCTTTATCATAACCAAAGATACCGCCTTCAAAATCAGGGTGTGAATCTTTAAAATCACGAATTAATACCGGAATCTGACGCACACCATCAAATGGATCAACGCAGCGGCANAGCTCATCAAAATCACCAGNGTTGGTTAAATCTGTGGCNATGGCACTAGACAGAGGTANCANGGCNATTGCTAGCAGCAGCGTNTTTAATGTATTGAATCTACTCATGTACTTATCTCTCATATAATTAGCACGCATGTAATTAGCACTCATGTAATTAGCACTCATGTCTAAAAGAAAGCAGTTAAGCCGGTGCTGAATTCTAAATTGTGCGTACGTTTTGTTTTCGGGCCCAGTTCATTTTCAAAGCTATGATCACGAAAATCGACATTNACCGTTAACCAGTCTTTTAAAATCACACGGTAACCACTGCCAATGGTAATNGTGAAATGGTTATCATCGGCAAATTCTGTATTACCAGCGCCAGCGACTAAATAGAAAGCGCTATTAAAGGTTAAGTTNTGNGTAACAAACGTCTCCCCAGGAAATAAATTGTAACCAACCAATAAATTATAATAGCGATAGTCTCTGTCTTTGATGATGGATATCTCATCCTCACCAAAATAATACTCTGCGGTTGAAGCGCCCGCTTCTGCTTGNCCATAATTNGCTTGCAAGAAAAAATCTTCAGTTGCATGGAAAGACGCTTTCAAACCCAATACGGTTGAGCTGCCAAAATCTTCAATAGCCAATATNCCTACATAAGCACCCAGCTCAAAAAATTCACTATCAATCTGAGCTTCATAAGCTTCGCGCTGCTTATTATCAGGCTCCACCACAATGATTGGCTTAATATCAACATCGCCATCTTCTGCCAAAACAGGAGAGACAATCGTGATGAGAGTAGTGCTTAAAAAAGCCGTTAAAAGAAACTGCTGAAACCGATTCGCCATGCGGAATTCCTTAAAGAATCGTTATCGCCGGAAAGAGATACCTGTCGGTATTCCCCCCGAACAACAAAGTTATAACCAATATAATAATTTATGCCGCCACCGATAAAGGTGTACTCGCTATTAAACTCATTGGAGTTACCCACATTGAGTTTTTCTTTTTGCTTCCAGGTTTGTCGACCAAAACCGGTACTAATAAAAGGGGTGAACGACCANCTTTGAANAGGCTCAAATAATAAGTTAGCGCCATAGCTACTGCCATCAATGCTGGTACCAAAAATCTGGCCCACTTCAAGCTCGGCACCGACAAAGCTGAATAAGCGAAAACCGGCAATCAAGGTCGCTGTTTCTGCATCGCCTTGCTGGCCAATAGCAAAACCAATACGACCCTGCTGTGCAAGGTAATCACCGTGCTGGGTATCGGGTAAAGCCGCAGGTAAACCACTTGGGGCAATGGTGCGGGCTAATTTTTCTTGCTCAATCCAGCCTCTTTTANCATGACGGTTAGCGACCTGATACCAGCTGCCGCGACGGCGTAAAACGGTAATCGGCTCATCCTGTTCCATNGTATGAATAATCGGATAGCCGCGACCGGGGCCGGAGTGCATTTCTAAANAAGTGTCTATTACGATNAGCTCGATACTCTCTTTGGCTAGATCATCAGCAATAGAATGGCTGCAGACAAAAAACAGAGCGAAGAAAAANCAGGTCAAATAATTGCGCAACAAAACTCGAAACATAACCTAATACCCGATAAAACATCTCGAAAGAAGTGGCGNAAAAAATGCCCGAAAGAAAATATCCGAGGCGGCCATTATAGACCTAAGATAAGTAAAAAACTTGGCTATAGAGTTAAGTTATTGTGATGAGCTTCGCTTTTATAAACATTAGTAGGGTAGGGCCAATCGATTTACCAAGCTATATCGAGTATAAGTATGTCGTTAAATAACTCTATTGAAAAAGGAGAAGGTTATGAAAAAAGTCGGGCTAACTAACTCCTGTCTATTGTTCCTTCTAAGCTTATTATTCACCCCGCTTAATAGCTGGGCGAACGATCAAAATATTAATTTTTCTGAACAAGAAGATCAGAAAAATGCCCAGCGCGCCCTTGATTCAGTCAAGGTGCTATCAAAAGAAATTCAAGGTCTTAAGAAATCTGTCGTCGATCTCAATAAAGACTTACAGCTTATGGAAGANGANTTGCTCTTTCCATCCAGCACCCANTTATCNTTATTTGTCTCCCTTGATATTGGCCAATACTTCACCTTAGAAAGCATCAAGGTAAAGCTCAATGGCAAGCAAGTCGCCAGTCATCTTTATAGCGATAAGCAGCGTCAAGCGTTAGCCCGGGGTGGTGTGCAAAGACTTTACATCACCAATTTAAACTTGGGTAAGCATACTATTACCGCGTTTTTTACCGGTATCGGCCCTAACGGTAGAGCGTATAAGCGTGCGACCGAATTGGAATTCCAGAAGAAACAAGGCAGCCAGTATCTAGAACTGGCCATCATTGACGATAGTGCCAAGCAAGAAGCTAAATTTACAATCAAGCAGTGGTAAGGGTTTATNATGCGTAAAACTCTTCAACTTATTAGCTTAATTCTTTCAGCGCTAGTGCTTACCAGTCAGGCCAATGCNGAAGATGAAGTAAAGCTGCGAGATTTAAAGTACGGCACGATTCTTTTTGACTATTATCAACAAAATTATTTTGCTTCACTTATTGGTTATGAAGTGGCCAATAGTCGTGGTGAACTGAATCACCAAATTGATGAAGCGAGTTTGTTACACGGCGGCATGACCTTATCTTATGGNCTGCCCGACGAANCCGAAAGCATCTTCCAGAAACTGCTCAACGAAAATGAAAGCAGCCAGGTCAGCGATGAAGTGCGCAATAAAGCCTGGTTTTATCTAGCCAANATGTATTACCACAAAGGTGAAGCAAATAAGGCGGCTACAACCCTAGGTTACATTCATGGCGACATNCCCCAAGATATCCATGATGAATTTAACTACTTAGCAACGTTAATCAATATACGCAACCACAACCTCAATAGTGCAGAGCAAGCACTTAAAGGCGTGATGAAAGGCAGTGTTTTTGAACCTTATTTGATTTTTAACCTAGCGTCATCGCAGCTAAGCAGCGGTGAGACTAAGCGCAGTGAGATCAACTTTCAGAAAGTCATTGATTATGGCAAAGAGCATAACCAAGAAGAATTTCAAGTACTCGCCGATCGTGCAAAGCAAGCATTAGCTCATATCGACATTGAACAAGGAGATCTGTTAGCGGCNTGGTTACANCTGCAGTTTGTANGAACTACNGGGCTTTACAGTAACCGCGCATTGCTCAGNTATGGTTGGACGGCGATTAAGCTAGAACGTTTTGAAATTGCCATTCCTGCGCTAAGCGCCCTTGATCGACGCTCGATCAGTATTGCTGAGGTACAAGAAGCGAAAGTGCTATTAGCGCATATCTATGAGCAGCAAGGCGCTCCCCGTACTGCACTTAAACACTACTTATTAGCCGAAAGAGCCTTTGCTGGGGGTATTAAAAGCATTGATTCAGCCCGTCGCATTATTGCCGGTCAGCGCATTCCAGAAGAATTTGTAATCAACCTTGATGCGATGATGGACGAAACCGACTGGTATGGCAGTGAGCCAAGCTTGGATTACAACAAGCTGACCCCGTTTTTAATCGATCTAATGTCATCCAATGCTTTCCATACTGTATTAAAGGAATTACGCGACCTTTACGCGTTGCGCGAAAACTTAAACTACTGGTCACGCCAAGCGCAAGAGCATCAATTAATCATAAGTCACCGCCATCAAGGCTGGAACAGTGAAAGCCTGCATGATTTTGTCAGTGCTAGCCGAATACAAAAAGAGGCGATGGAGGTGCAAATCAGTGAGCTTGGCTTGCATGCGAAAACCTTGAGTATTAAAGAACAAGACCGTTTCGCACCGTTACTTGATTCAATGAAAGCCGACTTTAAATATTTAGAAAAGAACTTTGCAAAAATTGAAAAAATTAAAAAGCCTTATCAAGAGTCTGAAAAAACCTTGCGCTGGATGGCCAAGTTACACCAGCGTATTGAGCAGCAGCTGCAGCAGACCGATAACATGATTAAGAAACTCGAAAATGTCATGCGTATTGTTGTCAACGCAGAGCTCGATAAGCATGAAGAACGAATGAGATATTATTGGGCGCAAGCGCGTCTAGGTAAAGCGCGTTTATACGATCAAACGCTCAATAGCATAGAAGAAGATGCGTTAAAGAAGGCGGGTCCACGATGAGCATGACTAAGCATTTAAAGCAGTTAAAAAGCGCGCAGGTGATTATTACCTTGGCGGCGTTAAGCGCGACGCTTTCTTGTACGTCCCAAGGCACTATTGGTGGTCTACAGCAGGCTGATTTAAGCGAGATTAGCGAAGCGCAAATCGATAAACTCGATCATCAGCAAGTGCGTGATCAATACCAAGAGCTGCTGGAGTTAGTCGATGACGATTATATTAAAGAGCAAATCGAACGTCGCATCTCAGGTGTACACATGCTGGAAGGGGATGACCAGCAAAGCAATGTAAATAGCGCCCCAAGAGACGGCTATTATCGTAATGCTATTGCCAGTTATCGCGATATTTTAGAAAAATACCCAAATAGCCCAGACAATGTCGAAGTACTTTATCAGCTGGCCAAAGCCTATGATATGGAAGGGCAAACTAAAAATGCACTAAAAATGCTAGAGCGCCTGGTTGATCGTCATCCGTATTATCCCAATATGGGAGAGGTTTATTTTCGCATTGGTGATATCTACTTTAATAGTGCCCATTATCACAAGGCTGAGCAGGCCTATTATCAAACGACCCAGCGTCAGCAGGCAAAGCTAAATAACAACGCCCACTACATGCTAGCCTGGTCTTTTTATAAACAAGGTATCTATCAGAAATCACTGCATCATTTTGCCCTCGTACTAGACCAGCTTTTAATGGGTAAAGGCAAAGCGGGTAAATTAAATAATATTGAGAAATCTTTGGTTAACGATACTCTGCACAGCATGAGCTTAGCGTTAATTAATCTTGGCGGTGGCGAAGCGATTCAAGACATCGCGCTATTAGAAAACAAAACCTATGTCTGGCAGTTGTACCGTGAGCTGGCTCAGTTCTATCTAGAAAAATCCCTTTATAGCGACAGTGCCACAACGTATGCGCAATACATCAAACGCTATCCCAATAGCTCCCATAGTAATCAGTTTCACCAAGACCTGATTCAAGTCTATGTGAAAGGTGTTTTTCCGAAATTGGTATTGGATGAGAAAGAAAGCTATAGCGCGCTATATGGCCCTAGTTCTCGCTATTTCAAACAGCACAAAAATCAGCAAGAAAAAATACTCAAGCAGCTGCAAGGTTATTATATCGAACTGGCGAGTCATTATCATAACCTCGGCCAACAAGCCTTGATTAAGGCCAATTCACGATCTAAGCAACAACCAAAAGAAGAGCACTTGTTTGAGTTAGGAGAAAAATCGCTCAGCCAAGCGACGCAGTTCTATGCTTTATACTTAACGTATTTTAATGATCAAAAAGACAGTGAAGAAATACGCTTTAAGAAAGCCGAAGCACACTTTGAAAATACTCAGTTCGCCTTAGCGGCCCACGATTATGAAATTGTTGGCTACGGAGACAAGAGTGGCTATAACCAAAAGAGTGGTTATAAACTCGCCAATAAAGCGGCTTATGCCAATATTGTCGCCCATCAAAAGCACCTAAATACTCTGACGGCTGGTTTAGACAAAGACATAGCAGAAGGCAATGAGAAGCCAGAAATTAAAGCATGGCGCAAAGAAACGCTGACCAGTTTATTAAAATTTGCCAGCACCTATCATAACGATGAGCGCTCAGTATCCGTGTTAACAAATGCCTCACAAACGCTGTTTGCTTTGAATCAATACGATCAAGCCATCAATATTGCAACCGAGTTAGTAAATAAAGCGGGGCAGAAAAACCAACAGCTGAAGAAAACGGCTTATGGCATTATCGCTCAATCGTATTATAAAAAGGGCCGCTATCAGCTCGCGCAAAGCAACTATATTGCTCAGCGTAAGCTGACCAAAAAGAACACCGCAGAGTATAAAGAAATTAGCCAGCAGCTAGCCGCGGCAACGTATAAACAGGCAGAAGTTTGGCAGCAAGATCAAGAATTGAAGCTGACTAAGGAAGAGCGCACTGAAAAAGCGATCACCACCTTGCTGAGTATTAAGCAGCTAGCGCCGAATACCAACATTCGCATAATCGCCCAGTACGATGCCAGCTCCTTAATGCTCGGGGCGAAACAGTGGGATAGCGCCTTAGTTGAGCTAAAGGACTTAAAGGCGAAATACCCTAAGCATAAGCTCGCAAGTGAGTTCCCGCGTAAAATTGCTTTCGCTTATGAGAGCAAAAAAGACTGGCCACAAGCGCTCGTCGCTTATCAGTATCTAATGAAAAATGATCCAAACGCAGAAGTACGCCAAGAAGCGCTATTCATTGCCGCAGGTTTAGCGGAGAAAACCGACAAGATTGATCAAGCAATTAAATACTATCGCGATTACGCACACCAATATGAAAAGCCATTTGATAACCGCATGGAGGCGCGCTTCCACCTAGCCAGTCTCTATGAAAAGCAAAAAGACCATACTCGTCAGCTATTTTGGTTGCGCCGAGTGGTCGCTGGGGATGCCAATAGCGGTGATGAGCGTACAGAGCGTAGCCAATGGTTAGGCGCTTGGGCGAATGCCAAATACGGTGATTATTTTGCTTGGGAATTTTACCGTCGCAGCTTACGAGCTCCTATCGATAAAAGCATCGCTCGTAAAAACGGCTATCTAATCGACGCGAAAGAGCGTTATACCATGGCCGCCGATTACGGCATGCTTGAATTCGTCAGCATGGCTAATGTTAAAATGGCCGATCTATACGAGAAATTCAGCCAAGAATTATTAGCGGCGCCGATTCCAAAAACGGCCAGCGCAGAAGAAAAAGTCTTATACAAGCAAATATTTTCTCAACAAGCCGCACCGTTCACGGAATTGGCGCAAAAAATCCATCATAATAATATTGAATTAGGGTGGCAGGGGCATTTTAACTCCTGGATCGAAAATAGCTTCAATGCGATGCGACGTTTATCCCCCCAGCGTTTTAACAAAACAGAAGCCGTAGCGAGGTATGGTGATGAAATTCTTTAAACTCAGCAGCCTGGTTGTCGCGGCAGCATTAGTCAGCGCCTGCGCTACAAAACAGACGTTTCAACTGCAAAACACAGAAGAAAAAGTTGATCTGGTAGCAACCGAGCAATATTTGCCGGTACAAACCTACGATGAAAAAAATCAGCTAATTCCTTATCAGGAAAAACAGAATCCTTATCTAGCGCAGAAAGCGCAAGTTGATAGAGGTTCGGTATTGCTCTTTATTGAAGCCAAAACCGCATGGCGTAATAGCGATGCAAAAACGGCCAAGCAGAAGCTCAATGTCATCATCAAAAATGACAAAGAACTATCGGGACCTTGGATGATGTTAGGGGATATTGCCCTCGCCGAAAAAGATTACCCTCAAGCTAAGAAAAACTATCAGCAAGGCTTAATTGTAAATCCAAAGAACATTAACGGTTACACCGCGTTAGCCCAAGTACAGCGTTTGCAGGGCCAGTATCACCATGCCCAGAATACACTCGCTAAGGCGCTTGCCTTGTGGCCAGACTTTCCTGAGGCGCATTACAACCTCAGCATATTATTTGATATCTATCTCAACCAAACCGATAAAGCTAAGCAGCATTTAGATGCTTACATCCTGTTATCCGGTGGCGATGAAGAAAGCCAGCAATGGCGAAAGCAGCTAAACGAACAAGCATTAGCAGAAGAGGCTTAAGATGATTAAGCATCTGCTATTCGTTGCCTCGCTAATATTCGTCTTCAGTAGCCTTAGTCAGGCAGAAGAGCCGATAAAATTACAAAGTAATTTCGTTGGTGATAAAGAACAACCTGCAGTGAGTTACTTTGTTCCTTGGCAAGGCCCGGGGGGTAACGACAAACTTTACCGCAAAGAAGAAGACAAGTATGAAAAAAGCATCGATGCCGTCGATCGTGACGTGATGCTGCGTTCAATGCGCATATACAACGAATTAAATTTAGAACACGTACAGAAATAGAAGGTTTGAGTTATGGAATTTTTTGCAGCGATCGTTAAGTTCTTCCAAGAAGGTGGTTTGTTTCTTTATCCCATTGCGTTTGTCTTTGCTATTGGTATTGCAATCACCATCGAACGCTGGATTTTTCTGAACAGACAGCGCGCACAAAACTTAAAAGCATTTGATGATTTTCTACCGCTATTGCGCACCGATGATCACGAAAAAATGACCTTGTTTACCCGCGATAATATTGCTCCAGTTTCTCGTATGATTGGCTGTGGCCTTGATATGATGAAAGTCACCCAGCAACGCTCAGATGTAGAGCAAGCGATGAGTGAAGGCATGATGGAATCTGTACCACGGTTAGAAGAGCGCACCGGCTATCTAGCAGTTTTAGCCAACGTCGCGACCTTATTAGGGCTGTTAGGTACCATTATTGGTTTGATCGCCGCCTTTACTGCGGTGGCTAATGCCGACCCAGCCGACAAGGCTAGATTGTTATCGTTATCGATCTCGGTAGCGATGAATACCACGGCCTTTGGTTTGATCGCCGCGATTCCATTATTGATTGCCCATGCAATTTTAACCAATAAAACCAATAAAATTATTGGCGGCATTGAAATGGCTGGAATTAAATTTTTAAACGTAATGACTCTAAATCGTGCAATACAAGCCGGTATCCCAAAAGAAAACCTGCAAGAATTTAAGCTGCAAGAAAATAAGCGCATAGATAGTAAATATAAAGACAATCAGTTTAAAGAAAGTAAGCTGCAAGAAAGCCAGCTCACAGAAAACCAGGTTTAACAGCCTTAGTAGCGAAGTATTTATTATGGGATTCAAAATAAAGCGCCAAAATACCGATGATGCGGATATCGACGTCACCAGTTTTATGAACCTGATGATCGTATTGGTTCCGGTATTGCTAATGAGTATGACCTTTACCAAGATCAGCGTGATGGAAATTAATCTTCCTGAACTCGGCGGCGGTCCTGGCAATTCATCACTGGATCAATCACAACTAGAAGTGATGGTACGAAAAACCGGTATGCAGGTGTATTTCCCCGCCGGCTCCCTAGTGAAAGACATTCCGTTATTAGAAGATGGTAAACAAGATTTTCAAACGTTATCTCTGGTCATGCGCGAAGTAAAAAAGAAGGTAGTCGATAAAACAGATGCGTTAATTTTATTAACCAAAGATCTGGAATATCAAACCTTGCTGAATACCATGGACACGGTGAAGTCATATCATACCGTTGTTGTTGCAAGCGTAGCGGAGGTGGAGTTGTTTCCACGAATCTCTCTAGGTGATATCAATAAAGACGGTAAGAAGTAGGATAAACAATGGCATTACAAAGCGCAGGTTTATACAGACGTCCTACGGCCAAAAAAACCGCAGGACTTAACCTAGTTTCTTTAATGGATATTTTTACCATCTTGGTATTTTTTCTATTGATGAACTCAGGGGAAAGCGAAGAAATTAAAAGTGCAAAGTTCATTACCTTGCCTGATTCTTCCGCTAATAGTTCTTTCACCAACGAACTGCTCATTACCGTCGGCACTGAGTTTATCAGTGTGGGTGATGTTGAGATTGTTAGCCTAGAAGACGTACAAAAAGCCGATGGTAAGGTCGTCACTGAAATTACTGAAATGCTTAAAAAGTACAGCGAAGAACAAGGCGAGATGAACGAGTTTGAAAAGAAAAATGGCCGCTCAGTAACTATTTTAGGCGATCAGCAGGTGCCTTATGAGATTTTGCGCAGTGTCATGGCCAGTTGCTCCAAAGAAAATTACCGTGATATCGCGTTAGCGGTTAATCAGGTTGTTTCTGGCGTAGTAGAGGTGCATCGTAATGACTAGCCTCTCTATGAATGATAGTGCAATAAATAGCCGCCCGGCGTTAAATCACCTTGCTCTCGATATTGTATTACCATGGCATGAAAACGAAGAGCAATTTGAGCATTTTAAAAAGCTCAGCAAAGCTATTGTCATACCGCTGATGGTTTTATTATTCGTGATGCCACTGCTGCCAGATTTTAGCAGCCCTCCTGAGGTCATTAAAAAAGTCGTAACTCAGCTGGCTCTTGATCCACCAGAAGAAATCGTACGCGCGCCAGAAGAAGCTCCGCCGGAAGTGCAGCCAAAACAAAAACCGAAAGCACCTAAAAAAACAAAAGATCAAACGAAAGTAAAACCAACAAGTGGTGCTGCAAGTCTAGCGGCACTATCGCAACAGCTTAGCGCCTTAAGCAGTGCGGCGAGCGCACCTAAACTGCAAAAGAAAAACGTTTTTGTGGCAGATGCGGGTAAGGTGCAAAAAAGCAGTCGCTCGCTATTGGGGCAAAAGAACGCCACCAGTAGCAGTACTGGCTTATCTGCATCGGATGTGACGATTAATGCTAAAGGTGGGCAATTGCTGGAGCATCAATCGGGCACTATCGGCAGTCCGGATGTGGCAATAGAATTACCGACGGAAGAGCAATATCACTACGACCCTCAGCAAGACAGTCGTCGTGATATGCAAAGCATACGTCGCACATTAGAGCGCTATAAAGGTTCTGTATACGCACTGTATACCAAAGCGTTACGTCAAACCCCGGAGCTTAATGGACGCTTTATTTTTGAATTTATTATCTTGCCTAGTGGCGAAATCAGTAAATTAAAATTGGTTAGCAGTGAATTAAATGAAGCCGATTTAGAAATGAAAATGTTGAAGAAGATCAGTGGGATTAATTTTGGCAGTGCTGATCATCTGCCAACTTTAGTACAATATACCTTTAGTTTTCTACCCTCTTAAAACGCACTTTCTGTGCGTTTTTTGTGCATGCTTTATGTATCTCTATATATGAAAACCGTCGTAATAAAACACTCATTCAGCAAATAAAAGAGTCGCTAAAAACCACTGTGACAGGGGATTGGCGGCTTTTTAACCGTTGGTCAGTTTTAAGTATGACGCCTATCACAGTTTGTAACTATGCCAGCATCATTAAACTTCAATCCGTAACATAATACCCAAGTAATAAATCTTGGGAAAATCGTCATGAACAAATATTTAATTTACCTACCGCGAGCAGCACTTATTGCTATCGCTGTTTTACTTAGCGGTTGTGGTGACGAACTTTCAGTTGATAATAGCGAACAACAAGAACAAGCGATTGCTGAAAATACCGCCTTTGCTTATGTTGTAGCGGACATCAATAACCCAGCCAACAAAAAGTTAATGGTTCGCGATGCGATTTCATCTTCAGCCGCAGAAATAGAAATCCTTAATACTTTTAGTGAGAGTATTGCTGCTGATGCATTTGCCGAACAGTACGACGTTCAAAACCTAACCATTTCCCAAGATGGTGAAACATTATTATTCAGTGCTCACAATTTACAAGACAGCAGTAGCTGGAACCTTTATCAATACCATTTTAAAAACAAACAACTGCAACGCATTATCAGTGACGATGAAATTGCCAATCTGGGTAACGATACTCATGGTATTTTCAGCGGCGACTTAATTTTATTCAGCTCGGATCGTGGCTTGAATAACGAGGTCGGTTTATACGCAATGGAACTTGATGGCAGTAACATCATCGAAATTACTCAGCCACTTACCAGTAATACCAGCACCCAAATTTCTTTATTAAATCTTCCAAACAAAGGCATTAACTCAGTCACCCTAGAAAAAGGGGTTGACCAAGAAGGCATCAGCGCCGCATTCAAAGGCGTCGATGACTTATCGTACTACGATGTGATGCAGGGATCAGATGGCCGCATTCTAGCGTTAGCAAAAAATCCAGCTCACCCGATGCAAGGTGGCGATATTGTTCAGCTGCAAGGTCCTGCGGTTATAAAATCAATTGTAGAAACTAATGAAGAAACCGCGGCAGAGCAAAATGCAATCTTTGAGTACCTAGTAGCCAAACCATTATCGGCATCAAAACTTGTTTCAGGTGCTAACGATGTCGCGGTAAATGGTTGGTACAGTGCTTACTGGCCTTATCGCGATGGCACAAGTCGTATGTTAGTTAGTTGGTCACAGTGTGTTAAAAACGACGGTGGTATTTCTCGCGGCTGTGATAGCCAAGATTCTTTAGACGGTATCGATGCTCGTTATGGCCTGTGGGTATTTGACGTAAATAACAATACTCGCTTACCGGTATTACAAGCACAGAAAAATCGCATCTATACCGAAGTAGCCGTAGCGTATCCAAACCTTGCAGAAGAATTGAAGTTCGACGACATTCCTCAGATCTTTCCAAAGCCAACAGATCCAAAGCCAACAGATCCAAAGCCAACTTGCGATAACGATCCAGCAACTGCGCTAAAAGATTGCCCTGTAATTCCACAGCCAACTTGCGATAACGATCCAGCGACTGCGCTGAAAGATTGTCCTGTAATTCCAGAGCCTACTTGTGATAACGATCCAACGACCACGCTAAAAGATTGCCCAGTAATTCCAACGCCTACTTGTGATAACGATCCAGCGACCACGCTAAAAGATTGCCCA
>JAESQF010000107.1 GCA_016765295.1 Oleispira sp.
TATAGAGTCATTCCACTCGCTAACCAACTTAGCCAGCAAGCTAGCTTGTTTAAACAAAGCATTCAACTCGTCTTGGCCACCTTTTTGACCGCTAAAAAGAGGGATTTTATACAAGTTACTGACTAATGGGTGTTGAGGGTTTTCCATCTTTTTTCGCTCTAACATCCAACGCAAGTTGTTCGCCACCATGCGATAAAATGTGAGCTTCGTTTCTAAGCTGAATAAAGTAAAATCTTGAATATCACTGAAGTGTTTAAAATCGATACCCGCCAGTAACACAGGTTTAGTGGTGGCCTTAACCGAAGCCGATCTCGGTTGAGTTAATAGCATAGACATCACACCAAAAACTTCACCGGCATTAATTTCATTTAATACCTGCTCCTCAGCTTTATCATCGGTTACAAAAACAGATAACTGGCCACGCAAAAGAAAATACAGGCTATTACTGTAATCTCCTTTTTGAATAATGGTTTCATTTGGTTCAGCGGTAACGATTTGAGCAATGCTCATTAAAACCTCAAATTGAGATTCATCGTTCTGAATCAATTCTTTAAAGAAGGTTACGCCGTTTAAAATACGCTGTAGAGAATCTAACGGATATTCTTCTTTCGTTACACGCTGCATGTATCCTGCCTATATACTGAACAATTATAAAGCTTATACTTTGAATGTTAAATATAGCATGGTTTTACCCGAACACCCGCTAACTCTCTCAGCTTTTATACCTAGTCTTAAAAATGTGATGCAGCGCTATAAATACTGATACAAGTAGACTTTCAAGCCTTTCCCCTGCTGCGCTTCTTTAAAGACTTCAGGGTTTTCAACCTTCCCCACCAGCTGACAATCTGGGCAATGTTCTGCCATTTGCTGCTTAAGAAAATCATCATCTAAATTCGGTGAGTTTAAACACATCATCAACATTCCCCCTGGTTTTACCAACTGGGGGATACGGCTCATAATTTTGTAATAATCACGCTGAATATCCACACTGCCTTTTTGAAAGCTAGGCGGATCAGAAATTAATAAGTCATACGGTCCATACTTTTTAATCCGGCTCCAAGATTTAAAGATATCAATACCTTGAAAGATCACCCGAGTCATATCATGACCATTTAATCGATGATTATCACGGCCGGTAGAGAGGGCCCCTTTCGCCATATCGATATTCACCACCCGCTGCGCACCACCCGCTATGGCGGCGACCGAGAAGCCGCAAGTATAAGAAAATAAATTAAGTACGTTTTTCCCTTCGCTATTCTCTTTAACCCACGAGCGACCATTCGCTATATCTAAGAACAAACCGGTATTTTGCGCACGGCCCAAGCTGATCGTGTATTTAAGGCCATTTTCGACTGCAATTAACTGATTGACCTCATCGCCAAACATAAGTTCAAAAGGTGCTCTTGGGCGACAACGATATTGTACTTGTAGGTTTTCACATTCAGGAAGTAAGACCTGCAGTTCATTACAAACGGCTTCTAACCAATCTCGCTCTACTTCTGAATACAGGGTGACGATAATCGCAGGGGCGATCCAATCGATGTTTACATGTTCAAGCCCTGGGTATGCATGACCACGACCATGAAATAAACGCTGGCTTTCAACCAGATCAGCAGGTTTATTGATGTACTCAATTGGGCTGATCATGTCTTTTCTCCCGCAACTGGCAAGATACGGCTATATCCCAATACCCAATACGATAATAAGCGATAACTGAAATAACAGAGGTAGCCAGCAAAGATAAGGTCACTGGCAAAGTGCCCCCCTTGAAGCACGCGGCCAAAACTCACCACAGCGCCCACCGCTAAACCCGCATAGAACCAGCTACGACGGCGAAATACCCACGCCAATACCATCATATAAAATCCCATAGCCCCATGCCCACTAAGAAAGGATTTGTTATTGCCGGGTTGATCTTTGATCATGGCGGCGGGGATAAAGGCAGGAATAAAGTCTTTATGGCCACCAAATTCTTGGACTGAACGCGGGCGCGGTCTATCCCAGTTTTCTTTCGCCACTAAATGAACCAATATTCCTGGGCCTATCAATAAAGCCAAGGTTAAAAAGACCCAAGGCTTACGCTGATCGGTGCCCAAGCCAAATCGCCCTTTGATGAAGCTTAAGCCCGTCATGATTAATAACAGCGGTAATAAAAACTTAGGCACATGGCGAAATAACTCGTATACCGATAGCACCACAGCATTATAGCGATAGATAAAGCCTTGTTCCGGGTTATAGAATAAACCACTAATCCAAAGGTCAATTTCAGGCCAAATCAAGAATATTGCCGCTAATACGATGAAGCTCACCACATCAAACTGGGTCTTTAACCATGTCATAACTGTCTTGCTGCCTATATAGGTACAATCTATAAAATATAGCCGCCATCATGCTTGAGGCTCCGATAAACAGCAATACAGCGGCGAGTAAAAAAGCGTATAATAGCGCCAATTATTTACTACCCCTCATATTTAAGTGGAACCTCCCCTATGCGTATTTGTGCCGTAGAATTAAAAGGCGATGACGCCATCTTCTGCATTATGTCTAAAAACATGGGTTTATTAGACATCCCTGAAGTTCGCCAACGTAAAATCACCATCACTGATACTCAAAATACCGAGAACATGCGCTGGTTCCAGCGTCAGATTTTACAACTAGTGACCGACTACAAGGTCGAAAAGGTTGTGATTCGTGAGCGCCCGATGAAAGGTAAATTCGCAGGCGGCGCCGTAGGCTTTAAGCTAGAAACAGCGATTCAGCTGATTGAAGGTATTGATGTTGAACTTGTAGCGGGCAGCCGCATTAAAGAACAACTAAAACATACACCCATCTTGATGGAATATAAGCAGACTAAGCTCAAGCAGTTCCAAGAACCTGCTTTTGTTACGGCTTATGCGTGTTTGCACATGCAAGATTCTTTGTACGGCGCTGGCTAGTTTATAGCTGCACCCATATATACAGCTATATCTACAGCCCCGAGAACGGCTCAGCTCTGAGTCGTTCTGCACCTTCAAACTCTGCCCCCTCAAACAAAGTTATTTCTATCGTATACCAGGCCACATGGACGACACGCCATTCCTTTACTATTATTTAGTGACTAATTAGCCACTCAATTCAAGGAAGATACCAACATGCGGCCTATTCAGCTTTGCTCTCTGATTATTCTTAGTCTCATTTTAGCCAGTTGTTCAAAAAGCTCTCAGCCTGCACTGCGTATTGGCATCAACGCTTGGCCCGGCTACGAATATTTAACTCTGGCCGAGCAAATGGGCTATTACCAAGACCAAGGCTTAAAAGTAAAACTTATTCCCTTTCAAACCCTAGCGGATGGCCGCCGAGCATTTGAAAAAGGCCATATTGATATCATGGCGGGAACCCTCATGGAGCTTTATAGCGTCCGCGAAATAGCAGGCATTAACCCCGTTGCCTTTTTAGTGGCTGATTTTTCCAATGGTGGCGATATGCTATTGGCACACAAGGATATTGCCAATGTAGCCGCATTAAAGGGTAAAAGAATTGGCTTAGAGGCGGGCTCTGTCGATGTGCTTACCGCCGCTAGCGCACTCGCCTCGGCGCAATTAAGTTTTGATGATGTAATTCTCGTATCATTACCACAGCCCAATAACATTAAGGCGCTATTGGCTGGTGAAATTGACGCGGCACAAACCTACCCTCCTTTTGCGACCAAAGCATTGGCAAATCCTAATATTATCCGCCTGTTTGATACCAGCCAGACCCCTGGGGATATTATCGATATCATTTTTACTCGTCGCTCAATCGTCACCGAGCGCGCAGAGGATTTGGCCAAAGTTGCTCGCGCATTTGAGCGGGCAATACAATATCAAAGCACTAATCACGAGGATGCCATTGCCCGTATGGCCAAGCGTGAAGGTTTAACCCCTGCAGAATTTATCGATGCGCTCAGTGGTTTAAAAATTATTAGCCAGCAAGAACAAGCGACTTACCTGCGAGAAGGGAAGTTACTTGAGCTCTTAGGGTCTACCCACAAAGCCTTAGCATCCATAGGAGTCATTAAAAAGTCCGTATGTGGTATCGAATGCTTCACTGATGTGGCGATAAAATAAATTGGCCTCTGCCATGAAGAAGAAATCATTTCGATCACTGCGCCTGCGCCTATTACAACCCCTGCTGGTTTTGTCCGCCCTCGCGGCACTGGCAGGAATAGCGGGAGTGTATTGGCTTGAAAGCACGGCATTCCAGAAAGAATTACAACAACGTGGGCACTTACTTTCAACGGCGTTAATTATTTCAGCAGAGACCAGCTCTTCACTTGCCGATTTCCAACGTGCAGTACAGTCTATGGCTAGCGAACCCAGTATCGATAGCATCATGCTACTCACCCCAGATTACCAACCCATCTTTCGCGGTGACAGCTTTGATATCGGCACCCATAGAAGTAAGTTAGAGCAATTAAAAAGCGTGGTCGAACAGGCAAAAAATACCGGACTGAGTACTGGTGCTGTCGACCCCCATAATAATAATGTCTATAAAGTCGTCTCCTTAATTTATGTTGCAGCCCTGCCCCAAGCTAATGTTCTCAACCCTGAGCCATCATTACTATTAATCAGTCTACACACCGCACAAGCTAGAACTGAAGCCCTCATAGGGGCTGCATGGGTAACCGCACTCTTCATTAGTATCGGACTCATTGCATTCATCTCAATTTATTACTTAATGAATAATTTGGTACTAAAACCCAGCCAGCGTATTGTCGAGGTTATGACATCGCATAGTCTGAAACGATATGAAAGTACAGGTTTCACACCTGAACATGAACTGGGATTAATTGGCCAAACATTTGATCAGCTTGCTGAAAAATTGAATGCTCGCCAACAATTATTAGAACAAGCATTGATCAAAGCGCAAGATGCTAACAAGGCTAAAAGCCAATTTCTAGCCAGTATGAGTCATGAAATACGCACTCCAATGAATGGGGTCATTGGTATGCTGCAGCTACTAAAAAAAGAGCCACTGAACGATACGCAGGAGAGCTATGTACAAGCAGCGAAATCGAGTGCGGATTCACTACTTTCTTTGATCAATGATATTTTAGATGTTTCAAAAATAGAGGCCGGTAAACTCGATATAGAAACAATTGATTTTGATCTTCATCGTTTATTTACCGACTTAGCATCTTCTATGTCTCATAAAATTCAAAGCGCAGACGTAAAAATAATTGTAAATATTGAAAATTTAAAAGACCAAGCTGTTAAAGGTGACCCTAATCGCATACGACAGATCATTACTAATCTACTAGGCAATGCGATTAAATTTACTTCGCACGGTGAAATTGTTATTAGCGCCACTCTATGTGCGATTAAAGAGACTAACAGTGAACATGACATTGATGACATGGAAAACCTAGAATTGCATTGCGACATTCGTGATACCGGCATTGGTATTGCCAGCAACAAACTTAATCAGTTATTCGATTCTTTTACTCAAGCNGATTCCTCCACCACACGAGAATACGGTGGCACAGGACTTGGCTTATCGATAGTAAAACAGCTCTGCCAGCTCATGGGTGGAGATGTCGAGGTAAGCAGTAACATTGGTAAAGGTAGCCAATTTAGTTTCACCCTAAAAATGAATTCCAGTGAGCTAGCATCAAATGTAAATAGTGATACTGAGATACCTAATAAGAAATTAGAAAATTATACAAACCAGCACCTGCTATTGGTCGAAGACAATGAGATCAATCAATTAGTTGCGGTGAGTATATTAAAAAGCCTAGGATTTAATACCGATGTTTCAGGCAATGGCCAAGAAGCGATTAGCAGACTAAAACATGCGGGGGATAAATATTATTCATTGATAATAATGGATTGTCAGATGCCGATAATGGATGGTTTTACCGCAACTCGAAACATTCGTAAAGGTGATGCTGGTGATAGCTATCGAGAAATTCCCATTGTCGCGATGACGGCGAACGCCATGCAAGGTGATCGAGAAAAATGTATTAACGCGGGCATGAATGATTACTTACCGAAACCCATTGAAGAAGAATTATTAGCGAACTGTTTAGCAACATGGCTTCCTAGTAAAAATAACAGTCCGGATAGTAATCAATTATCGATATGGAATCGATCTGAACTGGAGCAACGACTATTAAATAATGAAGATTTTATTACTAAAATACTGCAGTCATTTCTACAGGACATGCCTGAATTAATTAGCGCGCTTGAACGGCATATCAAACACAAAGAGATCACTGCGCTTAACGAAGTTATACATACAATTAAAGGCGTAACCGCCAACATATGTGCTACCGATCTTTATAGTGCATGCGTAGAGATGGAAACAGACATCCAAAAAGAATTTCATAGCGATATTGTTAATACTTGGCCTGATTTTGAACGTCGCTATCAGCGACTACATGACGAACTTCAACGTGAGGTATCAAACAATTAGACATAAAAAAACCCAACTCATTTCTGAGTTGGGTTCTTTTTACAGTCTTCTTTAATACTAGAAGTTAAGCAACACTTGCTTCGCGCTTAGCTTTTTCTTCGTCTTTTAATTCACGACGTAAGATCTTACCTACGGGCGTCATTGGCAATTCATCGCGGAAGTCAATCTGACGTGGCAATTTATAACCGGTTAACTTATCTTTGCAATAAGCTTTGATTTCTGCTGCTGTAAGGTTTGAATCAGAGGCAACGATATAAAGCTTAACGGCTTCACCCGTCTTCTCATCTGGTATACCAATCACTGCACAGTTTTCAACACCTGGGTGACCGGCAACAACATCTTCAATTTCGTTTGGATAAACGTTGAAGCCTGATACCAAGATCAAATCTTTAATACGATCTACGATCTTAACGAAACCCTCTTCGTCGATAACCGCAACATCACCGGTACGTAACCATTCACCATCTGGAGTAAACGTATCACGAGTTGCTTCCGGGCGATTCCAATAACCTTTCATCACCTGAGGACCTTTAACACACAGCTCCCCACGTTCACCAACAGCCACTTCGTCACCGTTATCATCAATACACATAAGTGCAGTGCCTGGCATAGCTTGGCCAACCGTACCTATACGCTCTAAACCATTGGCTGGGTTCATCGTTACCGCGGGTGAGCATTCAGTTAAACCGTACGCTTCAGAAACACCGGTACCGGTAATTTCTTTCCAACGCTTAGCCGTAGCATCTGGCAATGCGGTACCACCCGAAAGGGTTAACTTCATTTCGCTGAAATCAAGTTCCTTAAAGCGAGGACTTGCCATTAGCGATACAAACAAGGTATTTAAACCCACCACACCGGTTAATTTCCAAGGCTTCATAAAGCGAATAAACGTTTCAGTATCACGGGGGTTAGCAATCAAAACACTGTGATCACCTAGTTCAAACAAGGCCATCAAGTGAACCGTGAAAGAATAGATATGATAAAGCGGTAAAGGCGCAACGATAATCGCCTGATTTTCCCCCTTCATCGGTGTGCCATCTGCAGTCGTCTGACCCAGCGCAGCAGCAGATTGCAGCATGTTAGCGACTAGATTACGATTGGTTAATTCAGCGCCTTTAGCTACACCGGTAGTACCACCGGTATATTGCAGTACGATAGTATCGTTAGGATTCTTCATGTGAGTTGGCTGGAAGTCTTGGCCTTTGCCTAGCTTCAAACACTTACGGAAAGAAACCGCTTCCGGCAGACTATAAGCTGGCACCATCTTTTTGATGTGCTTCGCCGCTGCGTTAATCAATACTCGCTTAAAACCAGGCAACATATCAGCCAAGCTGGTAACGATGATGTGCTTAATACCGGTTTGATCTTTAACACCCTGCACAGACTTGGCAAATACGTCCATGCAAAGCAGCGCTTTAGCACCGGAGTCGTTAAATTGATGCAGCATTTCACGTTCGGTATACAGCGGGTTAGTATTCACCACTCGTAAACCCGCACGTAATGCGCCATACATCGCAATAGGGTATTGCAGGATGTTTGGCATTTGAATGGCGATTGAATCACCCGGCTTTAACGTCGTGTGATTTTGAAGATAGCTAGCAAATGCTGCACTGTATTCGTCAATTTGACGATAAGTCAGCGTATAACCAATGCTGGTAAATGCAGGACGATCTGCATAACGTTTAAAAGAGTTTTCTATGACATCAACAACCGAGTCATACGTTGATAAATCGATAGCGTCCTTAACACCCGGTGCACGCTTTCCGTCCCAGAATGAAGCTTCCATTATTATCCCCTAGCAGTATTGGCTAAATATAAAAATCAGAGTTTCGCAGCGCATTTAAGTTCAAAAAAATAATCTAACATCTGAGTTAAAGTGCTGATTTAGAACGCTGATTTAGAATTGTATTTATTATTAATATTAATATTCGTTATCTACTATGACTGAAAATTCACTTGAATTGAAGCGCTTTTCATGACACGATTTCCGTCATATTACGCCACAGTATGATTTTATGAATCCCACATCTTCGCATCACAAAGCTTTTTTGACTACTGATTATTTAACTCAGTTGATTATATTGTTAAAAGGACAAGGATTTAGTATCGAGAGAATTCTAAACCAAAGCCAATTACGCGAAGAGGATTTTCAAAACAATAGCCGTATTTCCCCCATGCAGTATCAACAGATTGTTGAAAATGCCATATTTCTTAGTCAAGACCCATTACTAGGGATCAAACACGGCCAAAGACTTAATATTTCCAGCCATGGCTTCGTTGGCTTTGCCGCGATGGCCGCCGATAATTTAGGACAAGCGCTTTCTTTAGCCATTCGTTATGCCCGCACCAGAACCTTACTTGCCGACATACGATTCCATAAAGAAGACGATAGTGCGATTATTCAGGTTAACCGCCTTGCTTCTATGCCGAATACGTTTCCTTTTGTGGTCGAAAACATCATTTCTAGCTTTATCGCTGTCGCTCGATTTCTCATGGGCCAGCAAGAAGAATTCTCCGCGGTGATTAAATTAGCCTACCCGCCACAGGGCAATCCGTCGGAGTACGAACAATTATTTGGCGTCCCAGTATTATTCAATCAGCCTTATAACCAAGTTTGCTTTCCAGAGTTTTTATTGGAGTCCCCTGTTTCAACAGCCAATGCGATATCCCGAGGGCTGGCAGAAACTGAGTGCGAGAAACTGTTGGCACAACTGGACCATGGCCAAGATTTAGTCACACAAATTCGTTACCGACTAGAGAAAATGCAGGCATTCCCAACCCTTCCGGTTATGGCAAAGGCACTCAATAGCAGCCCTAGAACCATTAATCGTCAGTTAGCGCAGTTGAATACTAGCTATCAACATACGATTGATGAAGCTAGGCGGGAAAAAGCCATCGAATTACTCGACATACATTCTGTCTCTATAGAGCAGGTATCCATCGAGCTAGGGTATAACGACCCTTCTAATTTCGGCCGCGCTTTTCGCCGTTGGCTAGGGCAGAGCCCTCGTGCCTATCGTAAATCTAAAGTATAAGAGTTGTTGCTTATACAGAGGTAAATTTTGCGCAATATTCATCTTTATAGTTTTTTACGGTTTACATTCAATCAGCAATCCGTAGGATGATCTGAGTAGTTCCGATCATTATAATAATCATAATAAATATAGAACCTACAACCATGACCAGTCTAAGCCACAACAATGCCCAGCGCCCGCTGCAAACCGCGCTCGGAAAGGCCGTTAACGGCTATTTTCAACAAAACGATATCGCCAAAACCGGCGATAAAGCGCTGCATCAAAAAGCAATGACGATACTGCTCATGTTTACAGCCTCGTACGCCTGCTTTTTTATACTACCGCAGCCTTATTCTTGGTTAGCGTGGACATTTCATGGTTTCACCACGGCCTTGGTCGGTTTCAATATCATGCACGATGGTGCTCACGGCAGCTTCAGTAAAAACAAAAAACTAAACAATCTCGCAGCCCATACCTTCAATATGATTGGCAGCAATGCCTTTTACTGGAAGCAAAAACACAACTTAAATCACCACCCTTATACCAACGTCGCGAGCGCGGATGAAGACATAGAAGCTTTTGGCTTATTACGCATGAGCCCAGATAAACCACGCTATTGGTTTCATCGCTGGCAGCACATTTATGTATGGGCGCTCTATCCATTCACCAGTTTGTTTTGGTTCTTCGTATTGGACTTTTTGGCTTACTTTAATCAAAAGATCGTCGAGCAAGATTTTTCAGAGAAGTACCAAGCGAAAGATTCCGCTGTATTTTGGCTGAGCAAAGCTTTTTATCTAACGGTTTACTTGATCATTCCCAGCTATTTCCTCGGCTGGCAAACGGTTATCATTGGTTTTTTATGCCTACATGCGGTGATGGGCGTGCTTTTCGCGGTGGTCTTCCAGCTTGCACACGTGGTAGACAAAACAGAATTTCCGCAGCCTGATAAGCATGGTAATCTGCCTTATGAGTGGGCCGCCCACCAGCTTGCTACCACCGCAGATTTCGCACCGACTAGCAAATTCACTACTTGGTGCGTGGGGGGGTTAAACTTTCAGGTTGAACATCATTTATTTCCCCGAGTTAGCCATACCCACTACCCTGAATTGCATAAAATAGTTCGAAAAGTATGTGCTGAAGAAAATGTACTGCATCGTGAGTACACATCGGTATGGCAAGCGATTCTTGGCCATGTAAGACACTTAAGAAACATGGGCCGGGCTGAATCTTTTCAGCCTGTCTATCAACCCAATTCACAAAGCATGTGAGGTTAATTTTCACCTCCTAGTTGATAACCCAAGCCAAGCAGATTATCTTAGCGCGCCTGCCTCCTTTGCAGAGCAGGCAGTTTCACCAATAGAAGCTCTTCAGCAACATTCAGTATTAGGTAATGGTTTATGGTATATCCTCAGTTTTTAGTTATTGATGCCAGTTCTTATGAACTAGACGGACATCCCATTGCGATTTCTTGGTCTTTAGCCGACGGTACAATCAAGAGCACCCTACTTCAGCCAGAAGAAAATTGGCATGTATGGGACGCAGGCTTAGAAGAGCTACACGGCATGACTCAAGAGATTCTTATTCAATCGGGGGAACCCGTTTGGGAAGCAGTGAAAGAGTTTGAGTTTGATTGTGAAAATTCAATTTACCTAGTTCAAGACGCCGAACGTACCATGGAGCTGTTAGAGCGCATGTACGACGCTTACGATAAAGAGCCTGGTTCAGATTTAATCAGCATTCACGAATGGCACACCGGCGAAACCGAAGAGCGCTATCAGCAGATGGAAGACATACGCAGCGACCTCGAACTAAGCCCGTATCGTTGTGAAGACAATGTTCGCTTGTTGCTAGAAATGTGGGTTCGCGTGAACGATGCGGAGCAACGCAGCCCAGCGAACGACTAGCACGAAGTGATAGGCCGGATACGCGAACCATTCTGGAGCAACGCAGCCCAGCGAACGACTAGCACGAAGTGATAGGCCGGNNACGGCGTGAGTNCCTCGTTCGNANNTCANNCTNCCTGNAGNNTCGACCNCCGNNTNCANGCGCTGCATTAGGTAATTCATTTGAGGGCACGGCGTGAATCCCTCGTTCGTACCTCACTCTCCCTGGAGCCTCGACCCCCGCATCCATGCGGCGTGAACGTCCCTAAAACGAATCACCTAATACATCACCGCGAATAACAAACGAGATTCGAGGCTTTCAACCATTTCACAGACGACGGCTTATCACTCACCCACAAGCCGTCATATTTTTCTTACTTATCAAGTTAGAATCTGAGTCTATATTTAGAGCAGTAATCGGGTCGGTGCTGGGTGTTTCGTTCAAGGTCTTCTGAGGAAGCAGCGTGAATACATGAGCGGCTAAGATCCCGAAGAGAGTCACAGGGATCGTATCTACGACGTACCGTAGAAGGAGGCACCCAACAGCGATCAAGAGATTACTGCTGAGAAAATTCTAGAAGCTCGGCGTTTCGATAATTATAAGAACTACCAACCCAGCAATTCTTTCACAAATGGCTTAGTCAGCTTACGCTGGGCCGAAAGCGAGGCTTGATCAAGCTCTGCTAATAGATCGAATAAACCCGCCATACCACGAGGGCCGCGAGTCAAAATATAGCGCGCCACTTCCTCAGTCATATTTAAACCACGAACACGAGCGCGTAATAATAACGCCTTCAACTTATCCTCATCTTCAAGCGGTTCCAGCTGGTAAGTAATACCCCAACTTAAACGCGAGGTTAAATCCGGAAGTAAAATACCATTATTGCGAGGACTCTCCGTCGCCGCAACCAACATGCGCGAACCGGCGTCTCGTAAACGGTTGAACAAATGGAATAACGCTTCCTCCCATTCCGGCTTGCCCGCTATTGCCTCAATATTATCCAAAGCAACCAACTGCAAAACCTCTAAATCTTCAAATACCGCAGGATCATAAGCAACCAGCTCATCCAACGGTAAATAAACCGCCTTATGACCTAGGCCCTCGGCATAATGACACGCCGCCTGTAATAAATGACTGCAGCCGACACCCTCACTGCCCCACAAATAAATAAACGGCTCACCACCTTCACGCCACTGATCTTGAACAGAGTAAACCACCTGAGCGTTCGGACCGGCAAAATAATTAGCAAAGCGCGCATCATCTCTTACTGAGACCGATAATGTTAACTGCTCTGCTTGGGCTTCAATAGCCATTCAAGATACTCCTTGCTTAGCGTCTAATGCGCCCATTCAAATTCTTTTTCTTGTATCGAAATCAGCTTCTTATCCAAACGAATAATACGCTGAACCTTCGCCCAATCGCCTTCTAAACTTAAATATAGCTCTAAATTATCCCGATCTACCTGAGAAACCTCAATACGACGAACCCCAGTAATACTATTCAAATACGATAAAACTTGAGAATATGCAGTGAAATCATTCACCTTCGTTATTACAACACGAATCCCCTGACGGTTATCTGCACTGCTTGGCTTAATTGCAAAGCGTTCAGCAAAATACTCACTCACTTTCGTCGTAACGCCAGCCAGCGCTTCTTGCGGTGTATCCCCAGACGTTAACAACGATAATGAATCGTCACCGTTGAATAAAACCCCCACATACTGCCACAGCCCTTCCGCCGATTGATTCAAACGACCTGCCAGTACCGCATCCGCCTGATAACGCAAAGAAGCCTGCTTAATAACGTCAGGCATCAACCACCATAACGCGGCTATAGGCAAAGCAGAACTGTCTTCTAAATCCGCCGTAGGCCATAAAACCGGCAAACCACGTTCAGCAAATAGTCGAGCAAATCGACCATGCCATTGAGGCAAGCTATTAGAGACAATGACACGTTCCTCTACCCCACCTCCAGCAGCAGGAGGCTCAATCGCCAACCAGTTCAATAACAAGGGTCTATTTTCACCCCAAATAGGGGCTCCAGCGCGCTTTAATAAAGGCACTACCAAGGCTTTGCTAAACCAAACCTCTAAATAGATCTGATCATCAACCAAATCTGTCTGATAACTAAAACCTTGCACATAGCGCTGAGCATCCGCACTGGCGGCGGTTAAAGTTGGATTTGAGAGAATTCCATGATCACCGGAAACCTTCACTAATAATTGCTGAAAGGCCCACTGAATGCCCTGCTCACGGCTTTTAGCTGACTGATCATCAACAGCGACACTAACGCGGTAAAGATCTGAAATCTTCACTGCATAACTATTAAAACTTAACAAACACAGACACAAGACGAAAAGGCGCACACAAATCCCTGCTACATCAATGGATAATTGCGCTATTGTGCCACTCCAATACGCAAGGAGCTAGTCAAACCATAATATCCTCATATTGTGAGTGCAAATAACACCGAACACAGGTAGAATATGCCGCCTAAAATTCCCACATTTAGTGAGCTTTTTAGCTAAGCTAATTACCACTAAATGCCGCAAAGCGAACGACGAGACGTAGACTGATGAGTGATCAAAAATCCCTAAGTTACAAAGATGCTGGCGTAGATATTAATGCCGGCAGCGCCCTAATTGAACGCATTAAAGGCGTCGCCAAACGTACTCGCCGTCCAGAAGTCATGACTGGCTTGGGTGGGTTCGCTTCTTTATTTGAACTGCCTCAAGGTTATAAACAACCGGTATTGGTTACTGGCACTGACGGTGTTGGCACAAAACTACGCCTAGCCATGGACATGGGCAAGCACGATACCATCGGTATCGACCTGGTTGCGATGTGCGTTAACGACTTAATCGTTGGCGGCGCCGAACCATTATTCTTCCTAGATTATTACGCTACCGGTAAACTGAACGTAGATATTGCAGCGGATGTTATTAGCGGCATCGGCGATGGTTGTGAATTATCAGGTATTGCCTTGGTTGGCGGCGAAACGGCTGAAATGCCAGGAATGTACGAAGGCGAAGATTACGATCTAGCCGGCTTCTGCGTCGGTATCGCAGAAAAAGAAGATATTATCGATGGCTCTAAAGTAGCCACTGGCGATACCTTAATCGCCCTAGCGTCTTCTGGACCACACTCAAATGGTTATTCTTTGGTGCGTAAAATCATCGAAGTATCAAACGCCGATCTTGATCAAGACCTAGATGGCCAACCATTAAAAGATGCTTTGATTGCACCGACTAAAATTTACGTTAAATCCGTACTTAATCTGATTAACGCCAACGAAGTACACGCGCTTTGCCACATCACCGGCGGTGGTTTCCAAGAAAACATCCCTCGTGTATTGCCCGCAACGGCAAAAGCTGTGATCAATACCAAGAGCTGGGACCTTCCTCCAGTATTTAAGTGGTTACAAGAAAAAGGCAACGTAGAAGCTTTCGAAATGTTCCGTACTTTCAACTGTGGCGTAGGCATGATCGCTTGTGTTCCCGCTGATAAAGCCGACGCAGCCGTTGCTCTATTAAACGCTGAAGGCGAACAAGCTTGGATCATTGGCCACATCGAAGATGCGGTTGAAGGTGAAGAGCAAGTAGATTTGCAAGGTCTATAGGCAATGCAAGCAAGCGAAGCAGAAAAGCCACGCATTGTTATTCTGATCTCGGGCACTGGCAGCAATATGGTTGCCATTGCTGAGGCCGTTAAAGCAGAGAACTCTGATAACGGGATTGATGCAGAAATTGTCGGCGTCATCAGTAATAGACCCACAGCAGAAGGCTTAAATAAAGCCCAAGCTATGGATCTACATACCGACCTTATCGACCATACTCTTTATGCTAGTCGCGATGAATTTGATCATGCGTTAATTCGCATGATCGAAGATCTTAAACCAGACCTAGTAGTCTTGGCTGGATTCATGCGTATTTTAACCGCGGATTTCACTCGCTATTACGAAGGGCGTTTATTAAATATTCACCCGTCGCTATTGCCGAAATACCAAGGCTTAAATACTCATCAGCGTGCTCTCGATGCAGGCGATGATATTCACGGCGTTAGCGTTCACTTCGTAACCGAAGAGCTTGACGATGGCCCTAATGCCATTCAAGCGATCGTGCCGATTTTTGATGTTGATAATGCTCAATTATTACAGCAACGAGTTCACGAGCAAGAGCACATCATTTACCCAATTGCGGTGAAATGGTTCTGTGAAGGTCGCCTGACAATGAAAGGCAGCAAAGCCTTACTAGATAACAAACCCTTGCCTACTAGCGGTGTTCAACTCGACTCTCGAGATTAAGCCTCGGGATTAAGTCGCAATAATCCGACAGGAATCGTCCCAAAGTCCATCAGTTGTTATTTACTCGAGCCTCGATATACTGAGGCTAAACTAGATGACGTATTGATAATATGATGGACTTTACTTTCACCCGCGTAATCACCCTTATCAGCTTATTCGCTATCTCGCTTAGCAGTTTAAGTGATGATACCAGCGCACCCTACCCAGCGTTTACTGCTCAATATCAAGCTCAATGGAAAGGTGGCTGGTTCCCAATTACCGTCGATGCGACGCGCAGCTTAAGCTATAACGAAAAGGGCGAGGGCGAACTAAGATTTGCCGCTGACTCGGCAATCGCGGGCCTAGATGAAATCAGTAATTTCCGCTGGCAGGATGAACGCATTCGACCACTGCAATACCGCTATTTACGCACAGGTTTATTTCAAGAATCTGATCGTGATCAAATATTTGATTGGCAGCAAAAAAAAGTTACCGACGGTATTACTAAAAAAGTATATGAAGGTCATTGGCATGACCAGATACAAGATAATTTAAGCTATAGCTTGCAAGCTAGCATTGATTTAAGAAATGGAAAGACTCAATTTACCTACCCTGTTTTTTACCATAAAAAAGTGAGGTTTTTCGATTTTAATGTGGTTGCCTTTGAAGCGTTAAACACCCCCGTCGGAACATTACGCACAGTTAAAGTTGAGTGGTCTGAAAAAAATAGGACAAAGACTTATCTCTGGTTTGCTAAAGATTACGATTATTTATTAGTCCGTATAAAACAAAAGAAAAAGGATGGGCAGAGCTATCAGATCAACCTAACCGGTGCTGATATCAATGGCAAAACTTTAACAAAACTTAAAAAATAGCGCCATAATAAAATAAGTATGACCATTATAAACCCCGACGATTTCATTGTTCCTTTTTGCAATGAAAAGATAGAAATATTATTTCAAGATGAGCATATTCTACTCATCAACAAACCGACAAAACTGCTTAGCTTATCCGGAAAAAATCCAGCTAACTTAGACTCGGTGCATTACCGCATACGACAAGATTTTCCCAGCGCACTGATGATTCACCGTTTAGACTTAGGCACCTCTGGCATTATGGTCATTGCGTTAAATAAAGACATCAGCCGCCTACTCAATCGCCAATTCAGCGAACGCCAAGTCAATAAAACCTATACCGCACTATTAGCAGGGCGCCTTGAGCAGCCCCACGGCGAAATTGAATTACCCATCGCTAAGGGGGAATTTCCATATCAAAAAATCTGTTATGAAACAGGCAAAGCCGCACTGACAGAATACCAGTGCTTAGGTCACGAGCTATTTAAACATAACAGCCAGCAATACCCGATTAGCCGCGTACTTTACAAACCCCATACCGGCCGCACTCATCAACTCAGAATTCATAGCCAGCAACTAGGCCACCCCATTATCGGCTGCGACCTTTACCCCAGCTTAAATAATGACGACACAGATGGCAGCACTGAACAAATGGCCGAACGCTTAATGCTGCATGCAACTAGCCTAGAGTTCCATCACCCGATTAGTGGTGAACGTATATTAGGGCAATGCCCTTGCCCATTTTAACGCTCATTCTTCCAACATTTAACGCGCTTTACTAAAAGAGGCTTTACTCTCTCAGTCCATTCTTTTCTAATAGGCGATTATTAGATAATCACTTATATTAATACTAGGAGAAAATCATGGCCGGTTTATTACCCGATATCGATCCACAAGGGTTATTAGAATATTCAGTTGTCTTTACCGACCGCTCTCTTAACCACATGTCACAAGCCTTCCAAGGCGTCATGAATGACATTTCTAGCAACCTAAAAGATGTGTATAACGCTGATGCAACAATTGTTGTTCCAGGCGGCGGCACTTATGGTATGGAAGCCGTTGCTCGCCAATTCGCTCAAGATAAAAAGTGCTTAGTGATTCGTAATGGTTGGTTCAGCTACCGCTGGACGCAAATCTTCGACATGGGCAACATCCCAAGCGAAAGCATCGTCATGAAAGCGCGCAAGATAGAAGAAGGACCACAAGCCCCCTTCGCACCTGCGCCAATCGACGAAGTAGTAGCGACTATTTTGAGCGAAAAGCCGCAGATGGTTTTCGCCCCTCACGTAGAAACTGCATCCGGTATGATCTTGCCTGATGACTATTTGAAAGCCGTTGCTGAAGCTGTTCATGCTGTTGGTGGCTTGTTCGTATTGGATTGCGTCGCTTCCGGTACGCTCTGGGTTGATATGAAAGATATCGGTATCGATATTCTGATCAGCGCACCGCAAAAAGGCTGGAGTGCTTCTCCTTGCGCGGCATTGGTTATGTTGAATGCAGACGCCTTGGCTGAAATGGAAAAAACCACCAGCTCTAGCTTTGCTTGCAATCTAAAGCAATGGCACATCATCATGCAGGCCTACGTTAATGGCGGCCATGCATACCACGCAACGCTACCAACTGACGCACTAACTAAGTTCCGCGATGCGATGTTAGAAACCAAAGAATACGGTTTCGAAAAAGTACGCAACGAGCAAATCGAACTGGGTCAAAAGGTTCGCACTTTATTAGAAAGCAAAGGCATTAAGAGTGTTGCTGCTGAAGGCTTTAAAGCCCCAGGCGTAGTGGTTAACTACACAGCTGATTCTGATATGCAAAACGGTAAGAAGTTTGCTGCCCAAGGCATGCAAGCAGCAGCTGGTGTACCACTTCAATGTGACGAAGGTCCAGACTACAAGACTTTCCGTTTAGGTTTGTTTGGCTTAGATAAGTTACACAACATTGATCGTACTGTGGCAAACCTCGAATCTGTTTTAGATCAGATTCTATAAAATTGCTACTTGCAGATTTCGCTTGCTATCGCTGCTGAATATATCCTTTTACGGCACGCCGTGAATACTTCCCTGTAGGCTCGAAGATCCCCTCCCTGGGATCTGACGGCCTTAAACAATATACTCAGCAACGATACGCGAAATCAATCTTTAGTAAAATCTGTAACCTACCGACTAATTATGTATATAAAACCCAACTGGCGCATCCTCACCATCGGTGATGGCGACCTTTCCTTTTCCGCCTCCCTTTGGCAGAATTTTAAACCTAAGCAACTCACCGCCACGGTATTTGATAGCCAGCAAACCCTAGAAGACAAATATCAGCATCACGCCATTGATCTATTAAAAACAGACTCTAATCAACAACTGCTATTCGATTTTGATGTGACCAACCCTAAGAGCTGGGGTGCACTAAAGAAACAACAATTTGACCTAGTCATCTTCCAATTCCCACTCGTTCCTGCCTTTGAAGATCCACAATATTTTCACAATAAGGGCTATATCAGTATTAATACATTCAACCGCCTGCTCTTACGAAAATACCTCATTCACGGTGAAAAATACTTCCTCGATCCTAACGGCGAACAACTGTGCTATATCACCTCAAAAGATGTGAAGCCTTACTCCGAATGGAATATCGAAAATAGCCTCAATCAAGATTTAGAACATATACATTATTTAGGTTCAACACCCTTTAGAATTGAAAACTTTCCGGGCTACAAGATTAGAAATGTCGATCGCGATAAACACGTAAAAGATACCCAAGGCATAACCTATATATGGAGTCCGCGTACAGAAAGAGAGCTTCCAGAGGAATTAACACCCAAAACACACCAAGGGCAAGAACACTGTCAGTTTTGCAAGGCTGGACCTTTTGTATCCACCAGCGATAAAACACTTCATGAGCAAAGTAAAAAACATCAACTGATGCAGCGCTATGAAGACCAATATAGAAAATTAATATCATAAAACCACCCGCTATACATAGGGGACTTACTTATTATTTTCGCCATGAAAATAGCGTCAATAAACAAGCGGTTTTACTAGCAATCAATACTAACTTTCCAACATATCAATACCCAGAAATTACATAAGACTGACATTCCTTGGGCATTAATTTCAGTATACTAATCGTACAAAATAATAATAATTAGTTAAGAGAGAAGCCTTCTGAAGTCCAAACAACTAATAAGTTTATTGGTAGTCACCTATTTTTCCATTCAAGCAGCTATAGCCGCGCCGGGAGGAATTAGTAGTGACTTAAAAATTTGGCTAGATGCAGATAAGGGCATTACTGGCACCACCGCTATTTCTCAGTGGGATGACCAAAGTGCTAATGCGAAAAACGTAACACAGGGGAACGCTAGCAACCAGCCCTCGCTCAATACTGCCAGTGCCGCAATGAACTTCCATCGAAGTGTAGAATTTGATGGCGACAAAGATTTCCTAGAAAGCTCAAGCGGGATATTAGCTTCTCCTTTCGATGATATTTCATTCTTCGTTATTACCGATATCAATCAATCTTCTGGCAGCGATAATCAACTATTTGGCATGGGTAATAATTTTAATGCCCCCCACATTGGCTTCGAGCCTTCTGGTCAAATTGCCTACTCAAATAGAAATGTAATTTTAACAGGGAATTGGAATTTTAGCTCAGCGCAGTTAATGCCCTTTAATCAAGCACTAATTTATTCCGGGGCTATTAATTATTCTCTTTTTCAAACAGCCTACAATTATATCAATGGTTTAAAAAACACGGCGGAACCGGTCAATTTACTCAACTTTGCTCATGACGGAGCGACTAAATTTGCCATTGGTGGTGATGATTCTAGCCACGATTTTGACGGCAGTATTTCTGAGTTCCTGCTCTATGAATCAGTTTTAACCAACAATCAACGCCAGCGAGTAGAAACCTATTTGGCGATAAAATATGGTCAAACATTAAGCAATAATTACCTACGTTCAAATTCAAATTCAGATTCTATTTATACCCTTGACGGGCAGTATGATTTCGGGATTTTTGGCCTTGCCAAAGACCCCGCAGCTGATTTAGATCAGCGAATATCCCGCAGTATTAATGATTCATCCGGACTTATATTATCAACCGACAATGATTTCACTTCGGCCAATTCATTACATGGCGATACTCTTACCGATGGTGACCACTTACTTATGGGCCACGATAATGACAGTACCTCTGCGACTCAGACTTCTGAGCTCAGCAGTATTTTTGACAAACGTATTATTAGAGAATGGAAAGTACAAAATACCGATTCAACCACCGCCATCAATTTACAATTTTCAACCTTGCCCGTTTTAACCGCAGCAGAAAGCTATGTATTAATAAGCAACAGCGATGGCAACTTTAGCAGCGGCAACAACATACTAGCCTATTCTAATAACAAGACATTCCTAACGGTGAATTTTCCTTTAGCGACAAGCTACTTCAGTATTGCAATCATCACCAATAAAATTGAGTTCAGCCAAGCCAGTGCAACTGATAGCGAAAATATCGGTGTTAATTTACCCACAGCATCGGTCTTTGGGTTATTTGCTAGCCCAATAGCAGTCCCTCTGTTAATAACAGGCACCGCAACTGATTCGGTCGATTTCGCTACCCCCTCTTTATCAATTCCAGCGGGGGGTTACGATGGTATTGTCAGCAGTAATATCAGCCTTACGAATTTGAGTATCAGCGATGATATTCTAGCCGAGCTAGACGAGACCATTATTTTAACCTTAGACACGTCGGGGATAGCAAACTTAACCACAGGGGATGTTGATCATAATACCGTAACCCACAGTGCGAC
>JAESQF010000108.1 GCA_016765295.1 Oleispira sp.
TCATGATTCCCATACCATTTCCTAAACATTCCACCTTTATTTAAAGGGAACCACTTAACCCCCGATTCTTCAGCCTCCCTTCGAGATAATGCAGAAAAACAAGCATTGTCTTGAGCAACTTCATGCCAAACTCTTACAAATTTTGCATTATCAGCTGTTGATAAGCCCTGTTTAGCTTCATGGCTATCACCCATCTGATGGCTATCAGAGAAGATGCTCCTGAAAGTATTACTTGTCCAATAAGCAACAGGTGTTCCGGGAATGGCTTTAAACTCGTCTTGGTTAAACTCAAAAATCCAACCACAGTCACGGTTGGTAATTGCCTCCCGTGTTTTAGGAGCTTGATTGTCAGCTCCTTTAAATCTAGAAAGGCGAATATAACAACCCTTTTGTCCAAGTAGATGACCCTTTTGGAGCGTAAATGTGCACACAGGAACAGTTGCCCCTTCAAATCCAGAGTACTCAAGTTGAATAAGAGATGTAATGCTCTCCATCTCGACTAGGCGAGCCCTTAAGTATTCATGACTTGAAATGAACATCCATACAAATGGCGACATGAAGCCCAAACGGCCATGTGGTTTACTGAACGCAAGATCACGATCGATGAAAGCCGAGAATACATCTTTCTCGTAGCCGAAGTAGTTATCTTTCAAAAAATTTTTGAGAACCGCAGTATGATACTTACTCCCAATATAAGGAGGATTTGCCACAACGTCATCATACTGATTAGCAAGTATTTCAGCCTGCTGAATCAAAGGAGCGAAATGCCCTAGCACTTCTGACACAAACATATCTTGACTGCTTGATTCACTTAACTGTTTTAATGCAGGTAGATTTTCAGCAAGATTTCTCGGTATTTGAATAAGTGAGCCAAAGGTTGTGGCGTGCTCAAATAATTCTTTTAGCGCTGTAAGGTCTTCTTCATTTAAGCCGTATTGTGATAAATCGATACCATGAACTAAGGTGTCTACATCCAGGTTTGCGCTATCCACCATGGCCATAACATTTAGCTTTACACCTCGTTCGAATAAACGGCGATCGTCTTCTCGGCCTTTCATCATTAGAGCAAAGCCTGTTAGCTGTGCAGCTCGCTGGTCGATATCTAAACCAAATAGATTTTTTTCTAATATCAGTTGGGCAATATCACGTTGGCGATAACCGCGCTCTAGGTAGATGGCTTTAAATAAATCGTAGGCTTCTACCAATATGTGGCCAGAACCACTAGCTGGGTCGATTAGCGTCAGTTCTTCTGGGTTCAGTGATTCTGGTGTTATCGCTTTAAGCTGAGTATTTACTGCATCGGTTTGTTCTGCAGGCTCGATGTAGTATTCCATTTGCGCTTTTAATGACGATTCTGGATAGGTTGCTAGCCATTGTGCGCCTAACGAGTTTTGCACCATGTACTTCACGATCCAGTTAGGTGTAAACAACTGTGTCGCCGCAGGAATGTCTTCGCTTTTTACTACTTTACCGATAACTTCATCTTTTATATCGGAGATGTAAAACTGGTAAAGCCAGCCAACGACTTCAATACTTTCCCAATCACTTTCGGCTAAGTCAGTGATTAAATCGTGAATTAACGAATCGGTTTTGGTTAGGTTTTCTGGCAGCAGTAATTCTGTTTCATCGTCGATGGTTTCGAATAAAAACGGCATCGCTTTATGCAATGCATGACACTGAGCNAGTAGCAACTTACGGTAAAGTTCTTCATCTTTAGTGCCGTCTAACTTTAACTCAACTACTTTCTCGTGGGTTAAATCAGGTAATTCCCCTGCTTCACCGCTATTCCCATAAGTTAGCTCGGTACACTCTTCTAGAATTTGAAAGCCGGTAGGATGTTCTGGATGTGATAACACTCGGCGGCCATGGCCTAGATAGTCATGCAGTTCCATGTAACGAATAGCGATTAGGCGGTTAAACCATGAATACGCGACTTGCTCCATGGTTTGTTCAAAGCCATTATTTTTAACACGCTCGCCCAGTTTGTTAATTCTAGAAGCTAAGCTGGCTGGAAAAGGTTTGCCGTTAACAACACAAACATCACCGTTTATTTCAACAGGATGAGTCACGGTTTCTGTAACGCCGTATTTTTGCGCTTGCTTGGTAACGGCTGCAATAAAATCACGCCGTGCTTTTGGTGCGTATGCTTTTAAATCTTTTGTGTTCATGTCAATTTGCCTAAATAAATGTGGCTATCTATCCTGCTCTTTTCTTATAACTACCAATTTTTCTATCACCTATACGGTGACTTAACACGGTTACTTAATCCGTACTTTTGAACCTTTTTGGATAGCCGAATTAAGCTGTTGTTTCAATTCGTTAATAAATTGTTCCGCCTGCTCTGGTGTTTCGATATAGGCTTCCGTTAGTACTGAGTCATAGACTTTTGATATCGATACTTCTGCGACCGCTTTAGGCTTAACTAAAGGCGCTGGTGCTGGAATTGGTTTTGGCGCGGGTGCTGGATGACCTTTATTTTCTGAGCCCTCTGCTATTCCTTGGGTAGGTTTCAAATCTTTTGCTGCTTGCTCGTCTTTTAATTGCTGTTCTTTAATTTTTTGCTCAGCGGCTATTCTTCTTTGCTGCTCTTTGAGCACTTCACTTTCAAGTAATGTAAGCCCGCCATCAAAGTGATCATCGGCTATTTGTGTTTGCAGCATGTATATTTGAGGAATACTGTTTTGAACTTGCAGATCTTCTTTTACTTGCTGCAATGGGCGCAATAAACGGTTACTGAATTCAGACGTTTCAATACCCGACTTTATTAGTTCTTGCTGAAGTAGCAGTATTTTATGGTCAATACGATTTAGTGCATGGGCGCGCTTTGCTTCAACTTCGGCATCATTCACTTGCTTAACGGTGTTAATTAAACCCGCTACTTTACTTAGCATGTTGTAAGGGGCATTGCTGGTTTGAATGTTGTTTAATTCAACCAGTGCCTTAGCAGCGCTTACGTCTTTATCTAGAATTTGCTTATTTATGTCGAAATTAATAAGCGCCGTTTTTAGTTGCTGCCAAATGGTTAATTGGTTGGTGAAGAACTCGTGAACATCGCTATAGTCTTCTTCAAAATCGAGGAAGTCATTTTTGTTGCTGACTACGTGCTTAAAGAAGTCGAAACTGTCGTCGTGGTTAAGCAAACGCTGCAACGTTAATATTCCGCCAGCAATTGTTTTCTCACCCGGAAAACCACCTAAATCAGTTTTGCTCTTGTAACTGGTTAAGTTACTTAGCCATTGGTTGATATGCTGACTATAAAAGGCAAACAATTCTTTTTCTGCAGCCGGCCCCATTGATGAGAATAAATCTTTGGTTAGGTTTCTAGCTTGCTTTAATACGTCCTCATCGGTTTGGCGTTTTTTGATGATGGCTAATTCACGACGTTTACGTGAATTAGACAGTGGGTCAAAGGCATCTTTATTGGCTAAGGTGCCACCGTTTAATTGGAACGTCAGCTGATTCGCGACGGCTAAACGCGCAAGAATAAGGAGTATCTCGTTATCTGACCAACCGAATGGGCGCTTACTGAATCTATCTACAATGTCGGAGACTAGAATGCGATCGTTGCCACTGGCCTTTAAGTTAATGTATTGCTGCAGTTCGGTCACGGCCTGAGGGTTTCCCTCTACACCGTCTAACGACAGACCGATTTGAGCAATATCATCTACGTTTAATACGGCATTTAATTCACGCAGTGGATCTGATTGCAGTACTTTTAAATAGGCCAGCTTAGTGAAGGTATTTTCCAGTAGGTATAAGCAGCCTTCGTCGAAGCGTGTGGATACACTGCTTTTATTCACTGAAAGGTGCTGACCTAAGCAATAGACTTCTGCCGTTAGCATTAGGTCTTCTATATTCACTCGAAGACGAGTTCTTCGTTCTTGGTTTTCACGGCCACGATCGGCCAAGATGCGCGTAACATCTTGCTGGCTATTATCGTTATTAAGGCGAATGAATTTATTGGTTCTTAACCAGGTGCTAACTTCACTGAAGAAGCTGCGGTCATCTGGCAGTTTAACAACGATAGAACCTGTGCCTTCGGTACTGCGGTTTATGCAGGCTGCTTCTGAGTACATGCCGTAATCAGGGTCTAATGGCGAGAGTACTTCAATTTTCAGATCCGTTTCATAGCGACCATCTAGTGTATGACCATCTAGGAAGCGACCAATTCCGTAATCTTGTTTGTTTACAGGGTAACGAAATTTGTTTTTGTCACCTAAAAGCTCTTTGTAGATAATATCGGTAAGGGCTTTGGTTTCTTCTGACGTAGAGATATCGGTCGCTTTAATCTTACGGGTAATGTCTCGCTCTTCATTGGTGAGGAAGAGGTATTCATTGCCGTTTAGGGTGATTAAGCATTCTTTTTCTAGCAGCTGTAGGCTTTCTGCCACCTTTTTGCGCAGCAGCACCTTATCTTCGTCGATGGTTTGCAGAGATAAGGTGATTAAGTTATCGATACTGCCTTTGACCAAATCGACATAACGGATCATGAACAGGGTTTTTAATAGGCTGACATCAAATTCTGTATAGATGGGATTTGTGGTCGCATTATCGATGGCCTGCTTTACTGCAGGTTCTAAGAAAGATTCCACCGATTTGTAAAAATAATGCATGGGTACTAAAGCACCGATGTCTGCATCTTTTAATTGCAGCGCGGCTACTTGGAAAGAATCCAGCATGGAACGTGAGGCGTTGGATAATGCGGCACCGGTGGCACCGACTTTTCTGATTTCGGTGAATACGCTTTGTAGTAAGCGGAACTGATATGGAGGGTACGGATAGCAATGCGCAAAATCTGTTTCATCTTCAAAAGAACGCAGCGTTGGGCCGGTATTATCAAAAATGATTTGGTTTTTTAGGATATCTCCTTCTTTTGCATAGATGGCTTTTAGCTCGGTTTCTGCTTCAGGAGTTTTGCGTAATAAGCGCTGTTCAATCACTTCATCTACATTGGCACCGGATAGCGATAAACGGGTGCTGAAACGGGCTGCAATTTTGGAGAAGGTATCGGATTCGGCACTGGATAGCTCACCCAGTGTGGCATCCATATCGGCTTGAGCCGTTACGACTATCCAGGCACGGCCCTTACAGATAGTACCTAGGTTCTCGGTAAGGGTTTGTAGCTTAAGCATTCTATCAGTGTTTTTACCGATGAACTGGCCGATTTCATCGACTAAGAACAAGATGCGTTTGTTTGGATCTGGGTGGTGATCTAGATACTCTTTAACCCATTCGCAGAAACGTTCGGTATTTACATCGAAGGTTTTTTCAGATTCTTCAAACCATTTTTCAGCCTCGGCTTCTGAAATACTCATTGCTGCAGCCAGGGATTTTTGAATATCTTCTTGGAAAAAATGGAAGGCATCACGCTCGGCTTTCCAGGTTGAACCACTCAGCTCTGCAAACTTATCGCTGAATTGAGACAATACGCCTTTGCTTTCTAGGTAGCGCTCTAGATGAGCGATGTGTGGATGATCGCTGCTGAATCCTTGAAATTCGTTAAATACGCGTAAGAATACGTCTAGAATTGGATTAGAGTCGTCACGGGCTCCTGATTTGCTGTCGATATTGAACAGGATAACGTCGGAGCTATTTTGAGCTGCTTTTTTAATATCTGCCCGTATCATTGCATCTTGAATCTTTGTTTCATCGAAGAATTCAGACGCGTATTTCTTTTCACCGTCGGGGGATATCGATTCAACATTTGATAACAGGTAAGAAAGTATTTTAAGAAAATGCGATTTACCCGAACCGAAGAAGCCGGAGATCCAAATGCCTATTTTATCTTCTAGGGACTTGTCATCTAGGGCTGTAGAGAAAACTTCGAAGAATGCCCTGAAGTGTTGATCAAGCTCTTTGGTAACTACGTATTCATCAAGCTCGACATAAACGGTATTATCGTCTTTTTGATCGGCCTTCACTACGCCGTTGATGGAACGTTCGATGTCTTTATAAAAAATGTCTTTAATAGCAGTCATTATGATGTCCTTATTCGCTGACTAGTTTAAATGCGCGATAATAATTATTTGATGGAATTCGATTAAAGAGGGTTAGGTCTTTACCGGTATATTGCCCTGGATAGAATAAAACCAGTGGCACATGGCCTAAATCTGCATGTAGGCTGTTTAAAAGATTGTGGGCTCTTAACAATGGCCATACGGAACCAACACCTGACAACAATACGAGGTCTTGATTATTGATGTTGTGGTGCTTCAATAAAAAAGGCACAAACTTATCCATGTGCAGTGGGCCTAATAAGGCTTTTAATAGCGCTTCATCACCCTTCTTTTTCTGCAGATCAAATGCTCTGTCTAATAACTTACGTTCTTTAAGGTAAGCCACCATGTCTTCCAAGAGGTTGATGCTGACTACGTTCAAATGGCTATGCTTTGTGCAGAGCAGATTACCAAGAAAAGCTGTGTATTCTCTGACTTGCAACTCATGCTCTGGGGCGTAATCGAAGATCCAGAAACTGAGGTCTCCGCCTAGCCCTTTCTTCTTCAGAAAGTCTTCGGAAAGTACGATATCAGGGATTTTATTTAATCGATCTTGTAGCTGTTCGTTCATATTCGCGTATCCATACTCGCTAATAAGCGCTTTCTAAAGGTGTTTTCAAGCATGTCTTTGACTTCAGGTCGAATCACGACATGTTGTAATTTGGCATTTCGAGCACTTTTTATATAACCCGCTTCAAACAATATGCGGTAAACAACAGTGCCCATTTTATGTTTAGTTGAGTCTTTCCAATCGAAGATTTTTGGGTCTTTATTACCACAGTCTTCTAGAAAGTCTGCCCATTGATATAATTCGATTTTCTCAACGTGTGCTGCATAGGCGTCTTTAACTATGCTTTCCATGAATTCGAGCAATAGTAGGTTTCGTTCTAATACCGAAACGAATGCTACTTGGGTTGCTAACTCATCGTCACCATCTCTTAGCGCCTTCCAAAACTCTGGCTCTAGCAGTTCCAAGCGTTTGCGGATTGACTGTGCTAAACGTTTAGCCGTTGCAGGTGTGCGCTTTTGCAATTCGTTATTAACTTGAATTGCCTGCTCCCACTCATCTTCGGATGCGCCTTGTAGTAATAAATTCGCAATTATTCGGCTTTCACGAACCATTAAGGAGCCACCATTGAGGTCGCTATTATAAGAAAAGTCGTTCATTTCTTATCTCCAATTTTCCCAACACCAAAAAGATAGGGGATTAGCTTTTTTCGATCCGTCTCTATTAGCTGTATGGGAAATTGTTTTACGTTGTTTGCTTCATCGACCGTTATCGCTGCTTGATAGCGCTGCAGGCTGTAATGCGCTAAGGCCTTTCTGACGGTTAGCTGCAATCGACCCTCTGGCATTCCGTAATCTTTCTCGATCAGGGATTTTTGCCCGTCTGTAAGCAGAGTATTGGGGATGATGGTAAGCGTGATCATTTCATTCCAATCACTATCTTCTGTCACTGATGGCGCGATGACATCTATGGCCTGCGGTGTTCTATCGATACGGGAAAGAATAAAATCACGATATTCCATACGTGTATGGCAGAAGGCGCGGACATGCCAACGAAAACCTGTTGATACTAAGGTATGCGGTGAAATAATTCGTTCGTGTAATGTAGGGTTACTCATAGAAGCGTAAAGCACTTTTAGACTGCTTCCGTTACGACACGCCTTAACCACTTCTCTAGCGACTTCGGGGCGCACGGAACGATCAGGCATCTGTAAGCCCGCTACGTTGATATCAGTTTCGAGCGTGATCGCCATAGGGTCAAACGATAGACCCGCGATAAGATCCATATACTCGTTGATATGGCCAGTCGTCAGTACGGGATGAAAGCCTGTTACAGGTACGTAGGCCTTAACACTGGGGTCATGGACTAGTGCATTGGGGTTATGCTTTTCGAGGTAGCGTTTGATATCGGCTGAGGCTTGCTGGCGGCTGATACCGAACCAAGCGACCAGTTTATTGGTTACAAGTCTGCCCTCCCAGTATGCCAGGAGTTCTATAGCTCTTAATCTTAATAGCACCTCGTGCTTTTCTGTCGCCATGACGCAATAACCCATTTATCAATGAGGGTATTCTGCACCATTTGAGGGGTCGTGTAAAATATCAGTACAGTAAAGTTTCTTTACGGTACTTCGGATAGAATTTAACGCCGTAATCTATCGTTGCCATAGATGATTCTTTCTGTGTAGATTATTAATAACCTCGGATTATCATTAGGATTTCATCCTATTTCAATCACTCTAACTAAACCTTCTAAGAATTTCCCCGATTTCAGGAAATTTACTTCTCACTATAATTGATGCCATCTCATGGGCCCTACGATAACCATAGGAACGAAGGAGTGGGAACAACTGTGTGATTACAGCATATCGAGGCTCATTCGCAGAAGTACTTAATTGCTGGCTTATGTTTATTGACTGCTCATGAAATTTATCAAAACTCCCAGATACAGAGGAAGACTTGAGTTTGAGGTTTACTCCACTCGTTTCTTTGGTCATTTTATTAGTTACTAACTCCGAACGACTATGAACATTAAATGGTCCCAGCTGTGATCCTTTAGTAAATATTACGAGATTTTTACAACAGCGTGTTAGCGCAACATAAAGATGCTTAGGCGATTCAAACTTATGCGCATCCATAATAACAACTGTATCAAATTCAAGCCCCTTTGTTAGTAATGTTGTCCCCATACATTTCCCTTGTACCTTCCTTCCAACTCGACGAATAGTATTCTTATGCTCTTTCATCGCGTCATATACCGAGATACTCTCACTCACTGACTTATTCAATGCTTGCAATAAACTATTAAGAAGCTCCTTCCTTGGCTTGATTTTTAGCCTTAATGTGCTTTTCAAGAATAAGAGTAGAGAGTACATTGCAGTGTGAGACGGAGTAGTTTCAAGTTTTGAGATAATGCTTGCTAGTTCCTGCCCCAGATCAGCTGCGTCGGCTTGCTTTGACTTCAAATAATAATCGTCATCCCTCGTTCGAGAACTCTTGGCAATCCAATCATTTAGACCAATATTTTTACGATTTTTCGGGCTTGTTTTTAAAAAGAAATTGGCTAAAAAATTATATATATTTTTAATGGGCTTCCTGGCTCTAGGTATAGAACTTATAATTTTATCTGCACCTTTCGCAAGACTATAGAATTTACTATCATCAATGGCTTCAAGCAACGTAACTTCTTTAGCATAATCAAATGTAGCAGGCATTCTTGCTCGGTCGTCTATTCCGCCTCTCCTGACCGTATTACCCTTTACTATTTCGTTGTATTCAGGAACGATAATAAGCAAACTTTCATAACTGTTATCGCTCTTACTATGCTGAAGTAAACCCTTTATTTTTTGTCTATATACGCTATGCGGGTCATCGAAATCACCATCCTCAACTTGAATGACATAGAATGAACGCTGTGAGTCCTGGCATAGGTTAATCACACCACCCTCAATCAAAGGCTGCCTATATGTTTTAATTAGATCACCAAGCCCTCGATTATTACCTTCTTTATGCCATCTATAAGGCGTCTGCAAATCAGGAAATTGTTCAAAGTCGGGCAAGTCAGTCTTAAAATCAATGATTTCACCGTTAAAGTCGAATATCCCCTGAAGAGGGTCACCTAATATTCGAGTAGGTAGAATATTCGACAGAGCCATAAGGAAACCATGTTGTAACTTTGAACAATCCTGATACTCATCAACAAACAAGCCATCGTAAGTTGCTAAAAGAATCCGCCTGACCATATTTGAGGAAATTAGGGCTCTGGCCTTTTCTGTAATGAAGGAATGGTAATCTTTTAAGGGATTGTTCTTATCTTTTGCATCCTGATCGGGGACATCTGAACCTGAATAGAATGATTTTAAGTATCTTTGTGAAAAGCTGCTTATTGTTTCAACTGCATACCTATCTGGAGTAATTTTAGCTTTAATTATCTTATCTTTTATCGAAGCTACACCGGCATGTGTATGGGTTAGAATTAATTGACGCCCAGAGGTGTATTTTAGACTTTCCACGATAGCGTGAGTTTTACCATAGCCCGCAGGAGAAATGAGAAGTGATTTATTGCTATCTACGAAAGACTGATAATCCATTTATTTCCAAACCTCATCAACCCAATCATTTAATCCCTTGATAGCCACTTTCAGACCACTTTTTTGCTCTAACTTCTCATAATGTTTAAAGATGGTCTGACCGATAAACACACCATGATGAATTGCTTTAAACCATCCCTTTCCACAGCTATCAGTCTTCTTTTTTGGTTTGAATATTGAGATAATCTGTTGGCGTAATTCAATACTATCCTTCCATTCGCTAATCTTAGTATTTTTAACATCGGGAAATGCCGACAGAAAAGATTCTCTATTTTTATCTCGAGCATATTGAAGTAGCTCTTGAACACCTTCCCAAGGCATGTCTTTAAATACCTGTTGCTCCAAACATAGACCGTTATCACAATCGAATATAGCAACACCATCTCTCTTCCATGACTCTTTCTTATTATTAATAACCTCTAAATCTGAGTCACAAAAAAGAGCCGTATCGAGACCGACGCCATTTATTTCATCGACCCGCTGAACAATTGTATTTCCTGTCCCATCAATGAAGGAACAATCCCTGAATGAGAATAGCGGCATACTTTTTGATTTGCGCCACGTATCTATGGCCATGCAGATACCCACCTCAGTCGCCCCTTCACAGATAATGACCTTTTTGGAGAAGAAAGCTTCAGGGCATGCTCTGACGGCCTTCTGCAGATCCTCATTACTGAGATTTAATGAGCGTGTTTCAATCTCATCGGTATATTTGTTTTTGAGTAAAAATAAAAGGGGCTGAGCGCCGAGCTCTGTTATAGCGTCTCGAGAATGTGTTGTCATAAAAATTTGACCAGCACTATGATCACCCAACGACCTAACCGCTTGTTTTATCCTATCTGGCTCAAGCCCCTGCTCTAGTTCATCAATAAGCATAATCCCACCATGGCGAACCAGTACTGACTGAATCGCAATAGACGCTAAACGTTTTGAGCCTTTTCCTTTAAGCCGAAACGGAACAGAACCTTCATGTAAACTTACCTTCGCATCTTTAATTATCAGCTCTTTGGAATCAAGAGTGGTACTCGCTTTCAGAATATCTAAACCTAGCTCTGCTGCTTGAGTTGTTATTAACGCTGTCACTGCATCAAGGTTGTCGAATGTATTTTTATCAATTTCGTTTTTAGCATTACGCAAATGCTCTAGGACAATATTACCCTCACCAGTATCAGCATCAGCATCAGGGCCTTCAGATTTAAGCAAGGAATAAAGAGGCCCACCTTTATTCCATGAAAAATGACTATCAACATAATCGGAGATCAGATAACAATTTAGCTTGGCTCGATCAGAAGCTGTTATTGTAATATCTTCCTGCTCCCTGCCATTAAATACCGTCCACAGTGGTTCAAGCGATTTGTTTATGGTCAACTTAATTGATAATAATGGAACTAAATGATCACCCTGATCCTCAACGCTAACATCATCCGTTATTGTTTTGTCGTATGTATGAAATCCCCTTATCATCAGCCCGTACTTTCGATCTGATAACAGAGCTTCAGGAAAATCAACAACTGAAGCTACTATTTCAATCTCATCAGCTATATTACAGTTATAAAAGTCTGTATCAGTAAAGGTGGAATTCCATTTAGGTGATAAAACGGATGATATAGCAGATAGAATAGTCGACTTCCCACTATCGCCGCGACCAATTAGGCAAATTAAACTTTCGTCTCTATCGAATTGAAGAGAAAGATTACGAATACCTCGATAATTTTTTATGTTCAACTCAACAATTTTTGTCATTACTTATTCCTTACGAACAAATCTATTTCGAATAGATTTCAATTTTTGATTCCCTAATTATATGTATTAGGAAAATACGAAGATTCTAATCACAGCTTCCACATATCTCAACCACTGCAGCCTAGAGTTTTTTAAGAAAGGACGTCTATTAGCTCATACCCTTCATTAAGTCTGTCTAATTGTTCTATATCAAGCAACCCTAAACCAACTAATATAGGAAGGGAGTCGATTGAAAAACATTCGGTTTCACCCGCAAATCTCACCGCGGGGTGTTCGCTATAATTCGCAAGTTGCTCATGGATACTCATTTCAACATTCAGTGACTCCGACAATATTTTTGGATGATATGCTAACAACTTAACCATATAGAATTTTTTACATTCGCTTTCGATTGCTTGGCAACGTTGCTTAACATTTTTACTTATGCCAACTTTAACAAGTTGATTTCCCGTATTACGTTCCTCAAGTATCAAAACATACACGCCATTCATTTCAGTTAACCTCTCTGGACTAAGCTTCGATAAATCCCAAAAGCTAAACCTATTACAGAGAGTGCAGCCATGAGCGCCACTGGTGGAATGACTACGTGGCAGCTGTTCAAATACCCCATGATCAGGGCAACCTATTTTTACAGTGGTATTATTATTTATGTAATCTACATGGCTGTAATCGTATATCTCCCCGTGAATTAGCAATGACTTGCGGATGAACTCTTTTAAAGAGGATGTTTTACTTTCGTCAGAACAAAGCTTACACGCAACGCCTTTCACAAGATGTGAAGGCAGAATAGTAAACTCTCCATGATGAGGACAGATAACAATTACTTTATTAGTGGCACTTTTGTATTCAACTTTACTGAAATCATACCTATCCCCATGAATACTCTTTACCCTTTCTAAAAAGGTTGCTGTCCCCAGGCTTTGTAATTTAGATGTTTTATCTTTTGAGCATAACTTACACTTGAAACCTGTGAGATGATTATTAGCTCTTTGACTGAAAATACCGTGCTTAGGACACTTGATATCAACATAATCGTTTGATCTTATATATACAGTGTCACTATAATCGAAAAAATCTCCATGTATGATTTTTGCTTCGAATATAAACTCTTTTGTATTTGTAACTCTACGATTATTCTTACGGCCAGACCGTTTTTTTCCTACTTCAATTATTGAACACTTTAGACAACCAGAGCTAGACAAGTGCTGACCAGGTAATTGTTGAAAAACACCATGTATCTTACAGACAATAGAAATCTTCGTCCTTTTATTGATATATTCAGTTTCTGAATAATCATACGTATCCCCATGAACAGATATAGCTTCGGACACAAAAACTTCATTAGTCTTAGCCGTATTTTCTGATCTATTTTCGAGATAACATTTTCGACAATCGCTCCGAACATGTATATGAGGTTGAACTTCATACTCCCCATGTATAGGGCAAATAACAATTACAGGTGTTTTCTTATTCACGTAAAGTACTTTTGAATAGTCGAACTTATTTCCATGAGCTTTGCGTGAATTTTCAATAAACTCCGCCGTGGTCAATTTGCGGGCCATTATATTCCTTAGTGTCTTCTTTAAATCGTATGTGTTAATAAAATATCCATAGACCATACCAGATAACGCTCCATCAGCCGAATATCTCCCACCTATGAACCAGCAGTAGCCAATATCAACTATTTGACGACTGCCAACGACACTTCTTCTGCAAAACTAAGTATCTGTAGGGGGTGCACAAAATTGAATCGTTCCGAGCTCTCTAGACACTCTTTAAATTGGTACCATTTTATTATTTTCACCATATTTCTTGGAAGCGCCCCAGAGGGTAAATCTAATGTAGAAGCCTTGCTATTCTGAAGTGTAAGTCTATAGATATCGAATTTTCAGATAAATATCTTTGGCTAGAGCATTACGTTATTTGCATTAATTTGGAGAATTGCTAAACTGATTTGGTTGGGAACACACGAAGGTATCTACTCAGACCTAAACTAGCTGACTAGAGCAGAGCAACCACCCTTGAGGTGGTTTTTTTGTGCCCGAACGAAATGAAATCCATAAAATTCAAACGTTTTAGCATGACTTGTATCCGATACTGTTCATATCGAGGTCTAAATCAATTCAGCAACTCTCAGCTCCCGAGTACGATATGAGCTTATCAATTTCAAGCAAGGCTTCGAGCCCCCCAACAGGGATCGAGATTAGACTTTCACGGGGGTTAATGCGAATAATATCGGTATCCATAGATTCCGTTAAACACCGTACCGAAGGAATTTCAGTACCTGCTCCACTCTCTATCACCACCAACTTTTGTTTTGAGCCGATAATTGAAGTAGCAAGACCGCCTTTCCATTGTTGAAACTTGTCTTCTTGAGCTTCAGTGCACTCAGGCTGCCAATGATAATCATCAAACATTAGAATATTGGGTCGGACTAAACCTTGGCAGTGCGGCACCTGAGACAGTGCCGTTAATGTGTCATTTTTAACCTTTAAAGACTGTAACCTTGAAGCGTTTACGGCTGGTCATATTTCAGAGCAAGCACGTCCATCCTCCCCAGCACACTGAAGATGGTTGATTGAGCCATGACACTCGAGTATTTGCGACTCCTGGAAACCAGACTTTTGAAAAAAGGCCATCTACGTTAGAAGTGAAAAAAAAGCTAGGATTACTCTTTAGCGAAATCCATTTCTGCAATATTTGAAAACCTTTATGGGGAAATGTTTAATTATAAAAATGATACCGGTGACCGTAAAATCCCCAAGCTCATTTAGCATTTTTTTCGAATCCTTTTGGATTCGCAAGATCCATAAACGTTAATCTCTCTTGCTCAAGCGCAGGATAAGCTTTCCAAAACCCATTATCACCCCGAAAATCTGGCAATCCAGAGTCTCCCCCATCCCTGCTCCAGCACAGATAAGAAGCACATCTGCCTGCTGAATTAACCTAACAGCATCTGAGTAATTATTAGGGGTTATGGCTGGGGTTTTATCAATCAATTTAATTCAAGCTCAAAAATTCTGCGTATTGATTTCCAGTCTGGGTATTCTCTTGACCCAAGCTGAAGCAGCGACATTCAAAGTTCTCTTGGCCCTTGCCCTCAATGTAGTCATCAATGAGGTATGACCTAGACTTAGCCCTTTATTGGGCTAATAATCAATTTATAAGCAGCCTCAAGGCCAAGGTGCCGCTCTACCCAGATCCGCTTCTCAGTATATGAGCTTGGGTTTCGAACAGAGGGCGCTGTTAGAATATACAAATCGACATTGTCTTGAATATCCAGCCATTGATATACCTCTATGGCATTTGGCATAGGGGCCAGCTCACTAAAAAAGTCTGGTACGCTATGTAGATTCTCGATCTGCGGGAAATATTTTTTGCACTTCAAATATGAAGCAGAGAAGTCACATAATGTATGATCCATATCTACATATAATTTTTTATTCCATTGCTATGATGGCCTTTCAAAGGTAAATCAGTTTATTAATCATTATCCAAATTGATAAAACCAACCTAAAGTTACGATCGCTGAAGCAATGATACATTCGCCAATGTGCTCTTGCACTCCACTCAAGTCTGTAACAAAAAGCACCGTCAGTATGAAAATAATACAAGTGATTGAAATAGACACTATACTAAGGAAAATTGCTCCTGCAATACGCCCTTTAACTTCTTCACTTACGTGCATAAAAAATTCTCTTCGCGTTTGAATTTCATTGAGCCTATCTTTTAAGAGGAGGTTCAAATCATAGAACCTATTCCTTCTTTAATGCTTCAAAAATGCGTATTAAGTCAAAGACGTAAATCATTAAAATATTCTAAGCCATAATCAAGATGCTTAGAGAAAAGAATTTTATTAATTACTGTATTCCTATAATCAGCATTTCGCTTGAAACTTTTAATACTTCTTTTGAAATACAGATATCTCTCATGGCTTTTGTAGGCTTCATCAATGACCTGATCGATTACATCAGAATGACTTTCGGTGGCCATTAATATCCTAAAGTCACTATTGTTGAATCTTTTCATTGTTTGCCATAACAGCATATGTACTTCAGCAGATGAATGAGCACTTAAAAGCTCGAACAATCGCTGAGGAGGCTTTGAATCGGACTTGATTATAAGCTTCTTTTCTTTCATTTCGCTGATAATATATTCAATGCACTCGGCAGAAAGTACGTCAAAGACCAGCTGCCTGATCTTTTCTCGGCCTTCCTCATGATCGCCTTTAAGGCTACCAATAAGTGTTCTTAGGCTTTGTTCATTATTAGGTATATTAAGCTCATATGTGGCCTGTAGATCTTCTGGCTTTTCTTTTATTTTAACAAGCCCAGTCTTGATTAGCTGGTCGATTGCTTGAAGACTCAACCCATCTGTAGGGGAGAAATCGGAGTCTAATAATTCTTTTTGAGAAAAGCTTTGTTTTTGGTCTTTGAGGGAGGCTATCAGTGCGGTGATCAGTATTCGATCTGTAATCTCTATGCTATTAACCACAGTGCTCGTTAGACAGGTCAGAGTGCTCATTTGTTGTTCATAGCCCTAATTTCAATGCCGATTTCTAGGTGTACCTTTTAAGGGTACATCATACCACGTACCTTATTCTGGTACGATGAACAAAGCAATTACATCAGAAAAATATAATCAACTTAATGCTCTTTTTAAGCAGCAGCGAATCGATCTGGGTCTCAGCATGCGGGATTTAGGGATGATCATCAAAGAACCCCATAGTTTTGTGCAGAAAGTTGAGGCCAATCAAAGGAAGCTGGATATATTTCAGTATGTACAATACTGCGAAGCACTTGAGATTAATCCTGCTAAAACACTCAATATTTTGATGAAAAGCCCTAGATCGCAAGAATGATGTCGCCCTTACTTAATCTTGATTACAGTTTGAAAAATCTATGATCCATTCTACTGATCTAGCAGAAATCACTATAATGGATCAGAACGGTATATCAGATATTGGCCTTAGAAATATGAGACTACTGCTCAACGGTTTCGCGAGCACTCCTGAGTGCCTCCTTTTTAGTAGATTAGCCTCAACTATTAGACGACAGCCGGTCGCCACTACTACGCCCAATTAATGTCTAATTAGGTAGCGGGTACTGAAGCCATTCGGTACCCCCGACCAAATCAAGCTGGCCTTACAAAGTTGCTCGTATTTTTAATACGCGACTTCAACTGGGTATTTTCATTGGCAAGTGACAAAAGCTGCTTCGAAAGATTATGGGTACCCTCTCTGGCCTCTTCAATTTCATCCTCAAGCTGAATAAGTTGCCTCTTCAGGCTCCCAACCTGCTTGGTACTCTTACGTTTAGATTCTGAGAGCTGAGTATCGATCAAATATTGAACCTGATTAGCGATATGAGCTTCTTTTAAGTCTTTGATCTCTCGCTTAAGTCTTTGAACTTCCTTCTGAAGACTAATTTTATCCATGGCTGACACCTTCGTATAGGCGGCTGGCTCATCAAAGCTTTGTGAATATAGAAGACTTAGGCGTTCATTCTGATCTTCAAAAAATTTATTTAATTCTGGGCAACGTCGGACATCAATATATGCTGGATTGACTCCCGCTGCTTTAGCCAGAACTGATTTAACTAAGGTACGCTGCTTAACCTTCTCGATATACTGACTCTTACCTATCAGAATTTCGATCTCATGAACTCTAGTCTTAGCAAGCTTGTATATATTACTAACAGTCTCGTTTTTGAGTACCCATTCAGGAATCTGTTGTATCTTTATTTTTTTGGGGACAAGCTCAAACATCAACTACTCCTTAAATTATTTTAGGTTCAGATATTTCAACAAGCGCTGCTTCGGCGCAACGCATACCTGTTCGAAATGCGTCGGCAATAAAGCCTAAACCAGCATCGTCAAAACTGTTAACATGAGAACTTATGCTTTGACCAATACGAATTGTATTTTCTTTTTGAGAACCTAAAGTTAAACGGTGTGCACAACCAGAACATTCTTTGAAAGTGGCCGCTCCTGATTTAGCCGTATTCGACTTTCGGTCATAGCATTTTGATAGATGCTTAGTCTTGCTTCGTATCAGGCAAAAACCATATTCGTGCGCCTCGATGGTTCCATCTAGTTGCTCAGAAATTTCATGCAAGTCTTGTACAGTAACCTGCTTAAATTTAGCAATTTCATCTTTAATCCAATTAGCCGTACCACCATAAAGTTCCTCTTCTCCCTCCAGATATCGCCCCATAATTGTGACCAATACATCTTTCGATATTGCGCCACCTTGAGCCATGTAAATCTTGCCGTAAGTATAATGCTTAGTCATCCAACTATTATTTTTATGCCTAAAGTGATTCGCTATTTCTGGAGGAATATAGCCAGTAAAACGGAGCAGGCAAAAAGCTGCGAAAGTATGACGAAACTCGTGCGTACTAGGGGTTTTTCCATCCATGTGCTCTAGCACAAATTTTCCATATTTCTCAGCTAATTTAGTGTAAAACATTTTGAGACTATAATTAGCAACTCGAACTTGCCCGATGTCTACTACCCTCATTTCTGAAACAGTCTTAAATTGAAGCTTCTTGTATTGAAACAACAATGTATCTGCTTTAGTTGCAAAGCTCGCTTTTTCTAAGGCCTCGACAACTTCAAGAGCTAAGTCATCGATATCCCGCTCAGTTGGAACAGAGTAATTAGTTTTTTTTATTTTAGATCGAAACTTCACATGACCTAACTTTGTCTTAAACACATCACACTTACGAATTGAATTAACCTCACTAATACGCATACCACTCAAGGTCAATATAATATTTAATCCTGAGTTAAATACCTGACGTTGGAAACCCTCCATTTCAAACATATTTTTGAAAGGCCAATCAGTCCTTAGATTAGCATTGTATTTATCTGGCATATCAAGATAGTCCGCAATCCAATCTACAGCAGAAAACTTGAAGATATCCATTTCATTTTGGGCTTGTGTTTTGCGTTTATGATAAGGCAAGGCCCAATAATCACGAAGCTCCAGCTGCTTCCCATAGAATGCCTTTTCGGATGAGTGCTCAACAAAATAAGCAATAACCCCCCTCAATATTTCTAATTTAGGAGAGCGGATAATATCTAAAGACTCTGTCAAACCCAATAAGGCGATAGGAAGAGGAATATCGCCGATCGACCCACCTTTAAACCAATCTACAGCATCAATATCGGTGTACTCAACCAAGTAAATCTTTGCTATTGAAGCGAGATTAGTTAAATTAATTATCTCAGTTAAACCATCAGGAATATAAGCATGAAGATAAAGATTTTCTATATTTCCCAATTGTGACCTAAGCTGTAAAACGCTTGACCATGCTAAGGTTTTTCGATTGCCAAGTAGTCCCATAGCCGCACATAAACACTCCGTTGTTTCTGCCTCACTCAACGAGCAAAGAGTTCTATGAGGAAATCGTTCTGAAACCTCATTAAAAAAATAACAAAGATTATTTCTGATGCCACGAATCTCGTTTTCGCGCACTGTTAGCTGGCCATTATCAGCCAGACAATGATTTTCAATCATTTTTTTAAGAATGAATGATTGAGTGCTTGATATATTTAGCTCAGGTCCTGGCAATTCAAGCTTAAATTCTATTTTATTTACAGGGTCGTAGAAAACCCAAATCCCATCAGTCATTGAATTAGTGTGATTTGCACACTCATCCACTAGCTGAATACGATTAAGTAGGTCAACTGAGCTTTGTTTAATATTTAGTTGATTAACCTTTAGATCGCTCATAAGCCTGCCAATAAGTTTGGAAATTGAAATTCATACTGATCAAGCAGCTCTTTGCCCTCACGAATCAGAACGGCATCAAATGTCTCCAAAATAAGGTATAAAAACATTCGGTGAGCAACAATATGTTTCACTCGCACAGAACTAAAATCTTTAAGTGTTTCCATCTGAGAATCCACATGATGAATAAATCCCTGGATGAGGCCAGATACTAGTGGTGTTTTAAGGATATAAGTTTGCCCATCTTTTTGGATCAAACCAGTCGACTCAATTAAGTACCCTTGCATTGAAGCCTGCTCTAAAAGCTGCTTAGGGTTGGCGCTAGCCTTCTTACCGGAAACGTTCAAGCCCAGAGCTTCGTGTAGCTCATTGCAACCAAAGCTTTCTGAGCTCCTAGCTTTTGCCCAAGCCACTGCTTCCGCTGCCTTTAAAATTTCTGCACCAACTACTGCACCAAAATGAGCATTTTTAGCTAGTTGAATTTTATCTTTACTGTTGAGTATATAACAATAAAAACGCGTATCTGGTTTGTGAAACTGACGACGCGAATCTATGTCTACCATAGGGTCATGGTCGCCGCCAATGTCACGAGGCTCATACCCATCATTGATATTAAAATCCCCAATCTGCTCAGCATTTTTCGCATAAACAGCAGTTTGGGTCAAATGCCCTACGCAAATCATCCGATAGGCTTCCTGCTTTAAAGCTACTGAGCGTCTGGTGGGGTCTAGGGTTGCTCTCGACCGCTGTTCTCGTTCGATATTTTGACTCAGTACAGTCCTCATTACGAATGGGAATGCAAAGTCGTCAACCTCGGAGATATAGGCACGGTTAGTCAAATTATTTGTGATCGATGCTACGGTGAAAAACATTAATTTTATCGACCCAAGACAAATGCGCATATTAGCCTTGGCGAAATGAGGCACTTGCTTTTGAGCATCGATTCCCACTTCCGGAATCTGCTCATATACTCCTAGTTCGTAACCAACACGTATGCCTTCTAGGTAGCTCTTAATCACCTTGTAAATAGGGCTTGTATGACCGTACACCTCCCCTTCAGTTACGCCTGCTCGCGCCTTATACGAATTTATATCTAAAATTGTATTGAGACTGTTTTCATAAAAATTGAATGAATCCATTCTTAGTCGTGAAATATTAGAAGCCTGATGACGATCAGTACCTAAAAGCCAAGCATATACACTCCACTCTTCAACCGATGGAGCGACAAGAAAGATCGGGGAAGGAAGACTCTTCCCTTGTAGCGCCTCTATAACATGCCCTGCTAAATCAGTACGACGGTAATTTTTTATTTTGCCACGCCTGTAATGACGATTTATGTTAATTTTAATCGCACTTCTAGACAAGTTACGCAATTCAGTACGCCCATTACGATAATAACCTGCATAGAAATCACCACTTTTAGCCTTATTGGTCTTCGTACCAGTAAACATAGTGAAAACCAAATCGATGATCAGGGGGTTATCTAACTTAAGTGAAGCCTGAATTATAATTTGATAAGCACGATCAATAGCTTGCTCACCCTTATCATTTAGCTTGCACTTTCGCTTGGGGTTAATACTTTTAATAAGGCAGCTTTTAATATCTGCGTCACTCAGATACCCTATTAATTCTGCATATTCCTCAGGCATTTTCGATCTAAATTCAGCGCGCAAGCTGATCTTTTTATTGAGATACCAAATACACCATTTACGTGCAGAATTACGAAGCTGGATATTATTGTAAAAACCATTGGCATAAATTTCGAGAGAATCTTTAGGATCATTAGGAGGCAGGCTAAGTACAGGTAAATAGCGATTTTGAGCCAACTTTCTAATGAAACGTCGCAAAGAAGGGCTAAGTTTCTGCTTATTTTGAAATCTTGAGTCTGCTAACCCACGTACAATGTTGCGAAATATAGCAAAAACAGAATATATGCTTTTTTCTGTGTTAACGTAGCGTTCTTTAAGAATATCAAGGTAGAGAAAGGCTGTTCGAAATGACCAAGTGTCTCGCCCTTCAAGTGCAACAAATAGAAGCTGAAGAGCGTTTTTCCATTTTCTTGCTGTGCCACCATCAGGGGTAGACCCATTGAATTTATCCGCCAGATAAATCCTAATCAACTGAATAATTTTGTCATTTACTATTTGGGCAGGGATATCAATCTCAACCGACCTGTTATCAGAAAAAGTTAAAACTAACCGATCCTCTCTAAAAGACTGCCCAACTACTTTGCCTTTAGTAAGATCCGAAATACTACTTTGAGATAAAGAGACATTACTCCCTTCTCTTTTATCCACCGACATTTACAGCTTCCTTTCTTTTGCGATTCGGCAGGTATTCATAAAATTCATCCATAACCCCCTGAAGCTTTGCGTTGAAAGCAATATAGATTTTAGTTGTTTCAAAATCCTCATGTCCCATGCGCTCCCTTACATGCTCGTATGAAACATTATACAGGCGGCACAGTTCACACAGGTTTGTCGCAAAACAATGGCGTAAAGCATGGTAAGTCCAATTTTCATCATTCGCTTGCCATATTTTCACGATTTCAATATCTGCATGTTTAGCAATATTCTTTTTCGCGTCAGTGAAAACATCAGTGGCATGCCCGTCTCGAAGCACCTTACCCTCCCTGGAGCAAATAAGCAGATCCCCTCCAGAGATCTTATGCGTTATGCTTATAAAACGTTCGATTTGATTTTGTAAATCCTGAGGTATTGAGATGGTTCTGGGCTTACCAGCACCTTGGCCTTTACCTATGATAGTCATTTCAAAACCTTCCATTGGGATACCAGATACACCTGCTTTCTTTTTGCTTCTGGCTATAGAGGTTTTGATTTTGACGATAGACATATTGAGAGGATCGACTACTTCTCCTGCGCGAAATCCTGAGTAATAACCAAGCTTAAGAATGATATCGTCACGCTCTCTCTCAAACGTGCCCTGAGCACCTTTATAAGACAATAATGTCTCAAAATCCTCACTTGGTATGTACCTACCACCCAATGAATAAGGGTCTAGTGAGTTTTTCTTTCCTGAATTAAAGGCCATCAACTCCCTTAACTCTTCAGAAGTAATCTTGTAAGAGAAACCCATCGACTCTTCAACCCATCCATTTTCATAAACCCAGTCAAAAAATGACTTGAGACGAGTAATATAGACATCCAGCGTACTGGGTTTTATCATCATCTGACCATAAAGAATACCCGAAATGTAAGCAGACATATTCTCATCAGTCAGGTCATACCAGCTATCAATTTTAGGATCTGCTTCCACTGCATTTAGCAGTGTTTTTATGGTTGAGGCTGCGTTGTACACTGTTTTCCATTTTAAACCTGTCTTAATCATGTAAGTCAGATAAGCAGTAACTGCCACCTCAATGACGTGAGTTTCAGTGTTATAAACCGCACAACTCTTACGGGTTTTAACACCTTGTACTAATTTAATAATCTGTACTTCAAAGTGAGCCATTAACACCTCAACGAGAAAATGTACTATGTATTTATTTATGTAGTAAATAAATACATAGTTATGGTTAACCGTTATAAAATCAATAACGAGAATGTATTAGAATGACGAGATATAAAGCCATAACGTAATCCCCGTTATTAACGTACGCGCTGGCCATGATGGTACTGGTACGCGCAAAGCTATTGAAACGATTACCACAGGCTTACGCTGGCGCTTGGTTCAAGAACCTTTGATCTGTAAGGGTGATTTTGACGAGGCGTTTATTGTTCAATGCGAGGAATTAGGCTTGGCTATGGCTGCTAGCTTGGACGCGGGTATTATTTAAAGATCTGTTATGCGAAGAATTTGTAACCCAAACAGAGGTATTAGCGGAAGTAATGGCCAAGTCATTACAACTAGGCATGGTTTAGATACAAGAATTTTCAATCTGACAAATATTGTCACTAAAAGCCAAAATACTTTAACAAACGTTCTCAAAATAATCTTATATAGTGTTTACTCATACCCACATTGCTCTACAAGGCCCATATATTCTATGAAAGCCAAAAATATAAATATTGGCATACTTCTTGATATATTTAACTTAGAAATCAATTATTAAGAATAAAATAAGGTACGACAATGAGTAACCAGCAGGACTCAAACGTCATTCAAGTTGACTTTAGTGCAAAGAAATCAGTAAAAGAAACAAATGGGGTTCAGTCTTTTTCCAGTCTTATCGGTAAAGTAATGACGACGGATAGCCCTGATGAATGGCCAGAGGATTTAACGCCTAAAGAGCGTTGTGATCAATTAAAGAAGGATTTAGAATTTTTGCGTAAAATGAACGATACGCCAGTAAGTTAATTTGTTCGATCAAAGCGCGGATTATCTAGATTAGTCCACGCTTTGATGATTGCTGCTCTATTTTCAAGAACAACTTAAAGATTTAGCCGGTACCTTCAGCTCCCGAGTCAGCCGATACTTTCCCTGCCCTTTCTGCATATTCTTCTTTATTTTCAGAATATCTATGAGTAAGGAATTCAGAATGATCTCGAGTTAATAGCGTAAAGCGGAATAATTCTTCCATCACATCAACCACACGATCTCGATAAGACGTATCTTTCATCGAGCCGTCGTCGTTAAATTCTTTCCAGGCCATTGCCACAGAAGACTGATTCGGAATCGTCAGCATGCGCATCCAGCGACCCAATATACGCAGGCTGTTCACGGCATTGAATGATTGAGAACCACCACTCACTTGCATAACGGCCAACGTACGCGCTTGAGTCGGGCGAACACTGCCCAAACTCAACGGAATCCAATCAATTTGGTTTTTAATCACTGAGGTAATCGTGCCATGCAGCTCAGGGCTCGACCATACCATTCCCTCTGACCATATCGCTAATTCATGCAGCTCTTTTACCTTGGGGTGATCATAACTTTCGCGATCAAACATCGGTAATTCAGCAGGGTCATAAATTTTTACTTCTGCGCCGAAATTCTCAAGAATCGCAGCCGCTTCAAGTGTTAACTTCTTGCTGTAGGACTCAGCGCGTAGCGAGCCATAAAGCATGAGTATACGTGGCGCATGGGTTGATCTTGGCTTATCAAAGCTAGCCAAGGTCTGCTCTACCGTGTGCTTAGGTACATAATCAGATACATAAGAGTGTGTCATGCTTTTCCTATTTCCTAAAAGCTATTTGCGCTTCTTAAAGGTTGGTTTACCGGATCTTTTAGCGCCTTCTTGCTTCACCCCAGCTTTTTCAGCTACGGATTTCTGCAGTTTTCTACCTGGCTTCTTACCCGATGTCTTAACTCCCGGCTTAGAGCCTGGCTTACCAAACGGCTTGCCGGCTGGACGATTTCCTGTAGGGCGATTGCCTTCTGACTGATCTTGTCCAGACTTAGCAGTTTCACCCTTACCACCTGGGCGACCACGATTACTCTGCCCTAATTTATTCTGCAGGCGTTTGAAACGATGCTCTTCCGGCTCTGCATGTGGAATCAAGGCATTCTTGCCCGGTCCGATCATGTCTTCGCGGCCCATCGCTGTTAGGGCTTCGCGCAACATCGGCCAGCTTTTCGGATCGTGATAACGTAAGAACGCTTTTTGCACACGACGAGATTTAAGCTCGGTATGCACAACCATTTTTTTCGATTTATAACTGATGCGCTGCAACGGGTTATGACCCGAGTGATACATAGCCGTCGCTAACGACATAGGCGATGGATAGAAGGTCTGCACCTGATCAACACGGTATTTATGACGCTTAAGCCACACCGCTAAACCCAGCATATCTTCATCTTCACAACCCGGGTGAGCGGCGATAAAGTACGGAATTAGATACTGTTTCTTGCCCGCTTCTTTCGAGTATTTTTCGAACATACGCTTGAATTTATCGTACGTTCCCATGCCCGGTTTCATCATCATATCCAAGGTGTTTTTCTCGGTATGTTCAGGGGCAATTTTTAAATAGCCGCCAACGTGATGCATCACTAGCTCGCGCACGTATTCTGGATCTTCTACCGCAAGGTCATAACGCAGACCGGAAGCAATGGCGATACGCTTAATACCGGGCAGCGCACGGGCACGGCGATAGAGAGACGTTGTTTGCGAATGATCGGTTACCAAGTTGGTACAAATACTGGGGAATACACACGATAGACGACGACAGCTGGCGTGAATCTTCGGGTCCTTACAATTCAGGTGATACATATTGGCCGTTGGCCCACCTAAATCTGAAATCGCGCCGGTAAAACCCGGGGTATTATCACGAATATCTTCAATTTCTTTCAGCACTGATTCTTGGCTACGGCTTTGAATCACGCGGCCTTCATGCTCGGTAATCGAACAGAAGCTACAACCACCAAAACAGCCGCGCATGATATTGACCGAAAAACGAATCATATCGTAAGCAGGGATTTTGGCATCACCATAAGAAGGGTGCGCAATACGCTTATATGGCAATGCAAATACCGCATCCATCTCTTCGGTCTCAAGAGGGATCGGGGGGGCATTTACCCAAATTTCTTTATCTCCATGGCGTTGAATCAAGGCATGGGCGTTTTGCGGATTACTTTCTAGGTGCAAAATACGTGACGCATGAGCGTATAACGCAGAATCTGCACGTACTTTTTCAAACGAAGGCAGGCGAATCACAGCGGTTGCATGATCAATATTCAGCTTACGGTGCAGTGGCATCGGTACGATTTTAACCACACTTTCGTGCTCTTCCATGCCTTCTTCAGCGCCATCGCCTTTATTGGTCGAACACGTCTGGTTCTTGGTATCCTTCATTTCATAAGGATTAGGAATCTCGTCTAAGCGCCCAGGCCAATCGATGCGCGTGGAGTCAATCTCTGTCCAGCCCGCAGGTGTGGCGTTACGAATAACCGCGGTACCACGAATATATTGCAGATCTTTCATGCTCTTGCCTGAAGCAAGCTCATGACTCACCTCAACAATGGCGCGTTCAGCGTTGCCGTATAACAAGATATCCGCGCCGGAGTCGATTAATACGGAGCGACGAATTTCATCACTCCAATAATCGTATTGCGCAATGCGGCGTAAGCTGGCTTCAATACCCCCAATCATCAGGGGAACGTCTTTATAGGCTTGCTTACATTTTTGGCTGTAGACAATAACTGCACGATCAGGACGCTTGCCGGAGACACCATGGGGTGTATAAGCATCATCGTTGCGCACTTTAAGGTCGGCGGTGTATTTATTAATAAGGGAATCCATGTTCCCTGCACTAACAGCGAAATACAGATTCGGCTTACCCAATGCTTTGAAGGCGTCTAAATCATTCCAATCTGGCTGACAAATAAGGCCAACACGGAAGCCCTGAGATTCTAATAGGCGGCCCATGATCGCCATACCGAAACTTGGGTGATCAACATAAGCATCACCGCAGACAATAATAATATCGCAAGAATCCCAACCCAGCTTATCCATTTCAGCACGGGACATAGGTAAAAATGGTGCTGTTCCATAACACTCGGCCCAATATCTAGGGTACGAGAAAAGTTCAGGGGCTTGGGTTACAGTTAACATTGGGAGCTCACTAAAAGGCAGGCTTAAACTGGTTAAAATTCAAGCTGGATAAATCTGAGTAATTTGATCAGGTATTGTTTATGGGTGCATTTTCGCAAAATTCGCTCAAATTATCAAAGTTACTTTCACTTTTTTCATAGTGATTATGATTTTTTCGCAATACTTCTTACCTCTATTTGTATCTCTAATAGACAATCACGACACAAACAGCCTGCTTGCAGCGCACTAAACCCCTGCTGCTGCAGATAAGAAATATCATCGACGCCCAACTCTACTCCCCAACATTGGCACTGCTTGATGTCTGCCGCATTGCAGGTAAAGGCCTTATGGCAACGGGGGCAGTCAATATCGGCAACTTTTAATTTAGAAACAGGCATATAAGTACTCATTCAAAGTCTGTATAATTCGGCATCAATTTTATAGGTCGCAGGCTTTTAGAGCCAGCGCTTAAGTCACGTACGTTTTTGCTAGGGTAATTCCATTGATCTCTACCGCTAATATCACCATGCAGTTTGGCGCTAAGCCTTTATTTGAAAACATCTCCGTAAAATTCGGCGATGGCAATCGTTATGGCCTAATCGGCGCTAACGGTTCAGGTAAGTCTACCTTTATGAAAATCCTAGATGGCAGCCTTGAGCCTTCTGCGGGTAACGTTTCTATTTCGCCAAACGAGCGCCTAGGTAAGTTACACCAAGACCAGTTCGCGTTTGAAGAGCAAGTTGTTATCGATACGGTAATGATGGGCAATAAAGAACTTTGGGCGATTAAAGAAGAGCGTGATGCAATTTACGCCAACCTTGAAGCGACTGAAGCTGAATACATGCACGCTGCTGAACTAGAAAGTCAGTTTGCCGACATGGATGGCTATACCGCTGAATCTCGTGCGGGCGAACTATTACTAGGCGCCGGTATCGATTCTAAATTACATGCTGGCCTTATGTCAGGTGTGGCCCCTGGCCTGAAAGTTCGTGTACTTTTAGCCCAAGCACTTTTCTCTAACCCAGATATTTTGTTATTAGATGAGCCAACCAACAACCTGGACATCAATACCATTCGCTGGTTAGAAAGTTTATTAGATGACATGAAGTGCACCATGGTTATCATCTCGCACGATCGCCATTTCTTGAACTCTATTTGTACCCACATGGCTGATATCGATTATGGCGATATCAAGGTATTCCCAGGCAACTACGACGATTACATGATGGCCTCAACGCAAGCGCGTGAACGCCAGCAAGCGGATAATGCCAAGAAGAAAACTCAGATGGCTGAATTGCAGCAGTTCGTTAGCCGTTTCTCTGCTAACGCGTCTAAAGCTAAGCAAGCTACCTCACGCCAGAAGCAGCTTGATAAGATCGTACTTGATCACATCAAGCCTTCAAGCCGTCAAAACCCGTTCATGCGTTTTGAATTCGAGAAGAAACTGCACCGTACAGCGCTTGAAGTCCAGAACCTAGGCCACAGCTACGATACCGAGATGTTATTCAAAAACTCTAACATAATGATTCCTGCTGGAGAAAAAGTCGCCATTATTGGTTCTAACGGCGCCGGTAAAACAACCCTAATGAAGTGCTTGATGGGTGAAATCGAACAGACAGAAGGCACCATCAAGTGGTCTGAAAATGCGTCTTTAGGTTATTACGCACAGGATCACGAATACGAATTCCCTGCAGACATGCCAATGTTTGAGTGGATGTCTCAATTCCGTACGCCTGAACATGACGATCAAGAAGTTCGTGGCACCCTAGGCCGTTTATTATTCAACCAAGACGATATCAAGAAAAACGTTAAGGTTTGTTCCGGTGGTGAAAAAGGTCGCCTATTATTCGGTAAGTTGATGATGCAAGGTCACAACGTACTATTATTAGACGAACCAACCAACCACATGGATATGGAATCGATTGAATCGATCAACCTTGCTTTGGAAATGTTTGAAGGCACGTTGATTTTCGTATCTCACGACCGTGAGTTCGTAAGTTCTTTGGCCACACGTATCATCGAAATCAAGGATCACGAAATCGTAGATTTCCACGGTACTTATGACGAATACTTACGCTCTCAAGGCATCTAATACTGCCCTGAAAGTTTGATATCCGAGAAATAGCGCTGCCTAGATTCACTAGGTCAGCGCTATTTTTTGTCTTGGGTTTGCGAGTATTAAAACGAAAGGTATTTGTTTTATAGACACGCCGTAACTCAAGAACTTTTCTAGCACTGCATCAAGTAATCCCTTTGAGGGTACGCCGTAGATACGTCGCTTCGCTCTCCCTGTAGGCTCGACCCCCGCTTCCCTGCGGCGTGAACGCCCCTAAAATGAACCACTTAATACATCGCCACAGACAGCACCCCAGATTAATAAGCTTCAGAAAACAAACACCTGACGGCTAGAACTTAAACTCAACTGCAAACCTTCCCAGAAACTCTCCTATTTCCTATCTGGCTTTGGCTTTGGTTTCAAGATCACTTAAGCTTCCAATTTGGTAAAGCGTTAGCATTTCGCGGATTGGTGATGGGTGTGTTGTTTAAGGCCTTCTGAGGGAGCGAAGCGCCGTGAATACTTGGAGCGGCTAAGATCCCGAAGAGAATCTACAGGGATGTATTCACGACGTGCCGCCTAACGACATACCCAGCATCGATCTCAAGCGAACTGCGATTTAAAAACCAAACCGTTGATGCTTTTAGTCTTTCTCTTCGTTTTGATCNTAGNTNTTNNNCTTTTCAAAAAGAAAATTCTGCTCAACCAANGCAAGCTGCAANAACAATTCGTTGTGCGCACTCTCNGAGCGATACTTCTCCTCAAATANACCCGCAGCCACNTTCTTNTGGCGACTGTTTATTTTTTGCAANCCTANCAAGGCAGAATCAACATCAGAAAGATTTAATTGAAANCCNGCATTNAAAGCCTCAACNCGCTTCGCCATTAAGAACTGCTCAATATGCAAAGGNAATAAACCAACCGGAATNCCCGCNTTCATAAATAGCGAAACCGAATTAATNCCGCCATTTAAAATCGCAAACGTCGNCTTATCTAGAACATCGNGCATGTTAACTGGCTTATCGATATAAGAAATATGCCTAGATTGATGTGCNTTAATTATCGNATCAGGAATACCATCGACCAAAACGATCGCACTGCACTCAATNGCCTGCAANGNTTTCAATAATACCGACGTTTCAGCAGAGCCCTTAACATGACAATAAATCTTTGGCCCCTTAAAGTGCGGAAAAATGGCAGNTTCAGAAAACTCTGGCACNACCGCACCGATGTATGAGGTTTTATGNCNNTGCTCAGCGCTACGATAACCNTAATGATCNAATTCGGAATAGGTNTGNAAAATACATTTTTCTAAATCAGAAAANAAATCNGCTAAATTATTAATACGAGGAATTGAAAATTCAATGCAAACCTTATTAANAACCTTAACGATATCATCCTCAAAANGAACGATATCATTTTTAGCCAAATCACCCGCAAAGAAAACCCCCGCAGGACGATTATCATCNGGTACAGAAAATGGCATCCCNACNGCCACCTTCGCCACAGGGCGAGCACGATTAAACAAGCCCCCTGCCGATAAATCTCTCGCCGCTAATAACGCTGTCGGAGCATGATCACACAATAGTAAGTCAGGTTGAATAAACTGAAAGAGGGTTCGCCAAGCGCTTACTAAGCCTGATAGCGCATCCGCATGATGNTAGCCACAGCGACGTAGAAAATCACCGTANCTTCTNGGAGCNTGCTTCTCCAAGCCAAGCTCNGCAGCAGAATCCGAAAACGGAGCCTGCACTACATTAATTTTCACATCAGNAAACAGGCGCTTTAATTTAGTGACATCACGNCCAGCAACCCAAACTTCATAACCCTTGCNTTGATAATANCCAGCAACAGANTGCAAAGATAATAAATGCTGATAATCCGTTCCAAGTTCCCAGCACAATAGAATACGCGCCACAGACTTCTCCATGAGATACATTATTTTTATCGTTTTATAATAAGCAAAGGAATGNTGAAAGCAAGAGAATCANAACAAGCAGCAGAAGTGCTGCTTGNGNAATACATAACTAGNGGTTAATAACAGATGGCGCCCTGTTGGAAATTATCATCGAGNTCCACGGTCCAAGACACATGATGCTTTTCTATTTCNGTCAATAAGCGCTCGGCTCGNAAGCCCTGAAANTGTACCGCCAGCATAGTGCGATAAGATAAGGTAAGACTGGCATCATCTAACGCCATTACTTGNTCGGAAGAAAANGCNCCNATNCCGACTAACTCTTTACGCCAGANATTTACATCTTTTTCGTTAGTAACNATATGATCTACTAACGGTTGAATTAAACTTGCTTTATCGAGCTGACCCATAGCCTATCTCCAATAATTGGCTGCTTAAGTAACTTAAGATTGGGCCTGTTTTAATGAAAATGCCAGTCAATAAANGCAAAATACTGTTGCCTTAAAGTAAANAATACNTNNNACAANCAGATGAATAGTTACATTTAGTCTTTAATAGCCGCTAATTCNTCGNTCAAGATGCTGATTTTAAACTATTTTTTTGATTACGGTATTCAATCGGAGTAACTTTTGTCCAGCGNTTAAAGGCCCTATAAAAAGTACTCGGCTCAGAAAAACCTGTCAGATAAACTATCTCATCAATGGTTTCAGTGGTATTTGCNAATAAACGCTTGGCTANATTGCAACGATAATNTGCTAANANCTGATTAAAGTTAGTATTCGCTTCNGCTAAGCGCGTTCTGAGTGTACGCGGCTTAATGTCTAATTTAGCGGCGACCTGCTCAAGATTCACCTGCCCAGTNTCTAAAATTTCACCGATAATACGNTTAACACGGGCAACTACATCNTGNCGCTCAAGCTTTGCNACATGCTCACTGGCCAACTTTTCATGCAGATGNAATANCTCAGGTTCNGCNTGCAGTGAAGGTATTTCAAGAATATCNGCATCAAAATATAAACGATTNTCTTTNTGNNCAAAAGAGACTTCACAACCATAAAGGCGATGATGCTCACTCGCGCTGCCTTCTAGACNATGCCTGAAATGGACCCGATTGAGCTTGAATTTANCATCAGTCACATAATTGAAAAACTTCACTAAGCCAAAAACAACCGCCTCTGACAAATGACGCAAATCTTTTACCTTCTCACTAGAAGAAGAAACCTCAATTGATCCTTCACCATCCACCATCTCAAAAGTTGCTAAGGTAGCATCACTTAATAAGCGCTGATAATTCAANGAACGGACTAAACCATCGCCAAAGGTAGGACTACTCAAAAACAAATATTGCAGAACTTGGCCTTTATAGAGGGGCATTTTCTCAGCAATATGTAAACCAATATGAGGATCGCCACTCACCTCTTCCAATACCTGCCAAAATAAATTTTGCGCATTATGAGGGGTGCGAGCATTACGATCCTGCAATAACTCAGCCTTNACACCACAGCGCGCTAAAATNAGTGGTACATCCANCTCCAGCTCCAGCATCGCTTGATAAGCCAACTGTAATAAAATACCNGAGTCTCGAAGTTCTGTGATTCCGCCTGACATACACTCTAATTTTNTTAGGAGAAGGACTGNATTTTGACAGAAGATNTGTGGACTGCAAGCACTGATTGACCAAANTGACGTTATTCACTAGGGATGGAAGCCAATGGCCTTCTGCCAAAGCGGTTTAGACTGGAAAGACTAATTATAATNTTCACCACATTCCGGATACATCATGAGCCAATCAANACGCTTGCAGTTGAATGAGACACCCAATATATTGAATTTATACCGCCGNGCATTGTTTGCCAANGGCTTAAAAGGAGCCATTAAACTGCCAACAACCNGCATAACATTGGCGAATATTAAAGCTGACGCTAAAAAGGTAAATCGTTATCGCGATGCCTGTGGTTTCAAACAAGACAACAANCTGCTACCACTTACCTTCCCACATTTATTAGCCTTNCCGCTGCATCTTGAGCTAATGCTNCTAAAAGATTTTCCTTTTGCCGTTATGGGCATGGTNCACATTCGTAACGAAATCACTCAACATAGAGCAATCAACGTTTTAGAAACTATGGATGTAAGCTGCCACTTTAGTGATATCCGAAAAACCGACAAGGGCTATGATGTCGATATCAAAACTCTCATTCATATTACCGGCGAATTGGNTTGGGAAAGCATTAGCACNAACCTTGTTCGTAAGAAAACAGACATAGCACCTACACCTAAAAGCGATAAAAAAGCGTCTAAAGCTGAGCANCCTTACAAANANTTTTGGAANTTANCTTCTGACTTAGGTCGCCGCTANGCACTAGTTTCTGGNGATTCCAACCCCATCCACCTNTTTTCATTAAGCGCAAAACTGTTTGGCTTTAAAGGTCACATCGCTCATGGCATGTGGACTAAGGCACGGGCTGTAGCCGCTTTACATAACAAGTTAGACAGTGACTCGTGCAAAGTCGTTGTCGACTTTAAACTGCCAATCTTTCTACCAACAACCATTCAATTAAAATATAGCAAANATGGCAAGCGTATCGACTTTGACATTTTAGANCAAGCAGGCATCAAGCCTCATATAAAGGGGCGAATAGAAGCACTATAAGTTTGAATTTTGATCGTTAATATAAGNAATACTGTGCGGAGAGCCATTAAATTCTCCGCTTAAAAGTNCANANNCTAAGCANGACAGAATTAAAGATTATGTAAAACCCATGNAGNAAAGACAGTATTTCGGCAACTAATACCTTGCAAGGCTAGGCCAANGCCTCCATTTCTGGTTAAATAAGGCAAAATAATAATATACAAATATTGGACGACTCACCTATGCCTACCTGCACCCCCGCTTTAAGCTCAGACTATCGTCATCGTCTTACTAAGCTTTCAAGCATTTTCATACTGATGGCAGCCTGCACCCCTACCCATGCTTCTGAAGGTGAATTTGTCGGCCTATATGGCGGCACTGTATTTTCTAGTGGCGCTGACAAAACCAGCAATACTTTTAAAATTTTATTGGGGTCTCATATAACCTCCAACCTTTCGCTAGAACTGGGTTACATGGATCTAGGAAAGACTAGCTACAACGACCCTGCAGCAATTAATCAAGATACCAGTCGTAATAATATTTCATTTGTNGGCACTAGCCATGGCAGCATTAGCCACGGTCAATTGGGTGAGCCAACGCCGGACCCTGATGGCCCCGACCCATACGAAAACAAAGGTGACTCTACTTTCACCGGNATGAGTGAATTTNCTCCTCAAGGCGCCACNNTCAGTCTCAGNTACCGTTATCCGCTGATTGAAAATAATCTGGATATTTTTGTAAAGGCAGGTTTTTTTGCTTGGTGGGCAGACTATGAAACTGTAGAAATCACTGCGTCTCAAAATGGTAATGTCACCTCACAAATTGAAGATGAAGGTCAAACATCCGCCGTTAACAGCATCACNGGGGCGGGCCTCATTTACTACCCAATTCCACAGCTTTCGTTTCGTGCAGAAATAGAGGCAACCTCAATTTCAAGTGGCGTTATGCCAACCACACGNTTTCAAACTGTCTCGATTGGTGCTAACTGGGAGTTCTAATCAGCGTGCGAGCTGATCAATCAGCTCGCGNAATTCCTGTAAGTGCAAAGGCTTACTCAAATGACCATCCATTCCTGCCTCTGAGCATTTCTCTTTATGCTCATCCAGAGTATGAGCGGTTAAAGCAATTATTCGACATACCTTATCAGCCTGACCATACTGCCAACGACGTATAGCCTTAGTCGCATCAAAACCATTCATGCCCGGCATCTCACAATCCATCAGTATCAAATCGATATCGACTGCGGAGCGAACTATATCAATAGCCTCCTGCCCACTACTCGCCTCGATAATGCTATGGCCTAACTTATTCAACATAGCCTTTAATACCCGCCGGTTAATTTCATTATCATCAACCCCCAATACGGTAAGATGTTCTGGCAATGTAATAAACTGCTCGATAGCCTCAGCAGAGACACTTGCTACCGGCGAGTAACCCGCTGGCGCAGCAACAGCCATGGGCAAAANTAAGGTAAAGCAGCAGAATTCATTCAACTTGCTTTCCACAGAGATGCTGCCCGACATTAACGNTGCCAACTGNTCACAGATAGCCAAACCTAAGCCATTACCACCGAACCGTTGATAAACAGAGCCGTCCGCTTGGCGAAAGCGCTTAAACACTTCTTTCTGCTGCTGTTTAGACATTCCTATACCGCTATCCCACACCTCCATTTTTAGTTCATTTTCAGAGGTGTAGCTGAAGCTAATGACAACCCGNCCNCCTTNNGCAAACTTAATTGAGTTATTAAGNAGATTAAGCAAAATTTGTCGAAAACGNTTACTATCAGTACAAAGATCCAAGGGCATTCCTTTTTCATACTGAACNTCTACACTCACTTTATTTTCGCTGGCCATGCGAGAAAATAACTCACACGAGTGATCACATANCTCAACCAAATTAAACTCTACTTCCAACAACTGAACCTGGCCACTCGCCAAACTTTCATAATCAAGAATNTCAGAAACCAATTCAACTAAATGNTCACCCGACGACGATAGATTTCGTACATAATTATACTGTGTAGGATTAAGAGGTGTTTCTTTGAGCAAATCAGCCATACCAATAATACCGTTTAATGGTGTGCGTATCTCATGACTAAACTGAGCGATCCAATCCCTAACAGAATGTGGAATAAATCGTTCCTGCTCTTGAAAACCGAGTATTTTTTTATTACTTGGCCTACGCTCAATCATCACACTGGTNAATACCAACGCCTGCAACAAGATACTGGCNCCTAACGCATTTTCTACGAGCATNTTGGTCGGTAGAAAAGCCATTTTATGCAATACATATACCCCCGCAGCTAAAGCAGAGAAAGCATAGCTCACCATATAAAAACCAGCATACAAGGTGCCTTCTCGATAACTTAAATAGGTTAAATACAACAAAAAGCAAACAAATATCAAACTAAGGAACGCGCAAAAATAACTCGACCAGANGGTAGGAACCAACCATAGAAGAATAAAACCAAATAACGCAGTTGCATTAAAACCATGATAGACCCACTTTATTACGAGGTAATCCGATACTTTCAACTGCACGAATCGCCAAGTGAATACATTCGCAGTCAATATAACCAAGTAACTAAAAAACAAACTNGCCANATTATTAAATTGCGGATCAACAGGCCAAAGATACTCAAAATTAAGACCTAAATGATTACCATACATAAAGCAAAAAACAGCTAAATCCACAGCCAAAATCAAATACAAAGTATCATTGCGAAATAAATACAGCCCCATATTAAAAGCAATAAACATAAATAGAATACCGAAATAAAANCCATAGCTCATATTTTCAGTAACCGCCAACTGCCAAAANTTTTCCTTAAGGTGCAAGCGCAAAGGGACCAATACCCCAACACCAGACTCTGCCCGTAAATATACCCGAACCGTTTGCTTAGCATTCAAGTTNACAGGCACTGCAAAATTTCGAGTTATGATTGGGCGNTCTAAAAAAGGTAATGAATTACCCAACTGCCATTCTTGTAACGNTTTATCAGAAAACTGCAAATAAATAGCTAATCGATGTAATCCCGGATTGGATATTTCTAGCACTCGCTCAACACGTTCAGATTCAACATTTGNCATATCGAATCGAACCCAAGCACCGTTTGCTAAAGCACCGAAGTTGAGAGGANAACTATCAGAGGNATGCCAANCTGACTCATCCAGCTCTAGTACTCGTTGATAGCTGTATTGAACTTGATCTTCTAACACATACTGAACATTTTTAAGATCAATCGTTGCTTGCTGAGAAATATTATTTTCTAACGAATGTAACAACGCCATGGCGTTAGTGCCTAACAGCATCAAACCTAGTAACGTTAGAAATCTANAAAAATACAAAAACAACTCCCTTNACTTAATGTGTTACGNCTCNGNAATTCGTTACCACAAGTAACATACNAAACCNAATNAGGTTACACATNAAATTNAACTCGCGAGTTAAAGCTTAGCACTATCGCGATAAAACAAGACCTTGAACTACAGCACAGTACTGGCATTAAATTTGCTATATTCTAAAACCTCTAAAAATAATAATATCAACCCGGTCATTACTTATGATTCAAAGCTCAATATCCGTTGCCCTAATTCGACCTTTAATCGAAACTGCTGGCAAACAAGGCTTAAGCAATGAAAACCCGGAAGCTCTGGATTCTCGTCTAATTAAGATATTAAAAGACCCAGATGCACGTATTAGCTTAAGTGACGCTGATGCCTTAGTAAATAAACTAATTCATAATAGCGATCAAAGTGGCCTATGCGTACTTGCTAGCCAAAAAGCGATTTCTCATAGCAGTTGCCANCTGCAACATTTATTTCTATGTTCAAATACTTTACGAGAAGCTTTGTATTACTTAGAAAAATTCTCACCGNTGCTAAGTGATGGNTTAGAGATAAATGTTACCCGTACTCGCGATAACATAATAAAAATAAAACTNCCNATAAGTGACCAACCTTTTCTATCCCAGGAGCGTCATCGCAGTGAGCTATTAGTCGGNTTATTATTAAGCTGGTTAAAGCANCTATGCGGCAATGATATGGAGATTACCGGCATACANCTNCCGTTTCCTCAGCCGAGCTATACCAGTGAATATTCCAAGTACTGGAAATCACAGGTGTATTTCAATACCGGTGAGTTTTCTATTCAATTNCAGGCACGGTTTTTAGATCAAGGATTACANAATACTAATCCACATATTTTAAATATGATAAAACGAGATGTTGAAGATCAATTCAAAAAGCTAACTCGATCCGGCTCACTNGCTGATCGTATCAGACGTGCATTGGANCAAGATAAACTCAGCCTTAAAGCCAACCAGCAAATTGTCGCCGANCACTTTCACATAAGCGCTCGCACCCTNAACCGACANCTACAAAAAGAACATACATCACTTAAACAAGTCATTACTGAATGCCGTGTCCATAAAGCGAAACAGCTACTTTTAGACACCGANTTAAGCATTGAGCAAATTGCACTTCAGCTAGGCCTTTCTGGACGCCGCACACTCGATAGAATATTTATCAANCAAGCGGATAGTAGTCCCGCTCAATTTCGTAATAAACAGCGCAATAACCCAATTATCGAAGCAGCAGAATTACAAGCCACAGGTAGCTAATGCAGAGAGGTTAATACTAATAGCTTAAGCTAGCCCCATAAGTCTCACTTTCATTAAGGNGGCAACGGTCATCGCATCAGTGATGTCACCGTTCATCACCTGNTGAAAAGCCTCTTCAAAGGGTAAGCGCTTCACCGTAATATCCTCTGTTTCTTCCAGCTCCATCTCGCCTTCTTGTAAATCACTCGCGATATAGCTGAAGCCCTGCTCTTGAGTAATTGAATTACTTAAATGCATCGTCATTATTAACTGCCAGCTTTTTGCACTAAACCCTGTCTCTTCTTTTAGCTCACGCTGAGCACAAATTAGCTCAGANTCNCCCTCAGGNGCACCGCCCATAGGCAGCTCCCAATGATACTCTTGTAGAGGGTAACGAAATTGNCCCACCAATAAAACATCACCATTAGCAAAAANGGGAACAATAGCGACCGCCCGATTTTTAAAGCTTACCGTGCCATAAATCCCAGGATTACCTGCTGGATTGATCACTTGGTGCTCTTCTACCATAATCCAAGGATTATCGTATTTNACGTCAGTAGATAAGGTTTTCCATGGACTGTTTATNCTCACGTTAAGCNGCCTCTTTCTGTACTAAAAACCTTTGCCATAACAGCCACCCACCGAGATATACGAGACCCGCCAACAAACCAAATAAATGGGCACGAGTTTCAACACGACCACCAATTGTCTCAACCAACGCCATATCATCATATAACCCACTTTGCTCCCAAATAACTTTACCCACAATCACCAGCAAAAAACACAGCGCGATTTTTCGACTATAAAATGCTGATACAAAAGGAGCTACCAATAACAANCCGTGCAATACCCCAGATAAGCCGACATATCGATGCAGGTGATCAGCAAAAAAATACAAACCTAAGCCCACNACTAAAATGCACCATAGCAGTAATAAAATACCGCTGGCATTATTNAACGAGCCAGCCGCGATATAACCGACTAGGCAGACTGCCAAAAGGTTACCGAACATGTGAGTAGGTGAAAGATGNACAAANTGAGCACTGAATAACCGCCAAACCTCACCGTCATTAATAAGTTCNCGATCAAACATCAAATANACAGANCTGNNCGGCTCAAANAAGGCNCANACAACGACTANAAAGAAGACGACAGCGTAGATTGTATAATGGCGCATCCNGCGCTCCTANAAAATAAAATCCATTATAGATCAGGCTTAGCCANCACCCNAAGCCTNATANGCATAAAACTCAATATCAGCAGAAAAATCAAAAACAGACCTAAACTGCCNCCGGAAGATTTTTNCGAATTACTATCGACTTGTGGCAACTTAACAGGCACCTGATAACTAAATACTTCAGCTTGAGCCGCTACTAAAAGACGCTGATTAAAATCAAAATTCACCAATTGATAACCATCATTGNATTTAACAAAACTGCGCTGACTGACCTCCCCCACATTATCNATACTAAAAGCACGAGTACGCATACCGCTTGCTTTCACCTCTAGATAAATATTTGAAAATTGCGAGATATCCACGGGGTCTAAAAATTTAATCCGGTTCCAACCAGGAGTTAANATTACCAATTCTGAAACATATAGCTCGTTGCTAACCACNCCCTGCTGCAACGAAGTATACAAGCTGGCNNTCATAGTTANTTCAGTATGNCTAAAGATATCTACGCCATGNACAAAAAANATATCCGAGGGTACTGCATATTGAATGAGGCTAGACTCGCCACCTCGNCCCCAAGAAGCCCCAATACCGCCGTCATCGTAACCCAAGTTATCCCCTANCTGAGNATAGGGTAAGGTTAAATGCCCTTTTACTTCATCNCCCACTTGAATTTGAGAGATCTCCACNCCACTGCTATTACCATGATAATCTAAACTTGCTGGCAAAGANGATGAGCCAAAATAATCCTGACCATAAGCNTCATTATAAACATCCAGCCGATCACCACGATTTTCCAANAAATCNAAATCACTNCGTCCATCGGCCTCTTCAATATCCACCAANTTGTGCTCTGCGACATCNTTCTGCGCTCCTTGACTGCCATAACCTACCCAATCATCAACGTGAGAAATCAGCAGNCCCTCTCCNGGAAGTCCACGATCGAAGCCATCTCGAATACGATATTCCAAGAGGAAGTGCTCACCATGGCGAAAAGGATCCAACCAAACCCTCANTGCCTCATTACCATGAGTGGCTGAAGCTAAAGAAAAATTAATTGCACTGCCCTCAACATCCTGAGGCTGAATAAAACCCGCCTTAACCTTGGACCAAGCCAACATATGGGCAGGAGAACTGCCNGACTCNCCNTGATCNCGNTTCCANCTTCCTAANCCCATCAACCCCCANCGACCGATACCATTGGANTCACCTTGGCGGTCATAAAGATCGGGTAAAGATAATAATAAATGAGCCATTTCATGACTAATAATTCCGATGGTCGCAAGGTGATCCTGGTGNTGCTCTCCAAACAGGGCATAACCTGATACTTGCACACCATCTAATACCAAGCCCATAACTTCAGACTTATGCGCCCAAACATTTGGCTCTGCAGCCCCCGCACCACCATAGGCATTCTCATAACCTGCAATCATCAAGACCACACCCAGCTCTCGAGGAGAAAGCTGACCATCATGATTATCATCAAATTGACTAAAATCGACATAACGACCCGCNTCCCGCAAAGCATCACGCACTAAGTTTTGGCTAGGACCGCCATAATTGGAACCAAAATTTGGATGNTTATAAGGTAAGTGAACATCAACAATGCCATCATTCANACGGCCATGTGACTCNNTTGCGGGCTGTAAATTAAATTTTTGGTAAGAGTTATCTCGATAATACTGGGCCACGCTTAGAACCTGACTNCCTTCTTCGGCAAACATGAGCTGCTGAAAGGACTCAACAGAATGACTAAAGTCTTGATTTAGAAATGACACTCTTAATAATAAAATATCTTGCTGGACGGATTCAGAGGAAGAAGATAAGGCAAAACTTTGTGCCGCTATACTATTCACTACCTCATCGATTGAACTNGCACCACTACTATAAACCTGGGCATTGGCTAAACTAAAAGATTGAATAACAAAGGCTTCCCCGGGCACAGNATCACNACCNNCTAAAGNCACNCCNGTNGACAAAGCTTGTTGCTGGGAATTAACNTCCNCTANATACCAAGTACCTAAACGNTTNACCAGCNCCTGCCCTGCGGGTATTTNCANCCCNCTTACTACTTCNCCCCCCGTCACTACTTCTAACCATTGGGACTGAGCATTACCCGCCGAACGCACAGTGATGAATTCTCCNACCGAGAACTCAAGCTCAAANTCCGTAACTGCCATTAATGTTGAAGACATCGTAAATGGCACAAAACAAAGGCCCATCAACAAAANAATAATGCGAACACATATCAACATGATCTACCCAATAACTAAGTGCTGTACACTTAATCTAGATAACAGTCGTTCTATTATCTTTGGGAATTACAATTCAAAACCAGACAANGTAAAACNGACACTTAACAGTTGTTTATTCGTCAAAACANACAAGCGTCAAACTTATGTAGCCCTCCTCTGTCAGAAATAATTACAATGAAATACGGCCTGTTACAAAATCGACCACGCGCTTCTCCATCCAATAAGAATGATCACTATTAAGCTCGATAAAACCAACATGCCCACCNGAANTGGGTACTTCTAATGTTAGCCATTCACTTTGGGCNGCTTCTTCATANGGGAAACACTCGGGAGGTAAAAAAGGATCATTTTTAGCATTCACTAACAAAGCTGGAATNCGAATATCNGCCAATACCGGCTTACAGCTACTTTGTGCCCAATAATCTTCGGCATCATCAAAGCCGTGNATCGGTGCAGTATAGCGATCATCGAAGTGCTGGAAGTTCTGGATCTGATGATAGTTGTCGGCGCTGATTTGCCCTGGNAAANNCAACGCTTTAGCCTCAACTTTAACTNTGAGATCTTTTAGAAAACGCCACATAAAAATCTTATTTTTACCCTCAGCCAAACGCGCNGCACTGGCCGATAGATCACATGGCACCGAGAAGGCACATACCGACTTCACATAAGTAGGAATTCCTCGNCCTTGTCGCCCNNCATATAACAAGCTCAAATTGCCCCCCATNCTAAAACCAACCAAATGAATCGACTGATANCCCAAGCGATGAGCATGTTCAATAACATGCTGCAAATCATCGGTCGCGCCACTGTGATAAAAACGCAGGGTTTTATTCATTTCACCAGAGCAAGAGCGAAAATTCCACGCCAAAGCATCCCAACCTTTTTGATTGGCGTTACGCACAATCCCCGCCACGTACGGACGACGTGAATGCCCTTCCAGCCCATGGGAGATAATTAACAGTGTTTTAGCGCTGTAGTTCACTTTTGGATTGGAGNCTGTTCGACTCCAATCCAAGTCTAAAAAATCGCCATCATCGGTCGCCAAGCGCTCACGCTGAAAGTGACTGCANTCAATACGTCGCATTAACGTGGGCAAAATACTTTGCACATAACCGTTGGCTAATAAAAATGGTGGGCGATAGTGACTATCAATTACAGGCATGGTNAAGCTCTCAAAGTTGAGAGCCTAGACTAACAGAGGANGAAANAATTGTACTAGATGAAAATGGAAAAGGTCTTTTNGCGACAAGGCCTAATGAGAAAAACGACGTTCGAGATATTGTAAAATATTATTACCTTCGTACAACCAGCGAGTTTCCTTACCGTTACGTCCTTCAATACGCAAACACGGCACGCGNACNTCNCCACCACCATGGATTAACTCATTACGGTANGCATTAACNCGCTTCACGTCTTTNTCTACNATACGCAAGCCGAGTTGCTCACAGCGGCGCCTGATTCTAATCGACGTTGGGCAGGTCTTACAGAAATACAGCTGAATACGACGAGATTCACGATCAAGGGAGCATTGCTCTTCATTACTGCGAATAACNGGTTTAACTTTAAACCAGCTATCGGCAAACATAAAACAGATGCCCTGCATGCGGTGCTTAACAGACATTATAACGATCCAACATAACGATCCAACGTACCCATTTAATAAAGGCTAATTAAATAAATGCTAAAACTGTGGCGCGCTATTCTACAAACTAAATGTAAAAAATCCAGNACTNTTTATAAGGNNTTGAATNNTANTNANTAACCCCACCGCCANCACTANGGTAAAGATCAACANTACCCTCATGCGGCGACCNGAANGACNGTCNTTATTGAATTGATTTNTTGCGCGAGAAAGACGGTANGCTGGCGAANTCATCCCANTGNAACCATACNGCTTCTGCCTTACCGACGATATTCTCTGCNGGTACAAACGACATNGCNTCNCCTGTNGCAGNATTGCGCCACANACGGCTATCNGAACTGCGACCGCGGTTATCACCCATCATAAAGTAATGACCTTCNGGCACNNTCCANTCGCCNTCAGGNCCAAAGTTCGCGCCNGGNGTCCANTGCACNTCNTGAGNNCCTGNATCNAGGGTTTCCTCTAACAAGTACTTAACAGGTCTNTGCTTGGGCNTAGCAGAAACAATTTTAATACTTTTCTCTTCGCCATTAATCGTTAACTGGCCATCTTTATAAACGACATGATCCCCTGGCAAGCCAATCACCCGNTTAATAAAGTAACGNTTATCATGNGGTGGNAAAAANACCATCACATCACCACGTTCNGGNTCGTTATTGGCCACTAACAAATTACGAAAAACNGGCATGCGCAAGCCATAATGAAANTTACTCACCAAAATAAAGTCGCCTTTCACTAAGGTCGACTCCATAGAACCGGAAGGAATTTGNAAAGGTTCNGCGATAAATGAACGTAANACNAAGACCACCAATAANACNGGGAAGAANGATTTAGACTGCTCAATCCATACNGGTTCTTTCGCAGCCANNGCCAANGCGTCTTTATCAGCGCCNTCNCCATCCAAACGATTAATTTCAGCCAAGCGNTTCGGCANAAAAACAAACTTATCGNCCAGTGCNACTAGGCCCGTAACGACGGTTAATACCATCAAAATCAGAGGAAAATCAATATCCATAATAAAACTATTCAAACCGAATTGTGATTAAGTGCCCGCATTGTAACCACACCTTANCAGCANGGCTAGCGNCCAGGAGGACTATAACCGGAGAATTGCTGCGCNATATCGGCCGCATAGTTATCCGTCATNCCGGCNACATAATCTAAAACNCGCATATAGGCTTGATAAAGCGTCCAATCCGCTTGCGGCGCNCTAGGNCCCATCATCTCTAAAACCCGGCTATTGCGAAAAGTAGAATGNCCNGTATCGANCAACTCTTTTGCCGCCTGNAAAAAAGCNGTNANCAAATTNGCTAAGGTTGCATANGCGCCCACTTCAATCGCCGTTTTNCNCGGNTCTTTAAAAATTCGNTCTCTNGCCAAACGNTTAGCNCCAGCTAATNGCNTCACGTACAACCTCAGGGCAATGATCNGTAAGCTCTCCTTTTAANGTACCCGCTAATAACTCAGNTTCATTATCTAAAAANGCCTGACTGGCCGCGGCCACCAGCTTTTCCATTGCTTTACCGCGCAGCATCGATAAACGTCGTCGTTGATTATCCGCCAGATCAAAATCTTTNTGATACNTAGGCCATTCGTCNGCAAATAATGGNTTAAGAATNNGCTCGACTTCTTCNTAGCGCAAAATCCCCATTTCNATNCCATCTTCNAAATCGATCAGCCCATAACAAATATCATCGGCNATCTCCATCAGGTAGACCAAAGGATGGCGACACCATTTATTCTGCCCTTGCGGNATTAACCCTAAGCCATTAGCNATNCTGGTTAAAATAGNNAGCTCACTTTGAAAGCAGCCAAANTTATGAGCTTTAGCACCACTTGCTGATGCGTGCTCAACNGTCCAGGGATATTTTAAAAATGTACCCAGCGTCGCTTGCGTTAGGCGCATACCNCCGCTAAAACGATGGTATTCAACCTGAGTAACAATACGAAAGCCTTGNGCATTACCCTCAAAGGTCTGCAAATCNGCCTTCTCTAAATCANTTAACCCGGCAAGCAGATAAGCATTTTGCGGTTCTAAAAACCAATGNCGAATCGCATCNTCNCCCGTATGGCCNTAAGGAGGATTACCAATATCATGNGCCAGACAAGCNGCTTGTAAAATNGCACCGATATCNCCGGCGCTAATGGCTTCGGGGAAGGTAGAGTTTTTTGCCGACTTTAATCCCTCAGCCACTCGAAATCCCAAGCTGCGACCAACNCAACTNACNTCTAANCTGTGGGTTAAACGGTTATGAACATGATCATTTTCAGATAANGGGTGAACCTGGGTCTTACGNTCTAAGCGCCGAAATGCACTGGAAAAAACGATCCTGTCTTGNTCTTTATGAAACGGTGTGCGCCCNTCCTCATAATCAGCTTGAGTCTCACCGATGCGCAAAGGTTGCAATAACTTCGTCCAATCCATCATGTCTCTTTGTCCTTAATCTACAAAAAATCGATCTATTAATCTGAAAATGCAGCGCTCTAAACAAAGGCGTTTTTAACCCTGTATTTATGCGCGGGGTAACTGCCTAATAAGCGAATATCTTTAGCAAAATAATTCAATTCATCCAATGCATTAATCATAGCAGCCTGCTGAGGGTGTCCTGCCAGATCGATATGAAAATGACTGGCCTCCATCGTGCCTCCATCCATATAGCTTTCCAGTTTAATCATATTTATGCCATTGGTGGCAAAGCCCCCCAACGCCTTATAAAGCGCGGCAGGNATATTACGTACAGAAAAAAGTACGCTGGTAATATAATTCTGCTGATCTTGATACACATAGTTTAAAGCACTTTTGGCCAACACTATAAAGCGCGTAGTATTACCACTGACATCTTGAAAATTCTCGACCACTACGTTTAGTCCGTATAACTCCGCCGCCAAANGCGATGCAATGGCTCCATGGCTTTTATTTGAGATTACTGCCGGCGTCGCAATCTTACTAGCCGCCAAATCTTTGGCCGANAGTGCAGTATCAACCGCCGCAATCGCTTTAATATTCAATTTTGCTAAATGGTTAAAACATTGAGCTAACGCTTGCGGGTGAGACGATACGGTTTCAATGTGTGCTAATTCAACCCCGGGCAGTGCCAGCAAACAATGATTCACCGGTTCAAAATGTTCTGCCACTATTTTCAGATGAGTTTTAGGCAATAAGCGATAAATTTCTTCTACTCTCCCGGCAGTAGAGTTTTCCAATGGAATCATGGCAAATTCAGCTCGCCCTTCTTCAACCATCAATATCGCGGACTGAAAATCGTCACANGCAAACGCTTGATGTTGAGGAAATACGGTTTTACAGGATAAATGCGAATACGCCCCTTCAACTCCCTGATAAGCAACAATCGATGGCGTAACGGGGCTGGGTTTATTAGTCACGATGCAACNTCCTTAGTAGTGGTGGCTTAAAAATGGTGGTTCTAATATGGGTTCTCGATTGAATTCAGTGTACTCCACAGCCACTTCGATAACTAAAAGAAANTTCAAACATAATAGCTATAACTTTTGACTCTTAGAAGCCTACGAGTAGCTATTGATCTTCACCGACAATTACGTTACTTTTTGTAAAAAGCTCAGAGAATAATAATAAATGAGTAGTGCGCCCTTGAATTTAAGCTATGAAATAGTACTGGAAACATTAGGTATTCGACCGATAAGTCATTTCAGCCATAGTCGTGAAAGCCTTTCGCCNCAAGAACGCTTGAAACAAGTTCAATATCAAGCAAGAACCTTTGTTGATGATCTAAAAATGATCAACCANCAAGTACAATATTTGCAAACATTTGACCTTGTCTCAATCCCCTATGCGGTTAAATCTGCCTTTGGCAATGCCACAAGTTTGATTAATCCCTACCTTTACGTGACTCATCGTTTTATTGTTATNCAATTTGCGACTCATGCAGGTAATAAAACTTTATTATTTTCACCNTCCGACTCAACGACTAAAACGGATAGCCNCCCCTTTAGGCAAGCTACCNTAAAAAACCTTCTTAACAATGCAAAAAAGATGCTCAAACCTTGGCTAACCCCTCGACATAATAGCGTTGAAAATGCTCTCAAGAGCATTGAAATATCACCAGAACAAATTGATTTCATCTGCTATAGCAACTTACAAGGGCAAGACTTAAGAAAATGGTTAGGCAGCCACGAAAAAGAGGCGTATTTCCCTAATGCCAAATTACTGGTAATGCACCAAGAATGGGAAGCGGCAAAGGACTTACTGCCCATACAAAGCCCTAATTATCCTATTGATGGCATTGATGGNATTCAAGCAAATAAAATAATCCCCCTGCACAGCAGNATTATGCTCGGTGATAGTCTGGCACTGATACAAACACCNGGNAAAACCCAAGGCAATCAATCCCTTGTGGCCAATACCGATCACGGCCTTTGCGTATTCAGTCACAACGGCATTGCTGTCGACAATTACAGCCCCCAGTACTCAACTATTTATGGCCTGGCCAATTTCAGTTTCGAAACGAATATGGCGGTCATTCCTAATGGTAACGCCCCTGAGCTGAGCCTTGACCAATATATATCCATGCTGCTAGAAAAAACTATTAGTGATAAAAGCCCCCATGATAAGCGCTTTAATAATGTAATTCCTATTGCCGAACTCAGCGCTCGCTGGCAACCCTTTGCCCTGTCACCGACCCTTTCTTTTGGTGAAGTTAAATTCGGCGAGGCCAATCTCACAAACAATCCCATAAGCCGCCTTACGGCTAAAAACACACAGCCCGATGATCAGTATGAGATGAACAATAGTCTTGCTGATTAATCATTTCATCATGAGCAAAAGTTTGATCAACAAACGCGTGATGAAGGCCCGCATCCGCGAGTCTTTCGTAACANTCGGGTAAACCATGAAATACCTGTGGCCGAGTGGTACTGCCTTGGGTTAACAACGACTGGCCACCATCATTAAATATCTGCACCAAATATAAATCCCCCTGATTAGAAAGAATATGCACCTCAGGACTTCCCCGATGAACGACTTTCTTAAACTCATGAAAATTCATAACCGCCTCCGACCTACTATTCTTGTCCTNTATCTCCAATATACGTGATGAAACCGGCTTAAATNTGGTCAATTTGCAGTAAATTGTATCGANAATTAACTTACAAACAGGAACATAACGGGTAATAATAAAGCAAGCCATTTTGCCAGAGCCNACTCATGAAACCGCGNATAAAACCCCGCATGAAACGCCGACTATTTTTATTTCGGTTAGCCCTGCTACCCCTCAGTTTTTCAGCGTCAAAAGTCCTTGCCGATAGCTTTGATGATTTTNCCAAATCTCAGCTGGCTGGAGTTGACAAAATTAAGAATGATTTNCAAGCGTATCAAGAACGTTATCTAGATGCATTCGAGCAGCACAAACGCGAACTTGAGCAAGAGTGGCAGACTGTAGAAATAAGCGATCAAAATATCTGGGTTGAATANAGCAAAGATCTACAGAAAAAGGCCGTGGTCGATTTTGCCCATAATGAAATTCGCCTTAGTTATAAATCCACTCAAGACCTAGACCCGAAGCGGCTACCTATACCCGATGAATTACACCAAGATTTAGAATTTTTATTAAACCTTACTGAATATCAGGCCATCCTCAACGACCCCATTCATGCACAATTAAACCAAAGCATCAAAATGAATGATCGCATCTTATTAAGCGAGCTACATGAACTCTATGGCGATGGTAACGCGGCTAAAAAACTTGAACAAAGCGCCAAAATTAGTAGCGTAAATACCAATAAAGGTCAGGTTATTAATATAACAATCCCCCTACCCAAACAGTTTCCTCTTAAGCGCGCAGAGAAATATTATACCAGCGCCCAGAAGGCAGCCAACAAATGGAATGTAGACACAGCCCTGGTAATGGCCATAACTCATACCGAAAGTCATTTTAATCCACTGGCCCGCAGCCACATCCCAGCCTTTGGCTTAATGCAAATAGTACCCGCCAGCGCAGGCAAAGATGCCAGCAAGTTTATGACNGGCAAGTCCCGTTTACTGACCAGTGCAGAACTGTATGATGCCAACTTCAATTTGGACACCGGTAGCGCCTACCTCAGTATGTTNAATACACGCTATCTAAAAGGCATCAGCGACCCAAGTTCACGACTGTATTGCACGATTGCCGCCTATAATACCGGTACAGGAAACGTCGCCAAAGCCTTCATCGGANACGCATCGATGCAGCNGGCTTTTGGGGTAATCAACCAACTCAGCTCAGATCGGGTTTATGAGATTTTAAAAAATGACCTGCCCTACGCCGAAACACGCCGTTATTTNGTGAAAGTAATAGAGCGTATGGAGACCTACCAAGCAACGGNCTAATGCAAGTGCTTATCAATTAGATTAAAATCCTNTTTTACCATCTTCAACAGGCTACTCTATGACANCTCTCATTTTCTGGGGCGCAATNTTTTTCACCCTAGCATTAATTTTTTATTCGATAGGCATCTGGAACGATTACTGGCACAAGCAGTTAAAGAAATGGCATCTGGTAATGTTTGGCCTTGGGGTTATTACCGATAGCCTAGGCACCCTACTAATGTACCTTCATGTAGGTCATCTGATATTTACCGCCCACTCGATCTCAGGATTTTTAGGACTATTCTTGATGATTTTCCACTTCTGCTGGGCATTTGTGGTTTTACGCAATGGGGATATAGAGCTACANAAAACCTTCCACCGCTTTAGTATCATGGTGTGGTTATTTTGGTTAGTTTCGTACTTTTCAGGCTTATACCTGGGGATTGCAGGATTGAGTTAATCAAATACAAAAAAGGCCAGTGCTCAACGAGCACTGGCCTTTAAAAATCATCGACCTACTTAGCCTATTCCACTTGGAAATAAACTCATTGAGATTAAGCGGCGCTTGTCTCAGCATCAACAGGGTTAAAACGCCCNTCAAGATATTCAATAATATCNCCAGACTCGTACATCCAAGTTACTTCGCCGTTATCATCTTCNATTCGNAGGCAAGGTACTTTCAATTGACCNCCACCTTGCAATAATTCTTCTTTAAACTTCTCGCTACGCTTAGCATCACGAGTTTCTATATTAAGCGCACTGCGCTTCATGGCGCGACGTACTTTTACGCAGAATGGGCAGGCTGCATACTGGTACAAGGCTAACTTGGACGTTTGTGTATCGATAGCCGCTTGTTCACTGGCTNCGCGCTTAATGCTTTTCGGGGTAAATACCCAGTTTAAGAATAAGATTAAGGCACCTAATATCGCTCGAACTACAACCATTTCACTCTCCTATGCCCAATTGGACCGGCATCATTATTTAGTATAATTGGCGCGCATTATACTCGTCTAACGGTCAGTAGCTAGCAGTCAGGTCAATCTTCTTGCCTGTGCTACCTGACTAGGGTATAAAGCGTCTATGAAAACTCCAAAACGAATACAACCCTTAATTGATGATGGTGTAGTGGACGAAGTCCTCAGCCAATTAATGAGCGGAAAAGAAGCGACTGTCTACGTTGTGCGCTGCGGCGATGAAATTCGCTGCGCTAAAGTCTATAAAGAAGCCACTAAACGCAGCTTTAAGCAGGCCGTGCAATATCAAGAAGGCCGCAAGAGCAAAAATAGCCGTCGCCAACGTGCGATGGAGAAAGGTTCTAAGTTCGGTCGCAAACAGCAGGAAGAGTCTTGGCATAATGCCGAGGTTGATGCCTTGTATCGCTTAGCAGAAGCTGGCGTACGCGTGCCTAAGCCTTATGGCTGCTTCGATGGTGTGCTGCTGATGGAATTGGTCACATACGACGATGATGGCGAAGTTGCTCCGCGTTTGAACGATGTGTCCATGACCTCTGAGCAAGCTCGAACAGATCATGCCACCGTGATGAATGATGTCAAACGTATGCTGGTGGCAGGAATCGTTCATGGCGATCTGTCCGAATTCAACGTCCTTGTTGACGATTACGGCCCAGTGATTATCGATTTACCACAAGCCGTCGATGCTGCNGCGAATAACCACGCTAAATCTATGCTAGAGCGTGATGTTAACAACATGTCCGAATACTACGGCCAATANGCCCCTGAGCTACTGCGCACTAACTATGCAAAAGAAATGTGGGCTTTGTACGAAGATGGCGACCTCACCGCCGATACTGAGCTGACCGGCCTGTTTGAAGAAGCAATTGAAAGTGCTGATGTCGACTCGGTCATGGACGAAATAAGATCGGTGCTTGCGGATGAGCAAAAACGTCAAGAGCGCTTAGAAAACGCCGATGATAACTTCACTTATGAGCAGCTATAAATAAGAATTAATTCCATTGTCNTTTTTATTGTCTAGGCTTTANATTAAGTTCTAGACGATATTTAACAATGAAGCATTACTTATCTGATACCAGTTTCAAANTNTCAACCAGTTTTNTACTCGCNACNCTGACTCTTTTAGCCATATTTNCTTTTGTGCTACAGGGTGAGTTACGCGAGAAATTAGAAAGCGANAGNTCTAAACAANTTAAAGCCAGNGGNAATGCNATTGTTGCTGANCTGGTAAGACAAACCTCNCTGGTTAAATCATTAGCGGAAGGCTTAGCAGCCGTTGTCAATGCCACGCCTTATTCTGATACCCTTTACCATCAACTTCTCCCCCAGCTCATTGNTATCAACAATTCAAATACCCTCGTTGCCGGTGGCGGNATTTGGCCAGAACCCAATTCACTCNACCCNAANAAACAAAAAAANAGTTATTTCTGGGGTAAAAANAGCCAAGGNCAATTAGACTTTTATAACGATTATAATTTAGACAGTGGTAATGGTTATCATAATGAAGAATGGTATGTCCCCGCCAAATNTCTAACTCNTGANAGCTGCTATTGGTCTCGCTCATATATTGATCCATTTTCTAAAGAACCTATGGTCACCTGNACGGTTCCNATACTAAAGNATGANNAATATATNGGCGCNNCNACCATNGATATGAAACTTGNAGGCTTNCATGAGTTTTTCAAAAAACAATCAGAGAATATTGGNGGCTATGTTTTNCTTGTTGATCAAAATAATAAATTCATTNCCTTCCCTCAAAGTGAGTACATAAAAAANNCAGATGATTCNGNGCTACTTGATATTACTGANNTGGCTNCAAAACAGCCTAAATTTAAACAATTATCCGANCGNCTNCTAANAATTTCACAACAAACATCTAAAACATCCGNTNAAGACATGNAANANCGNCAAGACTATGGNCAGNTANTTTGACGAAAATAGTTATCAAATATCGGAAGAGCAAGCAGAAACGATGGCCGCAGCAATTATCGATCCGATAGGNGATACATTAAATTATAGCTATTTNCTCGATANNTTTCAGTTAGANCATGATTTCNTACTNCAAGAAGAAGTTAATGTATCGGTTTTCCATATACCCGANTCTTATTGGAAATTGGTTGTGGTTACCCCCATATCTACCGACTNTANCGCCGTATCCAATATTATTAANAAAACCCTCAAACAAACGTTTATCCCTACTATTNTTACNATGTTGGTTTTCTTTATTTTTGTTCATATATTTTTTATTCACCCCCTTATTCGTATCAATCAACATTTACGNAATTACGCGGATAATCCCGATGAAGAAGAGCTCCTTGAAGGCTTTGGTCGTGGTGATTTTGGCAAACTCGCAGATTTGTATAATAAAAAAACGACACTGATTAAGAATTCATTGGCGGAGATTTCAAAATCGAATACTCAGCTACAAATTCAAGCGTCTTACGATGACTTAACTGGCACTTATAATCGCCGAGCGTTTGAGGTTATGTTAGAGGAGACCCTGCAGTGTGATGAACGCGATGAGCGNGCTATTTTTTACCTAGATCTAGATCAGTTTAAAGTCGTCAATGATACCGCGGGNCACATCGCTGGAGATCATTTATTAAAGGCNATTACCACCTGCATTANCAANNCNCTNAGAGATAANGACATATTGGCACGTATTGGTGGGGATGAATTNGCNATGATNGTCACTGCCCGCTCAGNGGAAACAGCNTTAGCNATTGCNGATCGAGTTAGACTGGCGATTGCAGCCTATCGATTNAACTGGCAAGGCCANATNTTTACCGTCAGCAGCAGNATNGGCATNTTGCANTTAAGTACTTTAAAAGGTAANAAACAGACCATTCTTAGCTGCGTCGATTCTGCATGCTATGCCGCGAAAGAAGCNGGCAGAAATAGGAACCACTTATATTTACCCGAAGATGATAATCTTTCCGCNCGTTTTGGTGAAATGGAAAGCTTAGTCGCACTGCGTAAAGCCATCGATGAAAATAGACTCTTTGTTGAATACCAATTAATCAAGCACATCACTGGNACTGAAGCCAGTGGCTTTGAAGCNNTAGTTAGAATGANAGATCCTGAAGGNAATACTATTTANCCTAATAANTTTATGCCNGCNGCAGAACGCTANAACGCAACCTGGGATGTCGATAAATGGGTGATAGAGAATACAATTGCTGAGTTTAATAAGATCAAACAGCACTTTGAGGTTGGNTTTTGTTCAATAAATTTAACCGCGGATGCACTGAACCANGACCAGCTACTGATNATTATTGAAAACAGNCTANCCAAGAATAATATCTCAGGCTCATTCTTTTGTTTTGAAATCACTGAAACCAGCGCCATTGCCAATATTGATTTAGCGCGAAAAACCATTGTTAGTATTCGACAGCTAGGCAGTCGAGTATCTTTAGATGATTTTGGTACTGGCATGTCCTCCTATAGTTACCTCAAAGAGCTGCCGATAGATTATCTTAAAATTGANGGTATTTTCGTCAAAAATATTGAAACGGATGCGATCGATCATGCATTTGTTAAATCCATTACCGACATTGCTCATGCAATGAAAATTGGCACCGTGGCCGAGTGGGTAGAGGACGAAGNAATAGTTAAGACCTTGAAAAAAATTGGCGTTAACTATGCTCAAGGTTTTGGTATTAGTAAACCTATGTCTTATGCCGCATTAATCGAGAATAAAGATACGCTGGATAAGANNATTAATAAACGTTTTTAATCAACGTTNTTAATCACCCTCGCGACTGATNCTAAGAACTGATNCGTTGGCGAATTTCGCTGTATCTTAATTGCTCGCAACTACCAAACCCCTCAAGCTGCCTTACTTTATTACGNGCAAAAATAGGCACACTTATTCCCGCTAAAAAACGACATTGAATATCCAGTGATACATCNGCNTTGCCGTCTAAGCGTTGCGCCAATCCACTTAAGTAGCGCTGCAANTCTGCATCACTGGGCCACTGCGGNTGCTGGCTATACGAAAGCTTGGCAATTTGGCCACGACAAACACTGCAATGACCACAGNNTTGNGGNGCTTGCTGATCATCAAAATAACGCGCTAAATTGGAACTTAAGCATTTATCCANTTCAAAAAATCGCACTAATGAAGCAATNCGCTTAATTTCTTTTTCTTCTTTATCNANAAAATANTGGTGTAANGTTTGGCCAAGTTCAGGCTTGTGNAAGGCTTCTTGGTAGACTTGAAAAACTTCTGTCATTTTCTTGCTTTCAAGCTCAATCAATTGCTTTTCNGCTAAATAATCTAACGCGGTAATCACCCTTCCACGTTCAGCTTTATACGTATTAAANAGNACGTCAAAATCTGGNGCGCCCCAAACTTTCTTAAATTGNCTGGTGGTAAAAANAGCTTGGAGAAAATCACGACGCTCTCCNTCGAACATAGCCAATATCGATTCTTTGTCNTGCACAAACTTGTANCTNAATTCAGCAAAATAAGCGTACATAGGCTTAATNACGTTCATCATTTCAAGCTGAACTAATAAGGTTTTTAGCGGTAACTGTCGAATATTACTGGCATTAGAAAGNCCGACTACNTGCAGCTCCCACTCAGTAACATTGAGCCCTTCTTGGGAATTCTGGTATTGCGAAGGCTTACTTTCATGGCGAATGTTTTGCAATAAAAACTCTATTGCAGAAAGTTCTGGGGTATCACCATAAACAAAATTCTCAACGGTATTNAANCCATCAAGATTCGCCAAGGTAATNCAATTNGAGCCTTGNCCATCTCGACCAGCACGACCAATTTCTTGGCTGTAGTTTTCTATCGACTTAGGTAAATCATAATGCATGACAAAGCGAATATTCGATTTATCAATCCCCATACCAAATGCTATCGTCGCGACAACCACNGGNGTTCTGCCTTGCATAAAATCATTCTGAATCTGCTGACGTTTATCCGATTCAAAACCNGCATGATAAGCCATTGCGTTAATACCGCCGGCTTGTAAATACGCCGCAACCCTCTCGGCAGTGTGCTGTAGCGTNACATAAACTATGCCTGCTGCTNCATTNTTANTAGAAGNCTGATCANTACNCTGNTTAGAAAATANCTGCTGTTGATGCTTTATTTGCTGTAATAACGTTTGCGTTTTTTCACTTTCATTAACAGGTAATACCGNTAAATCTAGGTTGTNTCGGTAAAANCCTGTTTGCACGATATGCTCAGCGGNAATGGCAAANTTAGCCGCCATATCATTTTTNACTTTTTTGGTTGCCGTTGCTGTTAANANTAGCACCAGAGGNATATTCAANTGTTGNCAATAAGTNGGCAACTTTANGTAATCNGGGCGAAAGTTATGCCCCCATTCCGANATACAGTGGGCCTCATCNACTACNANCATTGATATCGGCACGGCATTAATAAACTGGCGAAAACGTTCATTCTTAAAACGCTCAACCGATACCATNAGTATCTTAATTTTTCCNNNGCGGACATCNGCCATCACCTGTTGGCTTTGCTCGCCNCTCAAGGTCGAATCGATACTGGCAGCGGGAATGCCCTTACGGGCAAGGAACTCCAATTGGTCTTTCATCANNGCAAGTAAAGGAGAGACCACTAGCGTGACATGAGGNAGATGCATAGCNGTAAATTGATAGCACAGCGACTTNCCNGAACCGGTAGGNAAAATGGCTAACGATGATTGNCCNGCAANAAGNTGCTGAATAGTTTGNTCTTGGCCNCCNCGNAACTGGTCAAAGCCAAAGGTTTGCTTAAGTGATGCTAATAACTGTGCTGTCTGCTGCTCTGGTTGTTGCTCTACTCGTCGCATGAGTGCCGCCAATAATAAGTCTTTGCTGTTTATAATCAATTCCCTNTATTTAGGCCAGCTTTTTATAANTTNATTGCAATCTANATGAAACAAATTATCATTTAGCCTTGTCTATNCTCTAGCTNTTGCTATTGATTNTTTTTCCAAGGATCCTCCATGTACTCGTCGTCTAAATCACCCNTNTTACGCTTATGCTTAACGGCTTGCCTGCTATTTACCTTACCGATCGCTCAGGCTGATGATGACGGCCGTGGATTTATTGAAAAAAATGGANGAGCTNTTTCGNTCAGACACATCAATNTCTACCATGAAAATGACGATTGTGACGCCGAATTGGCAGCGNACCTTAGAAATGCAAAGNTGGACTCGGGGTATGGACGATACTTTTATTCGAATNTTAACCCCGGTGAAAGATNGNGGGGTAGCNACCCTCAAGATTGATACNGATATGTGGAACTACTTCCCNAAGATCAATAAGACCATTAAAGTGCCNCCNTCNATGATGATGGGATCTTGGATGGGCTCTGACTTTACCAATGACGANCTAGTCCGTGAGGTCTCTCTNCTNAAAGAATATAGCGTTGAAAAAGCCGATGAAGATAANAACTGGCGCTTNACNCTCATNCCCAAGCGCGAAACGGTTACCGTATGGGGNCGGATAGAATTTGTCATCGATAAANAAACTTTACTGCCTAGCGAGCAAAGCTANTTTAATGAAAAAGGGGAAAAGGTTCGTACNATGGAGTTTAGCGAAATTCGTGATTACTCCGGCCGTAAAATGCCTTCTATTATGACGATGNTNCCGTTAAATAAAGAAGGGCATAAAACCGTTATTGAATATATTGANGCTGAATTTGATAGNAAAGTTGATCNGCGTANTTTCACNCTGCGCAATCTACAAGCTCGCTTTTAATCAANCTAGAGAGTTGTCATGTTAAATGTAAAAATCAGCTCTAAGCATAAATTTTAGGAATTAATTATGTTGATTTTCAAATTGGCGATTCGTAACGTATTACGCAATCGTCATCGCAGCGTATTAACTATTTTAAGTATGGGCGGCGGATTTTTTCTGCTGTGTACGATGATTTCTTTCACCGAAGGCAGTTATAGCAATATGATTGATATCTTCACCGGTGATCAGGTCGGACATGTTCAGGTACATAAAGGAGATTATCTAACCCGCCCTTCTTTATATAAAACCCTAGATGCTAAAGTATTAATACCACAACTGTTAACCTCTGCTGAAGTTACCGCTATTGCCCCACGAATCTATAGCCCTTCATTAGCTTATGGCAAGAATAAAACCTACCCGGCNAAAGTCATTGGTATTTCACCGGAACTAGAAGCAAAGACTACNCGACTAAAAAACAAAGTCCATCAAGGTCAGTATTTAACCAANAACATGACANATTCGGGCTACTTCCCAGCAATGATCGGTTATAGCCTAGCTAAAAATTTACANCTNGNGATCGGTGATGAGTTAGTTTTAATATCTCAGGGCATCGATGGCTCAATCGCCAACGACATATTCATCNTCANNGCTATTATCGGNAATGCCAATTCCAATGAACGCTTNAACGTGTATTTAAGTATTCCTGCNATAGCAAATTTCCTTTCTATTGCCGNTGATATGTCTGNAGTTCATGAGCTAGTCATTGCTTTAAATCACCAAAGCCAGGCCATGTCTTTCGCTNANCAATGGCAACAAAAATTGATNAATGAAGATTTGTCGGTAGATCCTTGGCAAGTAATTGAGAGTACTTTTTACAACGGCATGCAAGCCGATAAAAGTGGTAACTATNTTTCNCTAGGTATTATTATTTTTATTATTTCAATNGGCGTATTAAATACCGTCTTAATGGGNACATTAGAACGCACTCGCGAATTTGGNGTTTTAAAAGCCATTGGCACCCGACCTGAAACGATATTNTCCATGATTATGCTGGAGTCATTCTTATTAGCCTTTGCTAGCTGCATCTTAGGGTTTATATTCGCTATGCCTTTAGTCTATTGGTTATCTACTGCGGGGCTTTCTCTGGCTGAACCCATTGATATGGGAGGGGTAATGTTTGATAGCATACTGGCNGAGTTAACCGTATTCAGTGNTCTTACTCCCCTTGCGGTAATTATTGGNACGACATTATTAGTGAGTTTAATACCCGCTATTCGTGCCGCNAAGATCTCTCCTCTGCAAGCATTACAGGCGGNTTAATATGCTTCAAACTAAACTCCTAGTCAGTCGCCTTGTCTTTCGACTTGCTNTTAGAAATGTCTTTCGCAATNCCCGCCGTACGCTATTAACCGTNTGTTTAATATCCTGCGGTCTGGCAGCATTACTATTAGCNGATTCTTTTATTCGCGGCTCCATAAAAACNTTTATTTCCATCAGTACAGAAACNTTTTTAGGTGAAGCACAAATTCATCAGCATGGNTTTCGNGATNCTCAAGATATTGATTTGTATATACCNNNCCCTGAANCGCTTTACCAACAATTAGATAATTATNCTGNNATCAGTACNTACTCNCCTCGTACCCTAATGGGAGCCATGGTTTCATCATCAGAAAACGTCAGTGGCGCAATGGTAATAGGTATCAATGGTGCTAAAGAAGCTCAGGTAAGCAAGCTTAAGAAATCCATGTTGAAAGGGGAATACTTAACCGATAAAAAAGGAGAGATTTTATTAGGCCGCTTAATGGCCGACTTGCTTGAGGTGGATCTAGGTGATCGTATCGTGGTGACNATTTCTCAAGCCCACGGGGGNGAGTTATCTCAAGAGTTATTTCGAGTNACNGGTATCTTCAGCTTTAACGATCGCAATATGGATAATGGCATTGCCTTTATTAATTTAGACCANGGCCAGCAACTGTTNAATATAAAAGGCATTCATCAAGTNGCGTTNAACTTCACCTCTGATGAAGCCATCAATGATAAGAGCNTAGCCCTNTGGAAGGAACTTAATAGCCACGGTTTAGAAACCCTCGATTGGTTAGANCTCGTACCGCAATTAGCAGGGATGCTTGGTATGGTAGATTACTCCACTCTCATCGTGGCCATGATTATGTACATNTTGGTTTCCCTCGGGTTAATCAATACGATGCTGATGTCTATTTTTGAGCGCCGTAATGAGTTTGGTATTTTATTAGCCATTGGCACACGTCCACGCCAGCTGTTCTTTCAAATAATGGCAGAAGGATTTTTAATTGGTTTAATCAGCACTCTCGTCGGTATTATTATCGGCGGAATCCTATGTTATTTAGCCTCAATTTATGGCGTTAGCTATAGCGATCTCGAAATGTTTGGTACCGCCATCAATGAGCCNCTATACGCTATTGTTGACCCGATGAGCTTTATTGAGCTCAGCCTATCCATATTAGGCATTACTTTGTTAGCGAGCCTCTATCCCGCTTTCCACGCCGCTCGTTTACAGCCATCAGATGCGATGCGCAGAACTTTATAAGGGAATCATAATGAATTCTACAAATAGTAATATTGTTATTGAAACTAAAAAGCTATGCCGTAATTTTGGCGAAGGCGATACNCTCGTTAANGCNCTGAAAGATAATGACCTGGTCATTGAGAAAGGTGAATTCACNGCAATCATTGGTCCGTCTGGTTCAGGTAANTCAACCTTATTACAGCTCATTGGTGGTTTAGATACCCCCACCTCCGGTGATGTGATTTTAGACGATAAAGATATTAGTCACATGAACGGCACAGAACTTTCAGATTTNCGNCGTGANCATATCGGTTTTATNTTTCAAGCCTATAACCTGATCCCCGTTTTATCGGCTAAAGAAAATATTGAATATGTCATGTTACTACAGGGGATTTCAGAATCAGAGCGTCATACTCGTGTGACTAAAATCATGCNGGAAGTTGGCTTAGAAGGTTTAGAAAGTCGCCGCCCTGCCCAACTATCCGGTGGTCAGCAGCAAAGAGTCGCGGTGGCGCGCGCGATGGTTTCNCANCCNAGTTTAATTCTAGCGGATGAACCCACAGCNAANCTAGANTCAAAAACNGGNGCCGCGTTACTGGATATGATGAAAGAGCTAAANGAAAAAGAAAATATGACGTTTGTATTCTCTACTCACGACCCNATGATNATGGAGCGNGCTAATCGNATTATTCGTTTAGTCGATGGTNAAATCGTTGATGATGAACGNCGNACATAATTCAGAGGNCTCATGAAAAGACTATCATCAACTNTCACTCTANTACTGCTTTTGGGCTTAGTGCAAAACATCGCGCACGCTCAAGGNTTTAACTACAGTGGTTATTTNAAAAGCTATGNNNTNGGNCAAGGNGCTGTCGAANTTGACGGTGCNGGCATTGATGATGCTAATATTGCAATCGACAGTAATTTTCAATCGCAAAATGCAATACGCNTNATGGCTTCATACGTGAGCNCTNATCGTAGTAATTTTGAGATTCATTATGAGACTCAACCGTTATATTATTCCAATAACATCAATGGAAAAAANAGCTCTGGTACAGACTCAACCCTCAATACGGGCANTAACCGTTATCGCTATAAAGACCTCNACCCAGTCTTAGCTGAACATGGGGATCATGTNGTGATCTTACAAAACTTAGATCGTTTTAATTTNCAAAGCAGCAGTGATAGNGGAGATTTAACCATTGGCCGCCAGGTGATTTCATTTGGTTCTGCACGCTTTATNAANCCTACCGATATATTTTTACCTTTTGTNTTACAAACCTTAAACCAAGAATATAGAGTGGGNATTGATGCTATTCGTTATCANGTTGACCTTGATGGCTTTACGATTTTAGATTCGGGCTTAATTATNGGCGAAGATGGCAAGCAGGAAAACTCTGCGGCCTTTTTNCGCGCTAAAACCTCNATTAAAGGTAATGACCTAGAATCTATGTATATTCAGCTCGATAACGCCTGGTTACTTGGAGGCGGTATTGAACGCGCTTTAGGGTATTTTGGTTTCTGGCTAGAGACAGCNTATATGAATAATAANGAGGACGATATTAAAAGCTATTGGCGCCACTCCATAGGATCTGACTTTGCCCTCGACGATAATATTATTGTGATGATGGAGTATCATTATAATGGTGCAGGTTCNCGTGATTCNGANGATTATATGGATATTATTCAGCTGCAACCCTATGAGCGCGGCGGTGTTTATCTACTAGGACAAAATTACCTAATTCCAGCCATCAGCTGGATCGCCAGTCCTTTGGTATCGGTCAATGCGAGTAGCTTCTTTAACCTAGATGATCAATCTGCCTTTATATCTTTAACCGCCGAAGTCAGTTGGAGTGATAATTTATATTCCGATTTCGGCAGTCAAATGAGTATTGGTGATAACCCAGAATTTAACGCCTCTGGGGATATCAATCTAGCNTCTGAATTTGGTAGCTACCCACTTAGCCTGTANACCAGCTTACGTTATTACTTTTAGTTTNATTCAGTCCGCTAGCATGTAAGATTAAAAAAAGAATATTGTTGTTCCAGTTTACTANTGCCTAAGCCATTAANTTTAGTGACTTGTATNTGCACNGGTATACGCTCTTTCATNGCTTCAACATGACTNATAANNCCAATCATTTTNCCCGAGGCATTCAANCTGTCTAAAGCATTTAAAGCCATATCNAATGTTGCGCTATCTAGNGNACCAAATCTGATAATGCTAATGCGAGAGCAAGACTGACAAGAAAGCCTCCCCTCCCGATAAAGTTTTAGTATCTNNNACATCATCANCTTGCCAGGTATCTAAAACCTNCAGCTCTANAGCTTCAGANTCTTNACGTTGTAATAGATAGCGCCCATGTAAGCGATTTAATTTNCTGANATAACNACTGAATGAATTNTTGATGTTCAGCAGCTCGGCTTTTATTGATAAAGAACTGGCCTAAGTGCCAATCAGAGGTATGTAAAATTCGCAGGATTTGTATCTTTTCGAATAGCGTTTGATTTTATCTTAATGGCTCTGTCAAAACGGGNCAGTTTTGAATTAAAAAAAGAAACCTTGAGGCAAAAAAAAGGCAGCCAATAGGCTGCCTTTGTATACAAACTAATAAATTAGCCTGCCGCGCCTGCGTCACCATGCTGCTTTTTATGGCGAGCAATAATTTCCTGAGGCTTTAAAATAAAGGTTGCTAAAGCAGGTAACAAGATTAATGCACCTAACATATTCAATAGGAACATAAACGTTAGCAAGATGCCCATATCCGCTTGGAACTTAATAGGAGATAGAATCCATGTACCCACACCAAACGCTAAAGTAATACCGGTAAAACTTACTGCTCTACCCGTTGACCTTAGTGTTTCGAAGAAGGCTTCTTGCAATGTTTTACCTGCTATTAACATTACTTCTAAGCGATTATAAATATAAATACCATAATCAACACCAATACCAACACCTAGAGCGATTACCGGTAAAGTCGCTACCTTGATGCCTATACCAAGGGAGGCCATTAATGCCTGGCATAATATTGAGGTCAACGCTAATGGAATCAAGATGCAAGCCACCGCACGAATAGAGCGGAACGTTGCAAAGCATAAAGCAAAAACCACGACATAAACAAAAATCAGCATNGTATTTTGTGCNTCACCAATCACTTCATTGGTTGCCGCTTCAATACCTGCATTTCCTGACGCTAGCTGAAAGCGTAAAGGTACGCTGTCAATTTCGCCTGCAGAGATAGCCTGCTGTACGTCTTCTCCAGACATAGTGAAGTATTTTTCATCAACATCGTCATCATACNTTTCTTTAAAGACTTTAACCGCTGCTACTACGCGCTCTAACGTATCCGCTTTATGATCATTCAAATAAACCAATACCGGGGCCATCGAGCAATCTGAGTTTAATAACGTAGAAGGAGCACGCTGAATTGAGGTATTCAAGATAGTCTGATTACGTGATAACGCCGACCATTTCAAATTCCCTTCATTCATGCCTTTCGTTACTAGCTTAGAAATTGTCACCATAGAGACAGTTGACTGAACACCAGGAACATTTTCCATGTACCACATAAAGCGGTCGATAGCGTCCATCACTTTATAGCTATTACACTGCTCTTTAGCTGTCTCAACCATGACTAAAAACACATCTGAACTGGTCGAATAATTCTCTACCATATAGGCATTATCGAGATTATAACGAGAGTCTTGACGAAGNTCAGGAGCACCCGGCTCTAAGTCACCAATTTTTAATGATTGGCTTTTATAGATACCACCAACCGCTAGTACGATTGCAATAATAATAGGGAAAGGGGCAACTTTAGGACTAGCAATTTTTGATAATGCTTTCCACAGTTTTGGTTCTGCCTTTTCGTTTTTATCAGCGTGATCGATGCCAGACTGGCTAATACCAACATAAGACATAACCAACGGCATCAATACCAAGTTAGTCACAATAATCATTGCAACGCCAACACTCGCAGCAATTGCCAGTTCCTGAATAACACCAATTTCAATGAATAATAACGTTAAGAAACCGAGACCATCACTTAACAAAGCCAACATCCCGGGCACATATAAACCACGGAAAGCTAAACGAGAAGCCATCAGNTTATTGGCACCTTTACCGGACTCTGTCGCGATACCACTGATAATTTGCACCCCGTGGCTAATACCAATAGCAAAGATCAAGAAAGGTACTAATACAGAATAAAGATCAATGGTGAAGCCCATTAGTGCAAGCGCACCTAATTGCCAAACAACTGCAATTAATGAAGCCGTAATAGTTATTAAGGTACCGCGAATACAGCGCGAGTATAGATACAATAAGATAGTGGTGAAGATCATGGCNGCNATAAAGAATAAGCCAATAGAAGCGACACCATCTAACAGGTCAGCTAACTTCTTTGGCGTTCCTGTCATATAAACNGAAATATCATCATTGCTAAAGGCATCACGCACTTTTTCTTCTAATGCGTGAGAGAACTTTTGATAATCAAGTTTTTCACCAGTATCTGGATCTATGTCAACCAATGGNATATCAATAATAGTCGAACTAAAATTGTTCGCCACAAGGCGACCAACNTGGCCTGACTTCAATACGTTCTGACGTAATTCATTTAAACTTTCTGCCGAACCATCGTAGGTTGCAGGAATAATNGGGCCACCTTGAAAGCCNTCTTCCGTTACTTCCATCCAACGNACATTNGGTGTCCATAANGATTTCATCGCCGAACGATCAACGCCTTTAATGAAGAATATCTCATCATTNATGCGCTGTAAGGTGGCCATATATTCCTTAGTAAAAATATCNCCNCCCTTAGCTTCTACGGACAACTTGATATTCGACAAACCACTGCCNAGCTCTTCTTTATGAACAAGGTAGTTTTTAATAAACTGGTGCTGTAGAGGAATATATTTTTCAATACTTGAATCAAGTTTAATTTGAGTCAAGCCATAAGCAAATACCANCGTCAAAATNGCTAATATAGCCAAAACAACAGGGCGTGCACTAAACAGTAGTTTCTCTAAAAATGGTTCTGAATCCGGAGAGATTATATAATGCTCTGGCTCTGTTTTATTATTTTTTAAATTTTTTGAATTAGACATGATTAAAAGTTCCCTGCAGCCATAGTAATCGTTTCATCGATCACTAATCCTTCGGTATTAATACGTTCAATACCGGCTTCACCAACGATCACTATCGTGCCATCGGGTGCTTGAGTAATAGACACTGAAGTTGTGCGGCTTGGTAATATAATAGATTTAGCTTCTTCTGAGCGGCTGTTTAACAAAATAATCGAACCGCCATTGCCTACTAAAATTCGGGTTTTATCGGTTTTGGTAATACCTGCCATCAGAGTTTGTTCTGANCCGGTATACACTTTNCGCCANTGAATNCCACCATCNACNGAATGGTAAAGNTTGCCNCGTAAGCCAAANACAAGAACGTTATCGTTTTTAGCGCTAANACCAAAAAGTGAACCTTCATANGGTGAAGGTAATGAACGCCAGTTTTTGCCCATATTATCTGAACGTAAAAGCAGGCCTTGCTCACCCACAATCATTAATGATCTTGGACCCACCATGGCAATACCATTGATGTGCAAGCGCTCGTCGTTATCTAAATTCGCAGACCAATCAATCCAACTTTTGCCACCATCACGAGTATGAAAAGCCATACCATAGGCACCAACAGCGAAACCGATTTTTGCATCATAAAACCAAACATCTAAGAAAGGTTTAGTAGAACCACTTTTTTTATCATACTGAGCATCTTCTAATACATAAGTGACATTTTCTAAAGACATCTCAGCATTATCAATTTCGGTAGCATCGCCAGAGTTNTTAGCAGCATCGAGAGCAGAAATTGCTTGCTGTTTGTTTATTCGAGCGCCTTTGACTATGGCGTCATTAGCAAGATAGCCATCAAATTGTTTAACCCAAGTTTCACCGGCGTCTTTAGAATGAAGAATCAAGCCATCATGACCGACTGCCCAGCCTTTAGTCGCACTTGGAAAATACACAGCCGTTAGTGTTGCAGAAGACGGAGTACGCGCTTGTAACCAGTTTTTACCGCTATCATCAGAATATACAATATGACCATGCGCACCAACCGCGACTAAACGACTGCCGATACGGGTTATGTCTAATAATAAACTTTCATGAGCTCGATCAGTCGCTAACGCAGGAGTCACTAAAGGATCCTGCCATTGTGCCTGAGGGAGCACAGTAAATATTAAAGTGATCGCAAAAAGTGCTGATTTAATTAAGGCTGTCCGCGAGACTACCGTAACGATTCGACTTCGAATCGAGGGGAAATTCATAAAACGCTCCATTTTTATAATTTTTTGAAGGCCGCTAGTTTAGCCGACCCTTTACCAATTATCTAACGTCCATGTGTTACATAATGTTATTGGATTAACAAATTATCGTTTTCCACGGCGGCGCAATGCCGAAGGGGTGAAATATCGATCACCTGGTATATCCAAACTATAATCAACCGTACCACGCTCTTCGTTATCTAAACCTTGCACATGGTAGCGTCGAGCCTTGATATCGTGAAACACATCAAGTGTTGTCCATGTTACCGGCACCTCATAATAATTCTTCAAGTACGCCATGCTGACACGCCATAGATCACCTGCGCTATCATACTGGTCTGCTACCGCAATNCCCCAAGTATCTTCATCGATAAAGAAACGACGCTTTTGGTATACGTGGCGTGCGCCTTCTTTTAGGTTCGCTTCAACGACCCATACGCGGTGTTTCTCATAACGAGTATAATCAGGATTGATATGACCCGGCTTAAGAATCTCTTTATAAGTCAGGTTATTACTAGATAATTCGTAGTTATTATAAGGAATATAGATTTCCTTCTTTTCTACTAACGTCCAATTATAGCGATCTGGAGCACCGTTATACATATCGGTATCATCGGCATAACGCAAACCATCAGCCGCTGCAATTGGCGTATCATAAGCTAGGTTAGGCGCGCGGCGCACNCGGCGCTGTCCGGCATTATAACCCCAGGCCTGACGAGCCTCTTCAACCTGATCAATGGTTTCATGAACCAATACCGCACCGCCGGCTAAGCGCGCAGGTGCTTTAGTAAATGATAAGTAATAGAAAAGAATGTTATTCAAATCATCAATAGTAGCGTCAGGATTATAGTAGTTGAAAAAAGCATCCTGCTGCACNGTNACTAACGAGAAAGCACCGTCTGTNTGCACCGCTACCTCAGACGACCTGCGACTAAAGAAAACCCCGCGCCAGCGCGTAATATGATTCCATATTGCTTCTAAACCATCCTTAGCAATAGGGAATGGAGTGCCGCCATAGGCGTAACGCAGACCGGCACCACCCTTGTTGAGTTCAGCACGAATAGCATTTTTATAGGTATTATCATAAATCCACTCAGGGGCCGCGGCAGTACGTCGGGTTTTATAAATAGGCATTTTAAAACTATCAGGATAGGTTTCAAACAGCGCTATTTGCCCTTCGGTTAAGTACTTTTTATGACGCTCTTTATTATCCGNGGTAATCACAAATAATGGTTTATCTTGCGGATAAGGATTTGGATGNTGCTGACCCGCTTTTTGATACCCAAGTACCGGGGATGTAAGACCNCCACGCCATGGAGGAATATCCTTACCATTACCCGCTCGTTCTGCCCCTAATGGTGTCAGTTCACCTTTAAGGCGCTCGGCTTGTTGAACAGAAACTGCTGCTGAGGCAAGTTGGCTAAAGGTTGCCAATGCCAAAACGCCAGCCGCGATCCATTTATTCTTTTTCATTCTGCGACCTCTAATTATTCTTATTTAGTAAGCTACTTATTGCCTTAGCATAAAGAAACTTAGCCTTAGGCTCAATGCGCCTTTAGCAGTTAATTAATACTAATGCCTAAAATAGCCTTNTTTGTATAAAAAACGNTCTATTCTGTGGCTAAACTCTTACTCACTACCTCATACACATCTTTTGATAGGTCTTTTTGAGCCATAATTCGCTGCAATTGCTGCTTCATCTGCTGTCCCTGAGACTCAACATAGCGCCCCCACTTACTTAAAGGCGCAACTAAACGAGAGGCTATTTGTGGATTTAAGCCATTTAATAAAATAATTTTATCGGCTAATAANTGATAACCTGATCCATCTAAGGCATGAAAATTCACTAACGATTGCCCCGCAAAAGTGCCGATAACTGAGCGCACCTTATTAGGATTTTTAATATCAAATGCTTCATGATTTAGCAGCTTCTGGATATTTTCGACACTGCCATACTCCGCAGATCCGGCTTGNACGGCTAACCATTGATTAACTACCAAAGGNTCTGCTTGCCACTGCTGNTAGAAGGTCGCTAATGCGGCCTCAGCTTGAGTTGAATATACAGANTTAACCAAACTGGATAACGCTGCCATGCTATCGGTCATATTGTCGTTATTTTCAAACTGACTAACCGCAAGAGCGCAATATTGGCTTTTTGTAGATTTAAGCAAATAACTTAACGCGGTATTTTTCAACCCNCGNTGAGCCATTTGCGCAGGTTCAGGCAANTAATCCTGCTCCACATTGAGGCGCTGATATAAAGCCGCTAACTCTGTCCCTAGCGCATCGGCCAAAATACCCTGAACATGATTGCGTGCTTTGCTAATACCATGAATATCGATCTCAACTTGAGTCTCTGCNATATAGGAAATGCTTGGCAAGATCAACATTTTTGCCAGCATGGCATAATCAAGATCATTGCGCTGCAACAAACTACGATAAGCCTCAACCAGACGGGCATCAACCTCAGGCTCAACCCCCTCATCCTGCTGCGCCATCACCTGATAAATAACATCAAGGGCTAAGTTTTGTCCGGCATCCCAACGATTAAAACCATCGCTGTCGTGTTTCATTAAAAATAACAGCTGATCGCGACTGTAGTCATAATTCAATTTTATCGGCGCAGAAAAATCGCGTAATAACGAAGGAATTGGCTCTTCCTTAACATTGGCAAAAACCAATACTTGTTCTTTTTCTGTTAACTGGAAAATACCTTGATGATAACAACCTTTTTTATTAATCAGCCCNGGTGCAAGCTCAGCTTTCAGTTCTTGTCCATTTTGACCAATCAAGCCTAACTCAATAGGGATTAGAAACGCTTCATCGCAAGATTGTGTAAAAGTAAGGCTATAAGTTTTTGCATCTGCATCATAATAGCTTGCAACATCAACCACCGGTGTCCCAGCCGATTTATACCAACGCTTAAACTGAGTTAATGAAATATTATTCGCATCTTCCATCGACGCAACAAATTCGTTAATGGTTACGGCTTGACCGTCATGGCGATCAAAATACAAGTCAGAACCCTTACGGAAACCTTCACTGCCTAATATTTTGTGAATCATGCCAACAACTTCTGAACCCTTNTCATAAATAGTAACGGTATAGAAGTTGGATATTTCCATAAAGGAATCCGGTTGCACAGGNTGCGCCATCGGGCCCGCGTCTTCAGCAAATTGAACCGTTCGNATTAAGGCCGCATCTTCGATGCGCTTAACCGTTGCTGAATTCATATCCGCAGAGAATTGCGAATCACGATATACCGTAAAGCCTTCTTTCAGACTCAACTGAAACCAATCACGACAGGTAACTCGATTACCCGACCAGTTATGAAAGTATTCATGGGCGACAATGGCTTCAATACGCAGATAGGCCGTATCGGTTGCAGTTTGAGGGTTTGCCAGCACACACGATGAGTTGAAAATATTAAGACCCTTATTTTCCATGGCCCCCATATTAAAATCATCAACGGCAACGATCATAAAGATATCCAGGTCGTACTCGCGGCCGTATTTATCTTCATCCCACTTCATTGAACGCTTAAGAGCATCCATGGCGTAAGCGGTTTTATCAATATTTTGTGGTTCGACAAATATCTGTAAATCAACCTTGCGACCCGACGTAGTGATAAAGGTGTCTTCTTTCACCATCAAGGAGCCCGCGACTAGGGCAAATAAATAACACGGCTTTTTATGCGGGTCGTGCCAAGTAACACTATGGCGCCCCGCTTCTAGCTCTTGTCGAGAGCTGGCATTGCCGTTAGAGAGCAAGATCGGATATTTTGATTTGTCGGCGATCACTTCCGTAGTAAAGATACTCATCACATCTGGACGATCTAAATAATAGGTTATACGACGAAAGCCTTCCGCTTCACACTGGGTACAAAACATACCGCCCGACTTGTACAAGCCTTCTAGCGCAGTATTATTTTGCGGCTCGGAGCGGGTTGATATCTCTAACTCGAATTCATCACCGACTTTATGAATCGTTAATGAATCGCCCTCTAACTGAAAGTCAGCTGCTGCTAACAATTCACCATTAACTTTTACTGTCAACAGCTCTATTTGCTGGCCAACCAATACCAATGGACCGGTATAGCCTTCATGTTGCTGGTTATTACGACGCATGACCAAACGACTATCAACCTGACTATAGTCTTCAAATAAATCAAAGCGCAAGTGGGTTTCATCAATAACAAAATGAGGGGGTTGATAATCTTTTAAATAAATTGTCTTAGGTTGTGCGTCGCGCATCATCAATCCCTGTTTTAGATTTTGTTTAAATTAATATAACTGTATCAGCAGGTCTATATAGCGACCCATGACTGTGTCGTTATTCCACAAAACGGCGTAAATACCAGCTATTGCAGGTTTTCATGCCGCTACGCTCCATGCCTCGAATATTTGCTCCACAACCACCCAGTCATGGATCTTATTCTTTCTAAATCTTAATAAGTAAATTCAATATGATAAGAAGAGAATTTTCTAAGATTAATAACACCACAATCAAGCAATAAATACTGACCTTTAATGCCCATCAATTTACCTTCGACTACAGGTGTTTTATCAAAATTTAAACTGCTTACTTTCGTCGGATATTCAATCACTGGATATTCAAGCTCAACCACTTCCGTATCGGGTAAGTGGGTGATAGCCCCAGGTCCATGTTCAAGCTCTATTTGTTGTAAGCCTTGCTCATACTGCTGGTAAAGCTCATCACGAATACTGGCAAGATCAACAGGCTCGGCTTCGCCTTTCAGCATCGCACGCCAATTGGTTTTATCCGCTAACGTTTGCTTGAACAAGGTTTCAACCAAGCCCGACAACAATCGATCACGCACACGAAAAATAGGTAAACCCTGAGTCGCCCCTTGATCACACCAGCGGGTCGGTAACTGAGTACCACGAGTGATGCCGACTTTTAACGCTGAAGAGTTGGCTAAATAAACGAAGTGATCTTGCATGCAAAAGTCTTCACCCCACTTTTCATCACGACAAGTACCTAAGTGATAATGGCACTTCTCGGGGCTCATAATGCACAAATCGCACTGCGGGAGCTTCTTAAAACAAGGGTAGCAATAACCCTGACTAAAACTTTTATTGGTTTTACGGCCGCAATGACTGCAATGAATCTCGCCGACATAATGCATTTTAATCGTCTCACCCACTAATGGATTAAGATCAACTAGGTGATCATCAAGACTCATTTTATATTGAATCTTGGCGCCCGTTTCAGCACAGAGCTGAGTTACCATCTTGTTCAGATGGCCAGATATTGTCGGCATAACTCTTCTTATTTATTTAATCAGCGGTTTTAATATTTTCTATTAGCATTTGTATCAATGCTTTTATCGAAAGTCCTATACCGACTATGAAATAGTCAGTGTCTGAGTATCATCATCTTTGGTCGATTTACAAGCCGCTTCCATATAACCAATACGCTGATCAGCAGGCATATCGGTCATTTCTTCATAGCGAATTAAGGCTTCCATACACAATCCTTTTTGCTCGCGATCCATTTTTCGACCATCAGGCCAGCGACTCAATTCTAAAGCGCCTTTCATATTTTGAAACACATCTGGCGTCATTGCCTTGATCAGCTCATCAACTGTCATCATTCTTACCTTTTACTAGTAAATTAGTGTAACTATTCAGCAGGTTTTACAAACCGATTCATGATTGGGTATTTATTCCACAATACGGCGTAAATACCTCCCTGTAGCCTTAGTTCGGCTCCCTGCCTCGCATATTTGCTTCACAACTACCCAATAATAAATCTTTTTCTGTCTTAATTTGAGCAATCTGAATAATTACAAATTAATCATCATTTTTTGCTACAGAAGCTGGCTCTAACAAGGCATTATTTATTGGCCATGCAATCGCCATGATCACACCCAGCAAAGCCCCTGCAATATGAGATTCGTGGCCGATATTTAAACCGCCAAATGCGCTATCAAACATAATGATTACCACCATAGAAACCATCATAAAGGGGAATAACCAACTGGGTAGCTGATAACGAGGTAATGGCGCAGTGCGATAACGATATTGTCGCCCCCATACCCAACCCATCAAACCATAAGTAACCCCACTCAAACCGGCAAAATAAGGGCCTACCGCTAGATATTGAGCGTACCCAGCACCTACCCCCAGTATCAGGGTTAAAATAATCAAAGCGCCGGGGCTATCATTCACTTCAATTTCTTTGGCCAATACCCACCACCAGAAACTGTTCATGACGATATGCATAAGCGATAAATGAATCAGTGCCGGACTGAACCAGCGATAAATATCATTCTGCCGAAGACTGCTGAAATCCAGTTTGTCCCCTGACCATAAACTTGGTTCTAATAACCAATCAAGCTGCACGACA
>JAESQF010000109.1 GCA_016765295.1 Oleispira sp.
CGAATATATAACTGAGGAGCCGGATGCGGTAGTTCCGCACGTCCGGATCTGTGTGGGGGCGGTTCAGGTAACTGGCCGTTCTACCATGACTATGCAAAGAGAATCAGAATGAAGTGCCCGGAATGTAATATACAAATGGACTTGACTTGGCGCCGTTACGCGTCGGCTCCTTTTAGCCGTTTCCGTTGCCCGAGTTGCTCAACTAAATTCAAGTTCAAGCGTCCGTTGTGGTATTGGCTATTCCCAATCATTCAATGCGTGGTGATGCTGCTTGGTGGGGCTGGTATCTTATACTATATGGTTGGTCATCCCAGTTTAGGTAGCTATACAAAGCCAGCTATAGTTGCATTGTCCATCGCGGTAATCATGGCATCTCTCGTCATCGACAGAAATTTGGAAAAGAGCTTTGAAACGGTTAAGTCATAAAGCATATAACAATACGTTCAACCGCCGTTACAACCGCAAAACAACGCGGTTTCCACTGGACAGCTTCTCCGCAACTTCGTTGCTACAAAGCTGCCGATTAACTTTGCGTTATAAGCCTAGGAGCTAATTGTGAATTTTGAACAGCTACCTTTACACGATGCAATTCTGGGCTTGATTGATATAGATTGGGATGAAGCATTCGTAAAACTTAATCTGCATGTATTCATTGAAATATCAAAGCCTGCAGAACCTTACCAATTGAAATTTAGTGGAGTTACTAATTTTAGCTGCACTAGAGATAATGAATGGGGACCATCCAACTCGGTGTTGGAAGTTAAAATGGTAGATGACGTGTACCAATTGCAGATGCAAAGTGGTGATGAAATATTAATTAAAGCAGATGCCTTTGAATTCAAATACAGCGGCTTATAACAATACGCTGAAAGCCATTACGGCCAAAAAAACGGCCTTCATTGGATGTGCTAGACGCACGGCCGTTAGCTAAAGCGTTAGGCATCAATAATAATGAGTAAATCGCCAATACAAAACATCGTCGGTTCCCGTATCGAATCGGCGGCGCATGATCCTGACTCAGGAAGTTGGCTTATCCATTTTACCAATGGTGACTCTCTCAATGTTGAGTGCATGTGGCGTATTCTTGAAGAAGGAACCATTAGCTCAACCAGCGAAGATCATGCCCAATTATTTGGCCGTGATACTCCGTTTAACGGCGAGGATGCACTTAAGGAAATTGGTGTCCATAAAATAGTCTCTACCCAATGCACGAACTCAACTGGTGATTTAGACCTTAAACTAGGGCAATATTTCTCGCTACAGGTTATTGCCACATCAGCAGGCTATGAGTCATGGCAATATAAACAAAAATCTGGCAGTAGCTGTGTTGCAGTTGGCGGGCAAGTCTATGGCTACTAAATGCCTAACAAACGTAGGCTGCCGGGCAAAACGGCCGCCACACCATTTCGCCGCAGCTACGGGCGTTAGCTGCCTATTAGGCTATGAGTAATCTGTGAGGGAATATGAAAAAAATATCGATAGCTTTAATTACAATCTTTATGCTCATTGGATGTAGTAAACCATTACCAGAAAGTAAATTATCTTATGTTGGTGAGTGGGAAAGTAAAGAAATGTATTTGTTAATTCTTGCTGACGGTACTGTTTCTTATGAGCGTTTACAAAATGGTGGTTCAACTAAAATTAATGCTCCTTTACAAGAATTTGACGGCGATGACTTTATTGTAGGTATAGCATTTTTAACAACAATATTTGATGTAACTAAAGCTCCATATCAAGAAAATGGTCAGTGGTTTATGGTTGTCGATGGTATTAAGTTAAGCAAAGCACCCGAAGTGTTTTAGGTTGAAAAGGCAGCTAGCAAGCTGTTAAAGCAGGACAAAATCCAGTTGGCTGTTTTCGTTCCTCAATATTTTAGCCAACTAAATTTTGCTTCTTAACAGAGCGTTAGGCATATCGTTTAAATCAAGGTTTAGTGAATGAAAATAAATATGTTTGGTAAAATTTATATTGCGTTAATGTCAATATATTTTGTTATATCAGGTTTTAATGCCTTATTGGATATCGATGCTAAGCTTGCAAGAATAGGTTTAAGCGCTATAGATTCAGATGGTAAAATTGCATTTATTTTAATCTATTGTAGCTTGATGATCGGAATAGGTATTTCAATTGCTTTGTTATATTACTTTAGCAAAAAATGGGAGTATTCCGCTCTACTCGCATCAACCATTATAGCTTCATTTATTAGCTTCAGACTTGTGGGGGCATACATGGTTGGTGATCTAAGTAATACTCAATTATCTTTTTTAGGTGTAGAGTTACTTGAATTAGCAATAGGTATATTTCTTTTGTATAAATCAGGTAGTCTGAGTCAAAAATATGCCTAACAAGAAATTAGACAAGAACAAAAAACAGTTGGATTTTGCTTGTAAATTGGACGTTAGCTGACCATCAAACTTGATGCTGAAGGTTACCGGACAGAAGATTCCATTCAAACAATTTACGACGAGTATGATTATCAAGGTACGGTTTCAGCGTACTTACAAACTATCTCACAAATGGCTATTTAGTTTAGCAATACATTTTATTTATACGCCGAGGAAAACATGAAAACCACAATCAAACCAAAATTTTCAAACATAGCGTTGGCATCCACTTTGTTGCTGACTACGATGCTAAGTGCCTGTGCTCCCACGCAGTCTCCCGGCTCTCAAGAACCTTCAGGTGGTTTTGAAATACTCAATACTCGAATTGGCGATTTGAAATTTGAAAATAGTTTCGAGCACGGCATTCCCACCCCTGAGACGTCCAAGCTGCTATTTAATGAAATTGATTTCCAGCGTGCATCTCAAGCCTATATCTGGGCCATCCCCTTAATGGGTTTTTATGCCTGGCTTGAGGTCATGGACGCGCAAGGGGTAGAGCGAGGACAAATAGCCTTCTATGAGACCTACGATTCTAAACAAGGTGGCTTGACCTTTAATACCTCAACACCCTATGTACTGTCATTCAACGACCTGCGTGATGGCCCTGTGATAATTGAAATACCCGCCGCTCCGGTTCGAGGCGCAATGCACACCATGTGGCAGGTCGGCATCACGCAGCTAACAGAGCCTGGCAAGTATCTGTTTGTAGGCCCTGGCCAGAAGACCCCTGCCAACCTGGCCCAGGATGTAAAAGTCTTTCATTCTGGCACCAATCACATCCTGTTCGGTATTCGTTTGATGAACGACACCCGGGACAAGCGCATGGCGGATATGGCTAGCATCAAGATCACCGATATTAACGGCAAATTGATTTCTGATAAACCACCACTACACATAGAGCATGGCTTAGACACTAAACAGCCGCGCGGTATGGCCTATTGGGAAATACTGCATCGGGCGATAACGATAGAACCGGTACAGGAACGTGATCGCATGATGATGGATATGCTCGCTCCGTTGGGTATCGAAAAAGGGAAGGCCTTTAATCCTACCGCAGCACAACAAGCAATACTTGAAGAGGCTGTTATCGTCGGTGAAGCGATGACCAAGAACATTGACTTCAACAAAACTGGGCGACTTGAGCAGTCTGAATATGGGCCAGAAGGGAACTTCTGGGAAATAGCCACCGCGTCTACACCTGATCAAGACCGTGGTTACGGCATCGATCTTGATGGCAGAGCCGCCTGGTTCTATGAGGCTGTTTCCAACGATATAGCCATGCACGGTATGAAAAATGGTGGTTGGGGACAGGTTTACCTCGATAACTACCGCTCTGCTAACGGCAACGGACTAGACGGCGGAAAACACTACACCCTAGACATTCCCGCTGACGCTGACTACGCGAAGACATTCTGGACGATTACGGTGTATAACGTTGAAGACCGCGGCCCCATCACAAACACACAAAAACGTGCTGATGTTGGTTCAAACATCAAAGGAACAGTGACAAATGATGAAGGCGGTTATACTTTCCACTTCTCTCCGGAAAAGCCAAATGACGTCGCAGATTCCAATTGGGTGCAAACCAATACTGGCGAAAACTGGTTTGTCTACTTCCGGGCATACTCTCCATCGAAGGCCTTTGTTGCTGAAGAGGAAAACTCGATCGTCCCTAACTTCGAACTGGTGAAATAGCAATGTAGCCCATAATAGGGATGTTCAATGGTAGAGTTTCTTAACTCGCAAGAGAATCTATGCCGGCGTACATCCCACTTCCGTACCCTTCAGCTGGCTTTGTTACGCGTGCGTTGCGAAAGTTGCAACAACGAGGTTTTTTCCCTAGCTGTAGATTGGAGAATAGGGTTAGGTCTTGCGTTTTGCCTTAGCGCAAAAAACAAGACCACGTTTATTGACCGCGTAGGCCATAGACCTCATGATGGCTGGCTATAACGTCATAGCGACGTGTAATAAGCTGTTATGAGTTTACGTATGAATGAAGCTTTGAAAGTATCAATAACTGAAGGTTTTAAAAATACTCCTTTAGGATTTGTGAGAATAAGAAAAAACTTAAATGTCACTCATTTATCAGACGTTGAAACAGAAGAGTATTTAAAAGAAATACTGTCTTCAACACCTCTTGATAATATAGAAACCAAGGGTAAAAACCATTATTTCAAATGCGTTGAGAGAAATGCAGTTTTAACGGTTAATTCTCATAGTTTTACTATCATCACAGCAAAGACAATTAACAAGAGTTAGCTTGTAAGAAACTCATGACAAGGCATTTAAACGGTACTAAAACAGTGGATTACGTTTCGCTTCGCTACACATTTTAACCCACTATTTTAGTCCGCTTAATGCGGCGTTATGCATTCACGCAGATACGAGGAGTTTCATGTTTGAATTTAAGACAATCGCTCTTTTCGGTATTACAGCTATTGCGGAGATTGTTGGTTGTTATCTACCCTATCTTTGGCTTAAGCAAGATAAGAGTATATTACTTCTAGTCCCAGCCGCTTTAAGTCTGGCATTATTTGCATGGTTACTGACTCTCCATCCTACTGCAACTGGTCGCGTTTATGCCGCGTATGGTGGGGTATACATTTTCGTAGCTTTATTGTGGCTTTGGGTCGTTGATGGTGTAAAACCGACGATGTGGGATCTTGTCGGTGGTTCAGTTGCATTGGTCGGTATGGCAATCATTATGTTTGCACCAAAAGATGCATAACAAGCCATTAAACAGGGAAAAAATACAGTTGGCTTTTGCTCCTGCGTCGCTAATTTTAGCCAACAATATGATTGCCCGTTAATGGGGCGTTATATAGCTAAGGTGTGCTCCACATGAATAAAACTATTGCAGTATTCGGTAGCTCTAGAAGGAATGGTAATACAGGAAAGCTAATAGATATCATTGCGAAACAATTAAATATTGAAGTTATAGACTTATCATTAAAGATTATTTCACCTTTTGATTATGAGCATAAAAATCTAGATGATGATTTCCTACCTTTAATGGATTATATACTGAAATTTGAGAATATAATATTTGTATCCCCTGTGTATTGGTTTGCTATGAGTGCCCCAATGAAAACGTTCGTTGATCGCTTTTCTGATTTTTTATCCGTTGAGGAGTTGAAGGGTAAAGGTAGAAAATTAAGAGGTAAATTTGGTTACGTTGTCTCTACTTCTATAAGTGAAGAAATAGATAATTCATTTATCAACTCTTTTAGTGATACCTTTCAATATTTAGGTATGGAGAATGGCGGATTTATTCATGTTAATTGCGAAAATGGTTTTGACTTAACTGGTTGTGAAGATGACATTACTAACTTTGTTAAAAAGCTAAATCCATACCTTGAAGAAGTAGCTATATAACAAGGATTTTCAAGTCGGACAAATTACAGTTGGCTTTTTGTTCGTGTCTCACTTATTTTAGCCAACTGCAATTTTCCGCTTAAAACGGAGTTAGCTTCACAAGGACGTATTATGAAATTCACAAAACTTGATGATAAAGAGCTGCTTGATGTTGTTAAACCACTAGCAGAGCATACTGAAAATTCATGGAATCAGAAAAGCTACGAAGGTTTTTGTCGTTTTCTTTATGAGGGGAATCCTGACGGCAGACTTTCTGAAGAAGAGTTTAATCATCAATTAGAAGAAAGTTACGATACATTTGGAATTCACACAATCGCAGAGCTGGTAGTAATACATAGGAACCCAGAAAACGTAATTGTCATATGGAAAGTCGATTTCGAAAAACGTAAAGAGCTTGGTTTGCTTATGTATCGCTTTATTGAGCATGAAGGTAAGGCACTAATAGATGGCTGCACTTATCATGCTTAAAGCTAACAGAACTAGTAATCAGACTTCGCAAGCGTGTCACCTTTTGTGCAAAAACCGCCAAGCATGCTACGCAGTTGTGGTTGGCGTTAACTCTCACAGATGAATATGCACACTATCTTTGAATCGCAACACTGGCTAGTGTCCCACCGAAGGGACTCAAGATATGCTGGTCTCCTTATCGTTTCATCGAAATCTGATGTTTCTGATATTAGTGGTTTGGAGTCAGGGGCACTCTCGGAGCTTGGTAGCGTATTAGCTAAAACGGAAAAATTGCTGATTACCCATTACGATTCGTACCGCGTTATTACCGCTAAGCTTGGGTTTTCCGCTGGGCATAGCTGTCACTTTCACGTCATCCCAGTAAGTATTAGCTTACTTGAAGAAATAGTATCGCACCCAAGTTACACTAACGAACCTGATGGAAATGATGCCCTCTTGTTCGTCAGTAGGGAGTATTGTGAGCGAGAATTAACCACAGAAGAAAGTTTCATACAGAAAAGCACTATCAATCAACTCAGGAAAAAAGAGTTAACAAACGGCTGCAGCAGACAGTCTGCGGCTGAGCCGAGCATTAAACACTTTAAGTAAGGAAATCATCATATATGTCTGACAGTAATGAAATCAGTTTTTCAGCTTGCCGAAGTTTCGCATTGAGATTGATTGGGGTCAGCTTGCTCGTAGTGGCAATTCCAATGCTTTTTATAAACTTAGTAGTATATTCAGCTTTACTGGAAACTAGTGCGATTACTTCATTTTCTATTACCGCTATATTAAATTTATCCGCCGTTTGGTTGAGTGTTGCAATTTCTCTGAAATATTTGATGTCGGGTGGTTTTGGAAGGTATGAAATTATAGTTAAAAAAGTTGAACGGGCCCGGTAAATCAGGCTCGTTTCTTTTTACTAAAACCAATCATGTTCTTTGTCAGGTTGCAGCATTTACAGATGAACTCTGGGCTTTCAGTACTATCTACATGGACATCCATCCTTGTGGAGAAATCTCAATAGAGTGAAAATCGCTTAGATGGGTGTCTGTTTAGTTATTGGTTTGCATATTGTTTATTTCATGAGATAGTTCACAATATCGACCATTAAATTACGCGAATTAAATATGAGCAATACTGAAATCAACCTAAAGTCACTTATTGGCGATAATACCAGAGAAGAATTTTTAAAGTTACTCAAGTCTCGAACACCTTTTATATCCCATGGTAATACAGAATCTCTTAAAGATTTATTGAGTCTTCCATTTCTTCATTCTGTTGAAAGCCTTGCGGCCTGTTGGCGCGACACGGTGGATGTCTTTAATCCAAAGGTTGCAGATGAGATTTCAAAGGCTTCAATCTCTCCTGAAGATGCTCTCAATGAATATAATGATGGCAGCTGCATTCTTTTTAATGACGTTAATAGAATGATTCCTGAGTTTGACATGTGGAATCAAATAATCAGAAAAGAAATTGGTTTCTCTGAATTGACCTATGTTAGAAACTTAGTCTACGCAACACCCGCGGGAAAAGGGAATGCTCCTCATTTCGATCAAAATTTTAATTTTGTTATTCAATTAGAAGGAACAAAAAAATGGTGGCTAGCAAAAAATGAAACCATTAATAATCCAATGACTCGTCATGTGATGGGGCACCCTGTTGACGATGAACTAGGAAGTTATACCGCTAAAGAATTTCCAGAATTATTTCCTGTAGATTGTACTGAATATATATTAGAACCGGGATCAATTCTATTCGTACCACGAGGAGTTTGGCATATGACCGAAGCAGTGACAGATGCTGTTTCGTTTAATTTTACTTTTACACCGCCGACTTGGATTGATCTTGCGACTACGGCCTTAAGAGCAAAACTCTCTCATTCTGAGAAGTGGAGGGAGTCGGCAATTATCGATGATAATGGTTCTTACAACGGTGAATTCAACGAACTTCTAAAGGGTTTAAGTGCCGATGTTGAAAATTGGAATGCGGTAGATTTCTTAGANATTACTGAGCATCAAGAGACATAACTAANCCCCANCTCTTTAAGTGTAATATCAGCTGAATATATNATATGCGGTTGATGTTCGATGACATGTCTCATTATACGATGGTAATAACCTCGACCTTTAATAGTATTGGTTTGCCGACGTAGTAACTGTCGTGAAGCAGTCTGGTTATCAATATTTATAACAATTCTCTAAATTATTGAAAAATATAAGAAATACTACTGAGTTAAATAAAGGCCTGTTTAAGCGACACTGAACAGAAAATGTTATCAAATTGACAAAAACGACAGCTGAATATACTGTTGTCGAAATTATTATCAGGGATAGGTGTAAGATTTCAATGAAAAATTCTCTTCGTTCGCCTTTCCCTGATATAAGGGTTTATGCGACATCGTGTCGCATAAATCACTGTTAAATTAATATGANTGTTTATAAANTAGTAGCTTATNTTCTATTGTTGGTATTGNTTNGGGTTGCATTTNNCGAATGGAAAACTAACTCTGATACNCGAATATTTTCTNANGCAATGTATGAGTGTGATTATAATTTTAATGAAATTCTGAGTGAAAAAGGTTATTTATCTGCATACCTACTCGGATTTTATTGGAAAGAAGTGGGGTCTACTAATAAAGAAAATGATGATTTGCATGCAATGGTTGAAATATTGTTTGCATTGCAAGAACTTAGTGATTCTAAATGCGATAAAGCAGTTATCTCAAAACTCGACGATATTAAACGTTTAGATTATGACTTTTCAGGACACCGAGGCGAAAATAATAATTCATTAGTATTGATATCAATTGCACTTCAGAATGTAGTGATTCTAGATTGGTTGCTAAATAATGATTACTACACTGACATGAAACTGAACGACCTTACTAGTGATTATCATGGAATGGGTTTAGTAGAATTGGCTGAAAGTTTTGACTTGAAATTATCTGATGATAAAAGTAGTTATATTAGTAAAGTAATTCGTGAGGCACATGCTAAAAAATATGAAAAAATTTAACAATACATTAGTGATCGTGCCTGCAGCACTGGACGCTTTCAGCGCCCCACAATATTGNCGTTATACATCAGGGAGGATTTATGAAAAAAGGTAAAATTATTTGGGCTTTGATTATTTGGTTCTTATGGGCTGTTGGTAAAGATCTTGAACTNCTTTACCGTCACCAGACAACTAGCGATTATTTTGCCTTTAGTAACTCAGGTGTTACTCCGATATTCTTTATCTTGGCTACGGTTGTTCTTTTACTAAATTTGGGAACTCTATTTTTTCTAATTAGACCAAAACTGATAGGTCTTAACGTTGCTTTTTCAGCATTAATAGCAGCGGCAATATACAATCTAGTAGCTTTTGGTCTTGGACTATCAGATATTGAAGGGATGAAACAGGCATATATAGTTAGTAGAGAAAGCAGGGGGTTAACTGTGAGAGAGGAAGCATTATCAATGATGTTTTCACCTACCTCATTCATGGNGGCAGTGGCAATATCATTAGCATTCTATATCTTAGTAGCATTCCTTCTTAACAAGAGAAAAGAGTACTATCAAGTGTAGGCACAATCGCCCTGCGGGCTGGACCACTAAAATCGTGGCTTCACCACGACGCGCGCGTGCTACAGGCGTTATGTTTAAAATAATTAAGGAAAAATTATGTATTTCTGGAAAACTCAGGATCTAGCAAAAAAAATAAATGATGGAAGTTTAAGTGAGGAAGATAAGAAGAATTACTATATCGTAATATCAATAATAACTATCGCATCCTTGTATATAGCGATAGGCGGTGGAACAACTGATGGGATTGCAACATTAACCGAGTGTATTTTATCAATAGCTATTACAGCGCTTGGAATAAACGTTACTTTTAAGTCCAATAAAGGAAACGAGGGTAACGATTATATTGCCAGAGTGGCGATATTGTCTGTTCCAATTACAGTGAAGCTATTTGTTTTTGGTATTCTTGCCGGTCTTGTCGGGGGTATTATTGCCGGAATAATAGGCGGTGAAGAGTCAGCTGATTTGGGCCAATGGAGTATGGTATTTATTTCTATAGTGTTGCAGGTGATATTTTTTTGGCGACTTAATGTTCATCTGAGTAGCATTAACACATAACAAACATAGTCACGATCAGCCAGCATAAAAGACTGCTGGCTTGGACAGCCATTACTCCACACCTTTTGTGTTGTCGCTGTCGCTCCAAATTAACACAAAAGGTGCTACGTAAAGTTTGCCCGTGCTACAGGCGTTAGCCTTAATGAGATTTCGCAAATGTTATGAAGGATAGTAATGAATAAACTAATAACTTATTTTCAGTATGTTTCACACGGTAAAACAGTGCTTCTGCTCTTTATCATAACTAACTTGATTTACGCCTCAATGCTTATGTATTCATTACCATTAGTGTCGAGTTATGCGCCAGAGTTAGTGTTATTTGACATGTCTCCTATGGGCTACAGTTATATTCAAGCAATAGAGTTATTAACATCACTTGGTGTTGATGGTAGAAATACATATTTAACNGTACAGTTACCGCTCGATTTTATTTATCCNGGGATGTTCTCAGTGTCGTATGCACTACTGATAACTTGGATGCTGAAACAGTATATTCCAAAAGATTCNAAGCTTTTTTTTATCGCATTTATTCCTTTTATAGCAGGGGGATTCGATTACCTAGAAAATATTAGCATAATTGCTATGTTGAATAGCTTCCCTGACATTTCAGAAAACTTAGTAAGTAGTGCAAGCGCATTTACAATAGCTAAAAGCGGAGCAACAACCGTATTCTTTGTCCTGCTGATTTTGGTATTTATCCCGATTTTGAAGCGTCGTTTAGGTCNCGGTCAGAGTTCAGCAACATAGGCTAACAAGGGCAAGCACCGACTCCGTATATCTGTCACTTTTTGTGCACGAAATCACACAAAAATTGCACTTTGCCGTTTACCTGATAGCTTTATGTCTAATTACCTAGATACCCACTATAGTGCTACTACAAATCAACCGGATATAAACAGTGGTTTTTATGAAGAATTTTAATACTCAATTNATCTTATCTCGAGATTACCTTGCGGAGTGTTTTGACGANTCTCTACCACATGGGAAAAATGCCAAGCCCAATTATCTATCACCTACAATATTATTTCTTGCGGGGGCGGGATTACTATTTTTTACCGAGCAATCTAATTACGTAGGTTTCATGTTAATTACCTTGGCTGTGTTAGAGCTGACTCATATTCGATTTNGACGGGCNTGGTGGTTAACACTGCAGATGTGGGGAAGAAGCTCTGATAGTGAAGTGAAATTAACCATAAATGAAGATGGAGTCCAAACACAGAGCCCTTATACGAAAACAGCGTTATTGTGGACAGATATCGAGCGTATTATTGAAACTGATTTAGGGCTTATTTTGGTGGCTAAATCTGGAGGTCAGCAGTATCTGTCTAAATCATTATTTTCTNCTGAATTGATCGGCGAGATTGTTGCTAGGAATAGGGATTAACAATTACTTCAATAAATATCGAATCTAGGCATTTATCCATGCAANNTTTAAAAACAGCTTTCCACCCAGATATATCCCCGGCAGATATCTCTCCGACTAGTGATCTAAAACTGATCGAACGCCACGCAGCACGAGCCATTGTGTTGAAGGGTGAAAATATTCTATTGCTATTCACCCANCGCTATCACGACTACAGCCTTCCCGGTGGTGGCATAGACGANGGNGAANATGAAATAGAAGGTTTAATCCGTGAGCTAAANGAAGAAACNGGNGCGCAGGGCGTNCGCAATGTAAAACCTTTTGCCCGTTATGATGANTACCGTCCTTGGTATAANCCCGATGCNGATATTATCCATATGATCTCCCATTGCTANNTNTGTGAAATTGACGAAGAGCTGGGTGAGACGGCGTATGAGTCTCATGAAGTGAGTAATGGTATGAAGCCNGTGTGGATGAATATNCATNAGGCNATNGCNCATAATGAAGAGGTGATTGCTAATAGCGATAAGAAAGGNCTTTCGATTGAGCGAGAGACCTTNATGNTGAAGGTGATTGTCNAGAAATTGCTGAAGTAGGAATAATAGTAGGAGTTGGCAGTAGGAGTTGATAGTAGGAGTTGATAGCAGGAGTTGATAGCAGGGAGTGTCCGAATGNAGAAAGTCAGGTCGATTCNGCTAACTTAANNGGGCATAAATACGCTAAAATGTGGCCATTATCTTTGNTTGAGCCCCTATATTCATGACTACTGCCAATACCGAAGTCACAACGTCTGACAGCTTTCCNNCCTCNTTTACCGAGCTGGGCCTTATTCCCCCTTTGTTAGCGCGCTTAACTGAGCTGGAATATCAGCAGCCAACGGCTATTCAAGCCCGAGCTATCCCAAGTNTATTAGCGGGGCGTGANCTAATTGCAGGGGCAAATACCGGTTCAGGTAAAACAGCGACCTTTGCATTNCCNCTNNTNCANNAAATCTCGCAACAGCANGCCGCTGATANATCATCGAGNAGNNAAAACACTGACAGCACTAGCAGAGGCAACTATGTTGCTGGCCTGATTTTGGTGCCTACTCGTGAATTAGCCAAGCANGTTGCNGACAGCATNCGNTCTTATGCNGTGCATTTTAACGGTAAGATTAAAACGGTTGCCGTGTTTGGTGGNGTATCNGTGAATACTCAAATGCAGGCATTACGCGGNGGCACTGATATTTTGGTGGCTACCCCNGGTCGATTACTCGATTTGATTTCAAGTAATGCCATTAAGCTCGATATGATTAATACCTTAGTGCTCGATGAAGCCGATCGCATGCTAAGCCTTGGTTTTGCTGAGGAGCTATCAAAGCTATTNGNCTTAACGCCAAAGCATAAACAAATCTTATTATTCTCAGCGACCTTTCCNGAGCAAGTGCAGGCGTTAACAGCAGAATTGCTGAACGACCCTNTTGAAATACAAGTGCAAAGCGCTGATGCCAGTACCNTAGTNCANCGTGTATTTACCGTTAACAAAGGCGAAAAAACAGCCGTATTAGCGAACTTGATTAAGAAGAATGAATGGCGACAAGCCCTTGTNTTCGTTAACTCTAAAAANGGCTGTGANCATNTAGCGTATAAGCTNTCNAANCANGATATTACCGCTGAAGTATTTCATGGNGATAAAGGNCAGGGNGCNCGTAGTCGTGTGCTGGAAGGCTTTAAAGCGGGCGANATCGAAGTNTTGATTGCAACCGATATTGCGGCTCGNGGCCTCGACATCGAAAAACTGCCTGTGGTCATTAACTTTGANTTACCCAGAAGCCCAGCAGATTACATGCACCGTATTGGTCGCAGTGGTCGTGCCGGCGAAGTCGGTTTAGCGTTATCGTTGATNGANTATGAAGATTATCATCATTTCAAAATCATCGAAAAGAAGAACAAGATTCGACTTGAGCGTGAGCAANTAGNNGATTTTGAAGTTGATGAAGCCGCTGCTGATGAACTTGCTGCCGTTTTCTTAGCGAATGAGAAAGCGATGGCGCCGCCAGCAGGCGCAGGTAAAAATGGTGGTAAAAAGAAACCTAAGAAAAATTTAAAAAGTAAGGCATCAATCAATACTGATATCTGGTCGGGATATGAAAATAATGAATAAACTAACCGCTTTATTTATGCTGCTTAGTGCNAGTCATATTGTTACGGCAGGTAATTTGGGTACGGGTGGCTTAAGTACTGCATTTTCAAAAAACGCGACCAGTATTACTGCTGTCGTGGGAGCGGGCAGTGCTTTCAAAGATGATTATATTATCTTGGGGCTAGGTGCTAGTTATTATGTGGCCAANGGGNTAGCGCTTGGTATTGATGCGGAATACTGGGCTTCTGGTGANCCTTCNATNACAAAAATNACTCCTAAATTNACCTATGTATTCACTCAGCCNAAANTTATGAGNCCTTATGTCGGNGCATTTTATCGNCGTACATATTATGANGATTATAAGGGNATNAGTCTTGATGATCACAGCTCATATGGTTATCGAGCGGGTGCTTATTTCAGTGCCAGTAACNATGTTTATATTGGTGGCGGTTTTGTCTTTGAAAAATATTTAGACTGTAACTCACANTCCGATTGCTCTTCNACGTATCCTGAAATGACTTTTTCTGTCAGTTTTTAACCTCCCTTTATGTGGNGTCCAATAATCAATACGCCTGCTTGTGTCGTTAATACAAGTGGCGTTCATACAGNTGGAANTCGGAAACTCTATACCTAAGCACTGAATAACAATGCTCACCTTTGGGTCTAGTTATAAACGCTTGGAGAATGTTTAAGGGTCGCATTCTGTTCTTTATCATGCTGAATCCAGAATTTAGCANCACTTTCTTTTACAAATTNCTCGATACTCTCCATTGTTTTTAACGTTTGCTCTTTATCAAAGTTAAAAGAAGGGACACGCTTGTGTTCACGNTTCTTTGTAAAGTGATACAAATCCCCCGATAGCATTACCGGACCTTCTTTCTCCAAGTTAATAAAAAGCATCTGGTGGCCAGGTGTGTGACCCGGAGCAGCCTTGATGATCACGCTGCCATCACCAAATACATCATGATCACCGTCTAGTATAGTAATTTTAGTTCTATCAATTTTATCGTAGCTCGGGGCGTTAAAGCCAAATTTTTCGGGTGTTGCACCAAATGCAGCATCGTATTCAGCTTGTTGTATGAAAAGCTGAGCATTATTAAATAAATTGGCGTTACCGGTATGGTCACCATGAAAATGGGAAATACCCATGAATTTAATGTCGGAAGGTTTGATATTAATGGCCGCTAACTGATCTGATAGAGGNTTAGTCACACTCANTTTTAACTTACCTCCAAATATTTCCACCCCTTTCTCGCCCACCGCATCTGTAATNCCCGTGTCCCATATAAGGTTGCCTTTGGGGTGCTGGACTAAATAGCAGCTGTCGACAAGATTCTTTATAACGCCTTCATCAACACCGGGTGAGAATAAAGAGATGTCTCGAACTTCAATTTCTCCACATTCAAACACCTGCANNGTCAGGGAGGGTTTGTCACTGCAAGCAGCCAAAGATAGTGCGGTTAATGCGATTAGTATGTGTTTCATCGATTTATCCAGTTGGTTTATTACTCGCNAAGNTTATACGNTTTTAAGGCCAGATGCTCTGAATCAATAGGGTCTTGATGAGTAAATACACCAAAACGTCTAGAAATAAACGCATTCCTTGTCTATATTTTATAAACACCGATAAGACAACGTGCTGTTCTATGCCGATAAANACAATTCATTGCCTTATATTCATTCTGGCGAGTCTGCTTTCANNGNTGTCTGCGGCAGACTCAAAGCAGCCTNCCTGCATTAGAATTGAATGATAAGGAAATCCAATGGTTGAATNCNCATCCTACNGTGACCTTCACTGGGGACCCTAATTGGTTGCCTTATGAGGCTTTTGATNGCGATGGCCAATATATCGGTATCGTTGCCGAGCATCTGAAATTAATCTCCAATTCTACTGGCATTGAATTTAAGATGAGTCCGAGTNAAACCTGGACAGAATCAACTGAAAAAGCNAAAAATGGTCANGTTGACATCATCTCAGAGACCGATGATTCAGATTTAAAGACACACCTCACGTTTACCAANAGCTACTTGTCAAATCCAATCGTTATAACGATGCGTAATACNGAACATCACGTAGAGGNCTTGTCCTTAATNGCGGATAAANAAATTGCCTTAATTAAAGACTATGGATACGCTGCAAAAATNCGTCGAAAGTACCCCAATATTCAGTTTGTTACAGTNGATGANATTCANCATGGATTAATNNCTGTCTCCACNGNCGAGGTTGATGCTCTGTTATGTACACTCTCTTTGTGTAGCTACACNATTNCNGAGCTTGGCATAAATAGTTTACGTATTGTNGGTAAAACAGANTTTGATACCAAGCTCGCGCTGGGCGTGCAAAAAAANCTACCTGANCTGGTNTCGATACTCAATAAAGCNATTAANCAAATCTCNCNTCAAGATCAACANNAAATCCTAGACCCNTGGATAAAACANAAATTCATTCCTAGAACAGANTACACNCTTGNTTATNAANTNCTNTTTNCTGCNNNTGCNTTGTTAATNNTATTCGCTTTGTGGAATCGCCGATTATCAAAAGAAATTGTACTTAGAAAAAGNATCGAAAGTGAACTGAAAGCGGCAGAAGAAACGTTACGANTATCTCATCANCGCCTTTTTTTACACCGTGAACAGAACTCACTCGCCGTGATCGANTGGAATACTGACTTTGAATCCGTGTATTGGAATGATGCCGCAGAAAAAATGTTTGGCTTTAAAAGAGANGAAGTTTATAACCANCATGTTTCAAAAAGCATATTGCCAGANAGCTCTANAGAAGGCGTTTATATAATTTGGCGAAATTTATTAAAAAATAAAGGTTCAAGACGCAGTACTAATGAAAATATTACTAAAGATGGCCGGATTATATTATGTGAGTGGCATAGTACGCCCCTAGTCGATGAAAATGGAAAAGTTATCGGTGTTGCTTCGGTAGTCGATGATGTTACCCAGCGAAAAACATCTGAAGAAACTATTTGGAAACAAGCCAATTTTGATGATCTTACGGGTCTGCCAAACCGGAATATGTTTCATGATCGGCTAGGCCAAGAAATCATTAAGTCAAAGCGTGCCAACTTACCACTCGCGNTGTTACTTCTCGANNTGGATGGTTTTAAAGAAGTAAATGACACNCTNGGNCATGATGTTGGTGATGTTCTATTACANCAAACAGCAGCACGTATTAAAAANTGTGTGCGAGAATCCGATACNGTTGCGCGCCTAGGTGGCGATGAATTTACAATTATACTTCCNGAGTTNCGCGACAAAAANCANATACACATNGTNGCCGAACATATTATTAAAAAATTAGCAGAGGAGTTTCATCTGGGCGATGAAGCTGTNCATATTACCGCCAGTCTTGGAATAACNCTTTTNCCANNTGATGCTGAAAACATTGATGGCCTNATTAAAAATGCNGATCAGGCCATGTATGAAGCCAAGAAAAAAGGTCGTAATTGTTTTAGTTATTTCACNCAATCANTACAAGANAATGCNTTAAACAGATTNCAGCTNACNAANGATTTACGCCGAGCCATTAATGCCCAGCAATTCGAAGTGTACTTTCAACCTATNGTGGATATACATACGAATGTAATTAANAAAGCTGAAGCGCTCATNAGATGGCATCATCCTANNCGGGGNATGGTAAGCCCACTTGATTTTATTCCACTAGCGGAAGANACCGGTTTAATTAATGAAATAGGTGATTGGGTATTTAAAGAATCAGCTCGCTGGGCCAATCATTGGAACAAAAAATTTAATAGCCCCCTGCAAATTTCAGTCAATATGTCACCNATCCAATTCAAACTAGAAAATGAAGTATTCATTAATAANTGGTTAGATTACTTAAGCGATACTGGCTTATCAGGAGAGAGTATCGTTATAGAAATAACAGAAGGACTGCTAATGAATGCAGAAACNGACATCATGGAAAAATTACTGTGGTTACGTGATGCAGGTATTCAGGTCGCTATTGANGATTTTGGTACGGGCTATTCATCACTCGCTTATCTAAAGAAGTTTGATATTGATTATTTAAAAATTGATCAGTCATTTGTACGCAATATGGAAACNGATAGNAATGATGTCGCTTTATCAGAAGCCATTATTGTAATGGCCCANAANCTGGGNTTAAAGGTAATCGCNGAGGGTGTAGAAACCGAAGCTCAGAAACANNTACTTATAANCGCTGATTGTGATTTTGCCCAAGGNTACCTNTATTCAAAGCCTGTCCCCTCCNANGAATTTGAAGCNTTNCTGCANCAGCAAGTAGATCTTATAAAATAGCCATTAAAACCTCTTTACGAAGAATGTATAGTTGAATANCCTGTCGATTAAAATCATCGGTTTGATAGCCGGTATTAACTTTATAGGGTTATTAATGAGTATTTTAAATTTTTTTACTAAGTTNACGCTTGTNTATACAGTGGNTATGGCAATAGCGGGAGTCGNTCTNGGANTNNTNGANGTTGANAGTGCTAGCAGTATTAATACTCCAATNCTGTTCGTTATNGCATTTTGGTGTTTTTATTCATATTCAAGCAAGAATGAGAGGATTATTGAAGGGGCTGAAAAATGGAAGCTAATATTNGNTGCTTTGGCTGGTGATNTCATTGCCANNACTCTACTNGCGGCACCCATGGTAATCGCGAACGANATCCCACTAAATTATCTANTTATTGGCATGGCGATAACAATTCCTCTNCACTTACTCGTATTTTTGGCCGTCAATTATGTTGCTAAAAAACAAATTTTAAAGCTGCTGCCGGAACTGGGTGANNACAATGGATGAGTTTGATCAGTTAGCCGCTCCAGGCTATCCCATTTTTTTAGGCTCTGANTTTGAGCACCCTAAAAAAGAAGACGCACGTTTTCATATTCTACCTATCCCTTACGAAGANTCGGTTTCGTATGGNGGCGGTACGGGCTTAGGNCCNGCCAAGATATTAGAAGCTTCGTGGCAGCTAGAGACGTGGGACGGTAAAAGCACCCCNAGNGATCNNGGNATNTACACCCATCCCCCNGTTGATATGACAGGGGATGCGGAAACGATTGTGAATAACATCGCCCGTGATACCCAAGCGATTGTTGAAGCGGGTGGNTTNCCGATTGGTTTAGGCGGNGAACATACCGTNACCTATGGAATCATCAAAGGCTTATTGGCCGCAGGCATNAAAGACTTCGGCGTGGTGCAAATCGACGCCCATGCTGACTTACGTGAAGCCTATGAGGGCAATCCTTATAGTCATGCGTCTGTGATGAAGCGGGTGATCGATGAAGGCATTCCTTTGTTTCAATTAGGCATCCGCGCNTTCTGCCAAGAAGAAATTGANATTCGTAAAAAGCACGGTGTNTATCATCTNGATGCCGAAGAACTAGTGCCGAANAATGTTGGCAGCTTTGAGCTGCCNGAAGACTTTCCAAAGAACGTATTCTTCACCTTNGATATCGATGGTATGGANCCTTCGGTTTTTNCTTCNACAGGCACTCCAGTTCCCGGTGGTTTGGCGTGGTATCAAACCTTATCGCTGTTCGAGTGTGTGGCTAAGCAGCGTAATATCATTGGCTTTGATGTCACTGAATTTGCCCCGNTTGAGGGTTTTCACTGCTACGAGTTTTCCGCCGCGGTGCTNACTTATAAGATGATGGGTATTGTNGAAAGAAACAGTTAGTAAGAATAGCTAACAAGAATAGTTAGCGATAATAGACCAACTAATAGATCAGGATTCGTAATATTCATTACGAATCNTNNNTAGATTTCGTTAGGATGTCCTCATAAGTCTAAAAGCTGATTATTAATATCNTNGTGAGAACATCCTATGAGCATCGAACAAATCCTACAAAATCGNTCCTCNTGCCGCAGNTTCACTAANCAAGCCGTTGATCCCGAGTTATTGCAGNAAATCTTCAGCGCNGCCCAGCNATCTCCGTCTAACTGTAATGTCCAGCCTTGGCAGGTNTTGGTGGTATCTGGCAAAAAGAAAGATGAGCTAAAAAACAAACTGATTCAAAACGTAATGCAGCAGCAAAAGCCCGCCCCCGATTTTAACTGGAGTGTAGGGTATACGGGCGAGCACAGAGATCGTCAGTTTGGCGCAGCCAATGCGTTATACAGCGCTATGGATATTGGTCGTGGAGAAAAACAAAAGCGTCAAATGGCCATGTTACGCAATTGGGCCTTCTTTGATGCCCCTCATGTAGCGATTTTCACCCTCGATAAATACCTAGATATCATGGGAGCGGTGGATATGGGTATTTATGCGCAAACGTTATCCTTATTGCTGCAAGAACAAGGCATCTCAAGCTGTATGCAAGGAGCGCTAGGGCAGTTTCCTGGGCCAATACGTGACATGTTCGAGCTGCCAGAAGAGCGCGGTATTCTATTTGGCATGTCATTCGGTTATGCCGATGAAGAAGCACATGTTAATAAGGCGCGCACGGATCGTGCTGACTTAAGTGAGTCTGTTATTTTCGCCTAGTATGCAAGGTGCAAACAACCGTTTACCGAACACAGGTCAATGAGCCCTAATTAATCCCTGCTACCATCCTCCTGTTTCAATCTAAAGAACCACTGGGGGTAGCAGGTGATTAAGTCAGAAGAGTTATTCAATTTTTATTCACATTTGATCGGTATGATTGTCGCTATCATAGGGACAATTTTTCTACTCAACGTCGCCTCAAATTCAATTTCTATGATTGTCGTCGCAGCCATTTATGGCTTATCGATTAGCTTCTTGTTGCTTGCTAGCTCGCTTTATCATTTCTTTAAAAAACAAGATAACGAATTATCGTTTTGGCGGAAAATGGACCGGCTGGCAATTTTCTTTATGATTGCTGGCTCCTATACTCCCATTTGTTATTTCTTTTTAGATGATGACTGGCGCCTGCCAATGATCTCTGTGCAGTGGGGGTTGGTAGCTTTTGGACTGCTCTCTCAAATATTTTTTCCTCGCGCCCCGCGTATGATTTACGCGATTATCTTTCTAATTATGGGTTGGTTAGTGGTATTGCCGATCAATCAAATATTAGACAGTATGAGCACGGCCCAGGTCAGTTTATTATTTATCGGTGGCATTTCCTTTACCTGTGGTGCTCTATTTTACGCGCTTAAGAGACCGCTATTATTACCGGGTATCTTTAGCTTTCATGAGTTATTTCATGTGATGGTATTAATCGGGGCGGGTTGTCACTACGCGTTAATCTATAGTGCCTTTTCAGCGGCGGCTATTGCCTAATGGGCCTAAGTGACCGCTGTAAACAGTGGCTAGCCGATGAAGAGTTATTGTTTGATCAAGACTATCAATGTCACGCCATCGCTGGTGAAAGCAAAGACAAAACCATCGGCAAGCCTTACCTGCTTCACCATCCTGATAATAAAAAAGGTGTATTACTTGTCCATGGTTTAATGGCCGCACCTTTTGAAGTTAAACAGTGGGCTGATGCTTTATATAGCCAAGGTTATAATGTGTATGCACCTCGGCTTGCGGGGCATGGTACATCGGTGATTGATCTGGGGACTCGGACCAAGGCTGAATGGGTAAACGCAGTAGAGCGGGGCTATAAGATACTCGCAGAATGCAATGATGATATTGTTTTGGCCGGGTTTTCCACCGGAGCAGCACTCGCACTTAATATAGCGATTAAAAATCCGAACAATTTCAGCGCTCTTATCTGCATCAGTGCGCCATTAAAAATCAAAAAATTCTCCGCTAACTTTGCCCGCCCGATTAATCAATGGAACAAAATATTAAGTAGGCTTAATGTTAGCAAAGCTAAAAAAGAATTCGTAACCAATCATGCCGATAACCCGCATATTAATTACCTACGCTGCCCCGTAAGCAGCATCGTGCAGATTCAAAGCCTGATGAAAGATGTGCGTCAAAAGTTGACCTCCATCGACTTACCAACACTGGTAATGCATGCCACTAACGATCCTAAGGTTGATGTGCAAAGCAGTCGTGATATTTATAGGCTCATTGGCAGCCAAGATAAAAGCTACCATGAAATTGATTTTGATCGACACGGCATCATCAATGGCGATATCTCAAAACAGGTATTCAGCCAAGTCGAGCTGTTCCTACAAGCCTCTTCCTACAAACCCGTTAGATAAATATATCTGTTTATCCGGGACTATTATCAAAGACTATTCTCAAGGACTATTATAAAGTGTGTCTTTCTACATTTGTTTTAATGATCATAAGGAAGCACCATGGAAGGCATACTCCTGATATGCATAGGGCTGATAGGCTTTTTGTTTTATCGTACGCATGGCCAGAAAAATAGACTCTCAAGCCTGCAAAGCCAATTCTATAAGTTACAACAGCAATTTATTCAACTGCAACAATTTACTCAAAAGCCAGAAGTTACTCAAGAACAAGAAGTTACTCAGAAGCCCGAGCCCGAAGAGCTTGAAGTTGAAGACCAGCCTATAGCCGATACTTGGCGCGCAGAATCTCAAACAATACAATCGACAGCCAAGCCTACTGCCATAGAGCAGGCATTATCTTATGTTATTGGTCTCGCCAAAAACTACTTTAGCCAAGGCAATCAAATCGTCCGCATCGGGATTGTCGTATTGTTTTTTGGTATGTCTTTTCTAGCGAAATACTCGATAGAAAATTCACTGGTTTCGATCGAAGTGCGTATGTCGGCTATTTTAATCGCCGCACTGATTATGCTGGGTATTGGTTGGAAGTTAAGAATTAAGAACCCTGCCTACGGATTAATAATGCAAGGGGGCGGTATCGCGATCAGTTATATCGCTATTTTTGCCAGTTTTAAACTCTATCAACTGATTCCTGCTGAACTTACCTTTCCTTTATTAATCGTGTTTAGTCTCTTCGCCATGTCGTTAGCCGTGCTGCAAGATAGTCGGGCTTTAGCAATTACCGCCATTACTGGAGGTTTTGCGGCACCGATACTGGCATCAACGGGGCAAGGCAGTCATGTTGGTTTGTTCAGTTATTATTTGGTTTTAAACTGCGCAATATTTTTGTCGCTTGGTTTAAATCATGGCGTTTATTGAATGTGATCGGTTTTGTATTTACCTTTATTGTTGCTTCCATTTGGGGAGTTACTCAATATCGCGCAGAGCATTTTGCCAGTACCGAGCCTTTCCTAATTGCCTTCTTCTTAATTTATGTTGCCATATCCATCCTCTTTTCAATTAAACAAAAGCCCGAATTAAAAGGCTATGTGGATGGCACCTTAGTATTTGGTGTGCCGATGGTAGGCTTTGGTTTGCAATCAGCGTTAGTGCAGCAGATGGAATACGGTCTTGCCTATAGCGCGGCGGCATTAGCGGGCTTTTATTTCTTGGTTACCTATTTCTTAAGAAAGAGCGCGAGCTTAGGTAAAGAAGGCGGCGAAAACTTACAGCTAATGTCTCAAGCCATGTTGGCCCTAGGTGTTATCTTCGCCACACTGACCATACCGTTTGCCTTAGATGGCCGTTGGAGTGCCGCGTCGTGGGCAATTGAAGGGGCAGGCTTTGTCTGGATTGCATTACGCCAGCAACGTGAAATCTTAAAATACGTAGGTCTTGCCTTGCAGCTGTTTGGCGGCTTGTTATTTTTAATCGATTACCCCTATCGAGGTGGTGATTGGGTCTTTATCAATGCCGAGTTTATGGGCATTACTATGATTAGTTTTTCAGCCCTATTCAGCGCTTATCTATTGCAGCAAGCTAGTAATGAACAGCTGGATAAACTATCAGAATCTAAACTATCAAAAGCTAAACTATCAGAATTTAAACAAGCCCTATTATCTGCTAAGGCATTCATCGATGACTTTGCCGCCATTGCACTCATCGCATGGGGCATAGCCTGGTGGTATATCAGCGCGATCATTCAGGTAGATGATTATATTAGCCGACAATATGAATTAGTAGTGTATGTCGCTTTTGTTACCTTCTCGGCAGCACTTTGGTTAATCGCTAGTTTGCGCTGGCAATGGCAGCAAGTTAATTTTTTCCCTTGGCTATTACTGTTACCCCTGTGCTTATATTTTTGGCTAACGCTTTTACAATCTAACTTCAGTGCTAATTATGGCTTTATTAGTTGGCCGTTGGCTTTAGGGCTCTTGTATGGGATTTTTTATAAGGCTGAAAAATTGGGCTATGCGCTTTTCAAAGCGACGGCATTACACAGCATTAGCTGTTTATTAATAACATTTATTGCGGCGTCTGAACTCGCTTGGTATGTCGAGTATTTAGATCTGGCGGGTGCTTGGAGTGCCGTAGTGGTGATGGTGGTATTAATCATCGCCCTAGACCTGATCAATACAAGCAAGTACTGGCCTTTTGGAAAGCACCCTAAAGCCTATCAGCAAATTTCAGCGATTGTGATCATCGGGCTGATGTTTATTTGGAGCCTAGGGTTTAATTTCTTAAGCGTGCTTAAAGCTCATCCAATTCCCTATCTGCCGTTATTGAACCCTATTGATTTAGTGCAATTATTGGCGCTCTATACGGTCGTGCAGTGGTATCGCTTACATGGAAATCGTTTATTAGAAAAGCTATCAGGAAAATCCAGTTCAGCTGTGGCAATAGGCTTGTTAGCGGGCTTTGGTTTTATTTGGTTCAACGTTTTATTACTAAAAACCCTTCATGTCATCACCGATATTAGTTATCAGCCTGAAGCCTTATTCAATTCTGCGATTGTGCAAACCAGTATTTCCATTGCCTGGACGCTGATTGGCTTAGTGGTGATGATGTTAGCGTCGAATAAGTCTCTGCGTCCGTTGTGGATAGTCGGCGCGAGTTTAACCGCCATCGTGGTCGCGAAACTATTTTTACTCGACTTAGCAGGGCAAGGAACGATTGAACGTATTATTTCGTTTATTGTGGTGGGAGCATTATTGCTGGTGGTGGGGTATTTCTCCCCAGTGCCGCCTACTGCCAAAGCGAATGCCTCAGAAGATAAAGAATCAACAGCGACTATTGATTCTGAATAACAATTTTCAAACTATTAGGCTGCATTAAAATCGTTGTTGGGGCCATGCCAAACATGGCCTTAAAAGTATGCGAAAAATGAGCAGAATCGGTAAAACCTGCGTTCATCGCCGCTTCGGTTAAATTCCCCCCAGAAGCCATCTCTACCGCCGTTATAAATAACCGATGCCATAAGCGATAACGGCGCATCGGCACACCCGTTTGCTTTTTAAAGATCTGAACTAAACGTGGTACCGACAGATTTACGAAGCTCGCGAGGTCATCAACGGATAGATTATCGTCGGCGGTTTGCTTAATTCTCTCTACCACCTTCGCCACACGGCTATCGATGGCGTGATTTGGGTAAAGCTGGCTAAAGCGCTTCTCAAGTAAATCATCGAGTAACTCATAAGCGCTGTCAGAGTCTAATTGTTCGGCTTGTAACGTTTGATAAACCTGCTTGAAATCCCCGTACGGCTTAAGATCGTAGCCAATCTTACCGTGCTGATGTTGCATTAAAGCGGAAAGACCAGAGAAATCAGCACCTAAAGGATCAAGGTTGCAATTGGCGACAATTGCATCACCGGTATCAATGGTAGCTGACAGACCCGCTGGTAATAAAAGACTGGTACATTCTATGTTTTCTGCTTTTCCCTCAATGCTAAACGTCATCGGTTTATCCAGCGAAACCACTAGGGTTGCAGCCCCTTGAGATAAACTAAGTGGTTCAAATAAAGGGCCAATATATAACGTGCGTTTGTCCCATAAATAAAGCAGAGAGGGGAGTGGTTGATCTGCCATTTTTGATCTCGTGATAAATAATGTTGTTATTGTAAGTTTTTTTTAAAGGTAGCAATATTAATCAATTCGTACAAGAGGGATCAAAAACCAAAGCCTATTCTGCAATCGTACTTCTTACTAATAAAAACAAAATTGAAGGTCGATTATGAAAAAATTACTGATTGCTGCTGTTACAACGATGACTCTGGCTGCGCCAACTCAAGCGGGTTGGTTTAGCGACCTGTTTGCATATACTAAAACAAAACATCCGATTGTTTTAGTCCCTGGTATTTTTGCTTTCGATACGATTGCCGGTGTCGATTACTGGTATCAAATTCCTAAAGAAATTGAATCTCGTGGTGGTAAGGTTTTTGTACCAAAAATAAACTCGTTTGACAGTTCTATTAATCGTGGTGAGCATCTTATTGCTCAGCTAGATGAAATCAAAGCAAGCTCTGGTGGCAAGATTTCTAAGTTCAATCTTATGGGTCATAGCCAAGGTGGTGTGACTTCTCGCTATGTGATGACAGTGCGTCCTGACTTAGTTGCGTCGGTTACTACAATGTCGACGCCGCACACAGGTTCTCCTATCGCAGACTTATTAACTGACATGGCACCAGAAGGTACTACGGAAGCTAAGATGTTTGCCGCGGTTGGTGATGCTATGGGTAACTTGGTTAATCTACTTTCGGATAATAAAGCCAGTGAAGCAGACCTATACGCTATGCTAGGTGAGTTTAACCAAGCCGGTGCTGCTGAGTTTAACCTTAACTATCCATTAGGTTTACCAACCGAAGAGTGTGGTGAAGGTCCTGATTCGGTAACCGTGAATGGTCATAAAATTGAATTGTTTTCTTGGGGCGGTGCTGCGCCAGTAACAACCGGTTTGGATATTTCTGATCTAATGTTCGGTACTACTTCACTTGCCTTTGATGGTGCACCTAGCGATGGTATTACTGGGGTATGTGCGAACCACTTTGGTCGTATCTTACGTGATGATTACGTCATGAATCACATTGATATTAATAACCACGTACTGGGTCTGGTATCTTTGTTTGATACAAATCCTAAAACAGTCTTTAAAAATCATGCAAATCGTTTGAAGAAAATGGGTCTTTAATTTTTCTTTAAATGTAACAAACAGATTGCTGCTGAGTCGTTGATACTTAATTGCTGATGCTTAGCAGTAATTTTTTCGTTCTGAGTTAGTTATTAATAATTTTAAAACGGAGTGATTCCTTGAATAACAATAATAATAAAATCACCTTAATTAGTTGCTTAACCATCGCACTATTTTCTACGGCTTTTTTTGTACTTGATGATGAAAGTAGTTTAGAAAAACCTAAGATGGATAAGAAGTTCCAACCATATTTGGCCAGCAATGAAGTTGCGTTTGAAAAAGCGACCTCGCCAAATTTACGGGTTATCGAAACCTTTGCTAAACCCATTCCCAACAGCCTAAAAGATATCGACTTAAATATTGGCTTGCCATTAGACAGTGATGGCAATTTAATTGTCGGTATGGAAGTAAAAGATTTATTTGAATTGTATTTATCCGCCATGGGTGAAGAAGAGCTGGATGATATTCTATTACGCATTCAACACGCCCTTGCACAACAGTTAACAGGCCCCGCCTTAGGACAAGGTTACGATGCGCTAAAGCGTTTTATTGATTATAAAGTTGAGTTGGCTAATTTAGAAACGCAGCCCCTTGATAACACCCTATCGCAATTAGAAAGTATTCGTCAGCAAAAAGAAATACTAGCCGCTATCCAGCAGGAGTATTTCAGCCCAGCGGAGAACGAAGCAATGTTCGCCGCAGAAACTCAGTACGATACCTTTATGCTTGAGCATTTAACCATTCAGCAAAATGAAAATTTAACCGCAGAAGAAAAACAACAGCAAGTAGAAGCCTTAGAAGCATTCCTACCAGAAGATATAAGAGCAGGGCGAGAAAGTGCCATGGCACCGGCGAAAGTTTATCAACAAGCTCAAACTATGAGAGCTGAAGGCCAGTCAGATGCCGATATTTATCAAATGCGTGCACAGACATTGGGTGAAGACGCAGCCAGTGCTTTAGCTCAGCTAGATCGGCAGCGTGATCAGTGGCAGCAGCGGGTCGATATGTTTAGTTCAGAGTATGAATCTATTTCAGCTTCAGGACTCAGTGCAGCAGATCAGCTGACAGAAGTGGATGCGGTATTGGCCCGTGATTTTAATGCCACAGAATCCATTCGAGTACGGGCGCTGACTGGGCTATAGCAAGTCTGGGTTGGGGTGCTTTTTATTAAAGGCTAGTCAGTCTTATATTTACAGTGTAAATTTGGGGCATCACTCATATCGAGATTGCCCTAATGTCTTTACCTGATTACAAAAGCTTCAACGTTACCCTTGAGAACAGGATCGCCCACGTTCAATTTTGCCGGCCACAAGCCATGAACTCCATGGACAAAGCCTTCTGGGTCGAGCTGCCGTTATGCATGCGCGATATCGAAAGCCAAACGGATGCCCGCGTTATCGTAATCTCTTCTACCGGTAAGCACTTCTCTGCGGGTATGGATCTGGGTGTATTCAGTGATGGCTCTACCATGCCAGTGGCTAAAGACCCATCACGAGTAGCCGAAGGCATTCGTCGCCTGGTGCTGCAGTTGCAAGCGACCTTAAGTTCGTTAGAAGAAATTCGTCTGCCGGTATTAGCCGCAATCCAAGGTGGCTGCATTGGTGGCGCCTTAGATCTAGTATGCGCTGCAGACAGCCGTTATTGCACCGCAGATGCCTACTTCAACATTAAAGAGACCGAGTTAGGCATGACCGCCGATGTAGGCACATTACAGCGCTTACCTAAGCTTATTCCTGCAGGCATCGTTAAAGAACTGGCTTTCACTGGTCGCAAGTTCTTAGCCGCCGAAGCACAGCAGTTTGGTTTGGTGAACAAGGTCTACGCTGATCAAGAAAGCATGATGGCTGGGGTGATGGAAATCGCCGCACAAATCGCTGCTAACTCACCCTTAGCGGTTACCGGCTGCAAAGAAATGCTCAACTACAGTCGCGATCACAGCGTCGCCGATAGCCTGAAATACATGGCCACTTGGCAAGCGGGTATGTTCCGCCCGAATGACATGATGAAAACCTTCCAAGCCAAGGCAATGAAAACTCAGCCTGAGTATGATGATTTATTGCCGATTAAAGCCTTGTTTGAAAAATAATTAGATCAGCAGAAATGAGCCTATAACCCCACAGCGGGTTATAAGCTCTTTTTCTTCGTTATTAGGCTAGAGTTAAGTTAATAAATGATGAAAAAAATGATGAAATAATAGGTCTGGCTGCTTAATTATGAAATGTATTTATTGTGATAAAGCGGTCTTTGGAAATAGCGGGATAACCGTTCCTAGCGAGGGACCTGCTCATTCTCAGTGCTTCCAAGCCAACCAGGCATTAAAAAGAACCTTTCAATCTTTAGACATCTCACAGCTAAACGATCAAGAATTATTTGAGCTTAAAGAGCTCGTTATCACCGAAGAAAACTCTCGTAATAGAGGGGAAGATAGCGATGATATTGAGTTATTTTAAACCTTCCTAAGCGCTCTAAAACCACTGACTACCAGCCTTTGGCCTATTTGGCCCAAAGATTGCTCTAGCTCTCTCAATATTATTATAAAACGGTGAATACCCTACTGGCGCGATCAGGCATGTTCTTTTATAGAGCAGAGCTTGTCTATGCGCGCAGTATTGGTGCGATCGAAGAGAGAGAGGCTCCCAACTCATGACTTCTGAGAAAAAGAAAGTCGGCAAGAAGTTTTCAATTAGTAAAATCTTCGGCCGTAAAGAACAGAATCCTATCCGTATCGCGGATAAGAATATTCACCAGTGGAAATACACCACTTGTGGTTACTGCTCTACAGGTTGCTCGATTGAAATCGGTCTAAATGAAAAAGGCAAAGCGGTTGCAAGTCGTGGTAATGCCAACGCCGACGTAAACCGTGGCAAGTTGTGTATTAAAGGTATTTTCGAACACGAATTGTTCGATGCGGCTGGTCGTGGTGATAAACCGCTTATGCGTAAAGCACCTTATGACGCGTGGCAGCCATCTGATTGGGATAGCACGCTTGATCACATGGGCAGCGAAATTCAGCGCATCCAAGAAACCTACGGTAAAGACAGCTTCGCCATCGTTTCCACAGGCCAGCTTTTAACTGAAGAATTTTATACCCTGGGCAAGTTAGCCCGTGGTTGTATTGGCAGTAATAACTACGACGGTAATACCACGCTTTGTATGGCGTCGGCGGTATCAGGCTACAAGCGCTCGTTTGGTAGTGATGGCCCTCCGGGTTGTTATGAAGATTTTGAACATACCGAATGTCTAATCGCCTGGGGTTCTAACCTACCCGAACAGCACCCAATTATTTACTGGCGTTTAAAAGAAGCGCTAGAAAAACGTAACTTCCCAGTGATCGTCATCGACCCTCGCGTGACTATGTTTGCTCAGTTTGCCGACATTCACTTAGCGATTACGCCAGGAACCGATTTGGCATTAATGAATTCGTTAATGCACGTGATTCTGGCCGAAGGCTTAGAAGATCGCGACTACATTGATGCCCATACCAATGGTATCGAAGAAGTAGAAGCCTGCGTAAAAGATTACGATCCGATTACCGCTTCAAAAATCTGTGGTATCAGCGAAGACAGCATCCGTCAGGTTGCGCGTCTATACGCCAAGGCTGGCGCGGCTATGTCGATCTGGACCATGGGCATCAATCAGTCTACCCACGGCAGTGACGGCGTAGTCGGCATCAACAGCTTGAACCTCATTACCGGTAACATCGGTAAGCCAGGTGGCACCTCACTGTCTATTACAGGTCAGTGTAATGCGATGGGAACCCGCGAGTGGTCTTCTTGCTCAGGTCTTCCTGGTTATCGCATGCTGGAAAAGCCTGAACACAGAAAGCAGATTGCTGACTTTTGGGGAATCGACGAAGAGTTCTTCCCTAAAAAGCGTGGCCTAGCGCAAACCGATATTTTCCCAGCGATTGAAGCGGGCGAAATTAAAGGTTTATGGCTGGTGGCAACCAACCCCATGACCTCGATGCCGAATACCGCCCGTATTCGTAAAATCTTAGAGAAGCTAGATTTCTTAGTGATTCAAGATGCCTACGCCGATGTAGAAACCACCCAATACGCGCACATGTTTTTACCCGCTGCGGTATGGGCCGAGAAAGAAGGGTGCTTCACCAATACCGAACGTCGTTACAACATAGTGCGTAAGGTACAAGAACCGAAAGGTGACTCGAAGTCAGATTTCTGGATCTTTAATGAACTGGCAAAACGTTTCCCTAACGGTAAAAAGATTCACTTCCCCGACACCGTGGAAGAGGCGTTCGATGAAATGCGCGAGCTATCGAAAGGCGCAGGTCGTACCTTAGATATCTCGGGTATGACCCATCAAAAAATTGAAGACGCTTGTGGTATTCAATGGCCGTATACCGAAGCAGACGCAAAGAGAGATGAAGAAAGCACGATTGCTACCGAGTCTGGAAAGCTTATCGCCAAAGGCGCACAGCGTTTATACACCGATGGCAAGTTCCAAACTCCAGACGGTAAAGCGAACCTAGTACCGTTACCGTTCGTTGATAATAACGAAGTGCCTTGTACCGAATACCCTTTCTGGATGAACTCGGGCCGCGTAGTGGAACATTTCCACACCCGTACCCGTACCGGCAAGATGGGCAACATGAACAAGTACAGCCCAACCCCGTATATGGAAATGAATCCAGATGCCGGCGCTGAGCTGAATGTAAAACACGGTTCTTACGTGCGCATTGTCAGTCGTCGCGGTGATGCCGTAGTGATGGTGCAGCTGACTCAACGGGTTGCCCGTAACTCGGTCTTTATTCCGTTCCACTTCCACGATTGTGTTAACCGAGTTTGCTTAGGGTTATTAGACCCACACTCGCGTCAGCCTGCCTTTAAGCAAGGTTCTATTCGTATCGAAGCAGTTGATCAAGATATGGCTGCACAATTAAACGTCGAACGTCGTACTTACTAAGCCGGCATAAAAGGAGATTGGAAAATGAATATAAAAGTTAATAAAGAACAAGCAGCCACAGAAACAAAGACAGTTGAATTTTACGATGCCTCTGGCAATGCCAGTGGCTTCAATAGCGCCGACGTGGGTTCTGTTCGTAACAAACAAGAAATCAATGAAGAAGCGCTAGTCGCAGCGGGTAATCCAACTCCAGGTAAGCCAGCGATAGAGATTGGTTTGCGCGAAGAAAACATGACGGGCTTGCAAAAGACCCTGCGTAAATACAACCCTTGGTTTATCGCCCGTAACTATCTCGATACCGTCGGTACCGATAATAGTGATCTCGATCCTACGCCGCGCCCAATTTTCGAAGTACGTTCCGGCGAACGTGACTATGCCAAGCTAAACGATCCTGTCGTGCATGAAGCTAACCGCTACGGCACTATGATTGATCTGTTAAATATCTCAGATGTTCCCGTCGCTGAAGGCCGCTCGTTAGAAATTAACGGCAACCCAACGGTGGGTGAAAACCCAAATCGTAACAAGCAACACGGTTTTCACTTTACTGCCGACAACTGCATTGGTTGCCACGCATGCGAAGCGGCGTGTAGTGAGAAAAATGATTTACCCGCGCACTTATCGTTCCGCTCGGTGGGTTATGTAGAAGGGGGCTCGTACCCAGATTACAAGCGCATGAATATTTCCATGGCGTGTAATCACTGCGATAACCCAGTCTGCATGAAAGGTTGCCCGACTAAGGCGTATACCAAGCACGCAGAATACGGCGCGGTATTGCAAGATCCTGAAACGTGTTTTGGTTGTGGTTACTGTACTTGGGTTTGCCCATACAACGCACCGCAGCTTGATCCGATTGAAGGCAAAGTGTCTAAATGTAATATGTGTGTCGACCGTTTAGAAGTGGGTCTTAAGCCAGCGTGTGTATCCGCTTGTTTAGGTAACGCACTCAACTTTGGTGTAGTAGAAAATACCCCAGAGAATCGTGAGCAAGTTAAAACCAGCATTCCTGGTTTCCCTGATCCTACGATTACCAATCCGAATATTCGTTTCCAGCAAACTAAAAGTATGCCAAACGAAATGGCGCGTACCGATAGTATGCCGATTAAATATCACAAGCAGGAAGATGGTTCTTTCCGCAGTGTGGTCGACGAGAAAGAAGGCAAAGCGTTATCTTGGAACCTTGCCCGTTTAAGTAGCCGTGAAAATCCATTAGTGATCTTCACCTTGTTTACCCAAGCTTCAATGGGTGCGTTTATCTTATTATTCTTAGGGTGCGTATTTGGTATCGAAAGTTTGGTCGCGATTAAAAATAGCGTGGCCTATATCCCGTTATTAATCTTGCTGGTGGCTTTGCAAGCGATTGGTTTACTTCTATCAACCATGCACCTTGGTAAGCCGATGCGTTTCTATCGTGGCTTTAACAACTTGCGTTATTCACCGGTAAGTCGTGAAGCGTTAGGCGTTGCGTTGTTCTTCACCGGTATTGCGGCATTCACTGGTCTTGAAGTTCTAAGTTTTGGTATGGGCTACTTAGAAATAAGTGCTCCAGCGATTACTGATCTGATTCCTGCAATACAAACAGGCGCAGCTTACTTCGCTATCGTCACCGGTCTTATCGGTTTGTATTGGATGGTGCGCAGCTACCGCATTCCGGCTCGTCCTTTCTGGGATCATAGCCAGGTATTCACTAGCTTCTTCGGAACAATGTTTAGCTTAGGTTCTGTGGTATTAGGTTTAGTAGCCGTACCAACGCTAGCGCTAACAGGAAATGCCGAACTAGCATCAGATCTATTACAGATCACTGCTGGTCTTGCAGCACTGGGCTTAATCGCTGAAGGCCTAGGTTTGTTAAACCACGCTAAGTATCTAAATACCGAAAGTGGCGAAGGTGCAGCGGCGCATTATGTGCAGCAAACCACCTTTGGTAAGACTTACATTTTGCGTAACGTATTGATGGCCGCAACGGGCTTATTAATGGCAATCGTTGCAATCGCACTGAGCGAAACGACATTGGGTCTAGTGGTTGCAGCAATCGCAGCCCCTGCTGTGATCGTTAGCTTATTGATCGGTCGCGCCTTGTTCTACATCCTAGTAATTCCAACGACTATGCCAGGTGCATTCTTCTGGAAGAACAAAGGCTTTGAAGAGCACGCTCGTGATGTTGGCCTAGCCGATATGCCACAAGTAGGTGTTGTACCTGCTTGTCATCACTAGTCGCTAAATAGTTAGTCAGTAAAAGAAAGGTGGGCAATGCCCACCTTTTTTGTGGATAATTAGAAATAATTGTCACGAATATAGATAGAAAGTAGCAATAGACGTATTTTGGAAAAGAAAGATTATGAAAATTGAAGATGTATTAAATAAAACGTGTTTGATCGGCTTGAGCTACATCAATACTAATGGCGATCTTTTAAAGCAAGCTCAGTATGCAGGTACCGTCATCACGGTGGATAAGGAAGAAGGTATGACCATTAAGCTTATGGCCATTCCTACTGATGGTAAGGCAGAGGATAAAAAGTCGAAAAAAGCAGAAACGCCGAACTTCCATATTCCTGCATCTTTAGACGCTTGGTTTATCGCCCCTAAAGGGCATTATAAAAATGCTGAGCATCATATCGATATTGTTGATCCTGATTATTTTGTGACTTGGGATGTTGTGAAGAAGAAGGATGATACGGAAGAAGGCCAGCAAGAGTGGTGGGAATGGCATCCGCAGAGTCAGGCACCTAGGGTGAATTGATGGTTAGGCTTCAAAATTAAGTAAATCTAAATAGAACCTATGGGGTATGGGGAAAATCTCACTTCGCCATTCATTCTAATAGTTATCATCTTAACCTCAAAAATGTGCTAAGAAGCTAGGATGCTCTCACCTAAATCAATAACTATCAAAATAATCAGTATCGGTATTCAAAAATAAAGAAAGTAGTGGTATGTTATCTTTAATTATGTCTCGACGCGATTGTGCGTTACTTATTTGGCACATCCTTCTGAAGTTGAAATCTACGTTTTGTGGAATTGGTGGGTTTTTCTTAAACAGAGCTTATCAAATAAAGTGATTATTTTAAAAAATATAAAAAATGTTTTCTATTAGAAATAGAGATCGTAAAGGGATTTAGTTGTAAATGAATAGAGATGAAGCAATAACGAAATTTATAAAAATAAATTTTAAGTTACTTACTAGTGACGATTTAGTTAAATCTATACTAAAAACTGAAATAAGAAAATATTTCATTTTCCAGTTGTCAAAAAAGTTTGGGCAACCAAAGCCAGCTGAGATTTGCAGTGCTCTTTTTAAGTATCAAATAAGAAATGGTGTTTCAAAGTCGGCTCTTGAAACTCAGATAGGTAGTATTCCTATATATGAAAATTTAGGGCGTAATAAAATTGAAGAGCTCGAGCTGATGCTTGATTCTAACTTTAAAAGTTCACTGTCAATAGATGAGTTAGATAGAATTGATAAGGTTAATTCTTATGATGCAATAAAACTTATTGAAGGTGAAAGCATAAAGCGTGAGATGGAAAGTTCTAATAAAGAGCTAGTTAATAAAAGAGATGAATTAAATAAAGAGATTGGGAAAAAACAAGATGAACTGTTGGCATTTCCAAGTATTTTAGATGAAAGAGAAATTGAAGAGCCTGAATATTTTCCAGAGCTTGAAGATACCAAGTCTTGGTGGGAAAGATTTTATCTCAAGGGAAACCCATTTCCTGGAAATAAAGATGGCTTATCAAAAGTAGATGAGTCTTTATACGAGAAAATAGTTGTAAAAACTCAGCCCTATCAAACATTTTTAAAAAAAATTGATAGTGTGACAAGTATTTTTGATACGGCCTATATGCTAGTAGGTGATTTTGGTTATGGTAAAACGACGCTTCAAGATTATTTGTCATACCATTTAGCAAATAAAAATATATTACCAATTAGAATTACGTGTCTTAGAGCGCAGCCTGATTGCAATGGTTATTATGATTCATTTATTTTGAGATTGATGAAGGAGTTATCTAAGGAAATTGGTGGCAGGGCGGTGAGGATGGATGGCGCTGACGAAGAGCGTGTTATTGAATTATGCCAGGAGGTTTGTAAGTTTAAAGCAGGTGTTGTTATATTCCTTGATGACTACCACAAACATAGAACTGAGTATCAAACGGTTTATGATTTTCTCGGTACTCTACAAATATTAAAGAATGAATTAACAAGAAACGATTGTAATGTGAGTTTTATTGTGTCGGCGATTCCCTTGTGGCAGCGAGAGGCGTCTCAGCATCAACAAATGTCAGGCTTCTTTGATACAAATCCAATAGTCATGCCGCCTCCAACTCCTGAGTTTATACGGGATGTTTTTAATCAGAGAATATCAGCTTATTGTTATGATTTATCTCCAAGAAAAATTGATATTGAATTTATTGAAAAAATATTCAGTAAAAGTGAAAGTAAAGGAAATTATAGGGATTACTTAAATAGGATTATTGAAGAACTAGAAAATAACAATATGGCTATTGTTAGTACCCCAATAGAAATTAGTGAAGATAACTTAAGTAAAATAAAGGCACTAATTGAAAATGAAGCTGCTCTTTGGTCTCCAATGAAAAAACTTCTTAAGGAATCTAGATTTAAAAAATATAACTCAGAGCAAATTGCAAAGTGCTTAGAGTTGTTGGTTGTAACGTACACTCAGGATGGTGTTAGTGAGCGTGAGTTGATATTTACCGAAAATAAACATTATTTTTTAAGATTAAAAGAAACTGGGTTGATAGTTAGAAGACGTGACTCTTCTTTCTCAAATGACTTTAGTTGGAGTGTGTCCCCTAGTCTTGAAAAGTGTGCTTCGAAAATAAAATCTGATTATGGATATATTTTACCTGATTATCTGTTGAAAATTTACTCCCATAAAAAGACATTTTTAGTAGAGTCTAAGGTGAGTAAGTCTGAATCTGCATTTCTTTCAAAAATTAAGGCATTCATTAATGATAAGAAGATGTTTTTTACGGAGAATCAACGCAAAAATCTTGATAAGGCATTGGTTTTATATGATCGGTTCGATATAGATCCATCATCAAAGCAAAAAACAGATAAGGCTGTTGATGATATGATTGAAGCATTAACTACTCTCAGTTTTGTATTGTTTGATATAGATGGAACACTAGAAGTATTTGAAAGAAACGGAATTGAAAATATCACAGAGAAATGGAAGCTACATCATATTGATAACGAAATAGTAGATCAATTTTATTATAAATTGGATTATTACAATAAAGCTAGAGATTCGATTCAGTATTCACTTACATCTAGACATGCAAAGGATGCTTTTGAGTTTATAGCGGATCAAATAAAATCTGCAGTCTTGGATATTACTTCAGAATCTGTAGACAGATTTGGATATATAAATATTCAAACACAGCAGAATCCAAATGATGTGGCACTTTATGAAATGATACGTAATGATATATTTCTTGCTGGAAAAGAAACTAAGTTTCGCTACGTCGAGCAAATATCTGATCACACCGAAGGGGTTATTAAAAACTTTCTATATACCTCTTGTAAACTAATTTTTGGTGATGATAAATATTTCAAGCATGTTAATATTCAAGATGGTAAGAGTAAATATAGTTATTTGGGGAAGAATTTCTCTAGCATTCATAATTTATACGAAGGGCTCTCTAGAGCTAAGCTATATGATGTGTTTATGTATGGTAGTCAAGTAAAGAAAATAATAATAGATAAGCTGGATTTAAATTGGTCAGAGAGTCAGTGGAAGTATTTCTTTTCAAGTTTTATTGATTCAAAAAATATTTCATCTAAGAATGAAAGTGAGTGTATATCTTATTGTAAGATGTGTACTGAAATAATCGGATCCATGAATGTATTTTTATCAAAAATCCCTTCGGAAAGATGTTTCTTGATTATTGATGATGAAAAATATGGTATTGAAGATGTTATGTTTGAAATAAAGTTTGATGGGGTGGTTGATGATTATATTGTAGATATAGATTCATCTTCTTTGTCAGTGGGAGGAGGTAATGAGGTTCATGTAATTGATCGTGTAATTTACGATAGGGTTAAAAAAATAATCTTAAGTAAGCTTAATGATGGTTATAATATTGAAAACCTATTGGATCCATCGTTTATAGAAAGTCATTATTGTGTTAAATATTATGAATTTATTATTTCTTTAGCATATATGGAGAAAATTGAGAAAACTATAATAATATCTAGTTGGATGGGGAGTCATATTCTTATAAGAAAAAAACTAAGTGCAGTTGAGATGGGTTTATTAAAAGATAAAGAACTTGTGGATATTGAAAGTCATGAGTTTCAAGTCGCGCTATCATTTCCAAGTGAGGTCCGAGATAAGGTTCTAGATATTACGAAAGAATTACATTTGGCTCTGGGTAAAGATACATTTTTTTATGATGATAACTATAAATCTCAACTTGCTCGTCCAAATTTAGATAAACTACTGCAAAAGATCTATAAAGAAAATTCGAAGATGATTGTTGTATTTATCTGTAAAGAATATGATGAGAAAGAATGGTGTGGGCTTGAGTTTAGAGTGGTTAGAGAGTTGTTGATGGAAAAGAAAAATAAAAGAATTATGCTTGTTAAGATGGGGGAGGGTGAGGTTGAAGGAATATTTAAAATTGATGGCTATATAGATGGGCAGGCTACTTCACCTGAGAAAATATCAGAGTATATTCAAGAGCGAATTGCATTAATTGAGTAGTCATGAGTTATAGGTCAGTTCATAAATGGTTTCGATTAGAAAATTATGAGCTGACCATGAACTAGAAAATTAGCATATGCTTTAAATTAATTACACTTAATAATACTAAATACTATTATGGAAGTGCTAATAGCTATTCCGTAATAGGGGATTAATGTCTTTGATAGAATCCCTCCTCTCCAAGAGTTTTTGTAATTGTCGTGATCTGAAGTTTTCATACTGAAATCTATTTCATTATCTTTTTTTACTCGTACGTGATTATAAAGATCGCGATATTTTCTTTCTATTGAAATGAAGAAACCATCTAGAATCCAAAATACTACCAATACTATGCCTGTTATAAAAACAAAATCTAAATTTTTGCTTGCTGAAGCAAGAGCAAATAATGCTGATACTAGGGTAAGTCCCCAGCCCTTAATCAGAAATGAGTTTGAATTCATTCTGGTAATCACATTTTGAATGAACTCAAGGTGTTTTATTTTATTTTCGTTCATGTTTGATCCTTATTAGTTTTCTAGGAATGTAGGTTCATATTGTTTGATATTTGTTAAAGACTCTCCACCATATGAGTTGTAGAGCTCTGTAAGTGCGTAGTATCCTTCATCTGAAGTGTTCTTCGACCAACTGCTCAATGCATTGATATCTAATTTGTGTAAATGATTGAGATCTACAGCGTATTCAAATTTTGGAAGTGATGAATCCATTGCGCTTTCCTCTAAGCTGCGAGATTCAAGACCTGCTGCTTTAGTTAGATTTTCTCTACCAATATCCATTTTTTTCTGAATTATTGCACTAGTATGTAGTTCGGACATTATCCATGGTGAAGATGTACGATCCTTATTATCATAGCCTAGTGAAGTGATGTCACTAATAGCATTATTTGTATTTAAGAATATTAAACATTCTGATTGATTTATCATTGAGTTTAAAGCACTAGATAACATCATGTGTACATGGCTAGTCGTTAGATTCCTAATGCTGTAACGATACGTACCTGATTCAGGCTGATAAGCATATTCATTATCAATCTGTTTTAATAGGTTTTCGGAATACCCCCACACTTCAGAATCTATGAAAGACATTATTTTAAATTTATCATAAAGCCAGTCTGCTAATTTTTTAGCAAGTTCTACATCTTGATGTGAGTGAGATATAAAAACATGAGGAGAAGTGATTTCCGGAAACCACGCAAGAGATAATTCACTTGCATCGATGCTTCCATCACTCATTAGATATTTATCGAGTGATGATTGAATATTTTGTTCTCTACTCTTAAGAATATTGGAATATTCATCTGATGAGTGAAGCCCATCGGTATTATCTAGGTTAAGATTAAATCCTTTAAACATATCGCTTCCTATGAGAATCATTTTTATTGATGATCACAGATATGTAGACGAAAATTAAAATTTCAAGCTTTAATATTGTTTTTATAAAAAATATGTCAATAATGGGCTATATTTCATCCGTCACCCACTCTTCACTCACTTCCCATAACTTTCTTGCAGTCTCTGGGTTGTTAGCTTCTTTGGTGCTACGCACTGGCTTGCAATGAGAGAAGTATTTCCCTGCTAACTCTTCAGTATTTTCATGGCTCGCACAATAAACAGTTGTTGCAGCGCCTTGATTTGGATTTTTAGTTAACGGGCTAACCAGTTTAAACACCAAAGAAAGAAACCCTGAATCGCGTCCAAAGCTAGTAGTAATCAGTGCGCCTGGATGCAGCGAGCAAGCCGTGAGGCCTTGATCACCAAAGCGACGTTGCAGTTCATTGGCAAACAGTGCATTACACAATTTGGCTTGGCCATAAGCCATTAGTGGAATAAATGTATCTGTTTTCTTTAACGGGAATTTATTGAAGTTAAGCTTTGCAGGCATTCTATGAGACTCGCTAGAAACCATCACTACGCGCGGTGAAACTCTCTTTGAAGAATCAGTATTTAAAACCTTGGTCTCTAAAAGCTGAGGCAATAAAAGCTGGGTGAGTAGAAAATGGCCGAAGTGGCATACGCCTACGGTCATTTCTAAACCTTCTTTCGTTTCTTGGTAATTTGTCGGCACCAAGCCCGCATTGCAAATCAGCGTATCGATGGTTTCGTCTTTTACTTCAGTACAAAAGTGTTTAATGCTATCGGCGGACGCGAGATCTAGCGGGAAAAAGGCAAGGTCACTTTGTGGGTGCAAGGCCTTGCAGCGACGCAAAGCCTCTTCACCTTTTTCTACATTACGGCAAGCAAAAATAACTTTAGCCCCAGCGCCCGCTAATGCTTGTGCAGTTTCAAAACCAATACCACAGTTTGAACCGGTTATTACTACGGTTCTTCCTGTTAGGTCTTTACCTTGCAAAACATCATCTGTACTGCTGCGTGCGCCGAGCTTTGTCATTAGCTAATACCTGCTTTGGATTTTGTAGATCTTGTTGATCTTCTTGTTTTCTTTTTCGCGACTTGTTCGTGAATGTGTTTCCAGGCTTTCGCTTCTTCTAGTTCGTAAGCGAGTTCGAGCAATGTTTTATCTTCTCCGTAACCTGCTGAAAATTGCATACCAATCGGTAAGCCATTATCGCTAGTACCCATTGGCAATGAAATTGCGGGTTCACCAGTAATATTTTGCAAGGCGGCGAAGGGGGCAAACTCGGTCATGTTTTTAATCATGGTGCTGGCAGGCAGAGCTTGATTGTAGATGAAGTTAATCTTGGGCGCGGACGATGAAAGTGTGGGGCATAACAATACATCGTAATGCTTGTGCAATTCACGGGTCACTTTAATGGCATTTTTTAAGCGTCTTACCACAAAAGGAAATTTACCCATATTGCCGATAAAGCTATTACTCAGGTGGGCGCACAGTTTATCTACCTTAGAGCTATCAAAGCCTGGGCCGATTACGAATTTTCCAAAGCGATGCATTGAGAAAAATAAGAATGAGTAGTAGGTGATAAAGTCGTCGGCAATTCGATCTTCAAACGGGAAAGAAATTTCTTCGACACTGTGGCCTAGGCTTTCACACAGTAAGCCTGTCTCGTTAAGTGTACGCTGCACATCGGGCTGGATGGCTATGCCTTTTATCGCTCCGGTAATTAAACCAATGCGTAAGCGCTTTTTACCCGGTGCTTGCACATGGCCTAGTTCTACCAGTTTGGGATTGCGAAAATGTTTCTCTGCCTCGGCCATGAATAGCGCGGTATCTCTTACGCTGCGCGTTATTACACCCTCGTGGCCGACATTAATCGGCAGGGCATCTGTGCCATGCATGTTAACCAGTCGATTGCGGGTCGGTTTTAAACCGACTAAACCACAGCAAGCAGCGGGGATGCGTATTGAGCCACCACCGTCATTACCGTGAACGATGGGTACAACGCCTGCCGCGACTAATGCAGCGGCACCACCGGATGAACCACCACTTGAGTGATTAGTATTCCATGGGTTACGGGTCGCACCTTGCGCTACGGATTCTGTTGTTGGCAGTATGCCAAATTCAGGCAGTGTGCTTTTGCCTAAGATCGTTAGGCCTGTTGATAACATTTGATCGGTGAACTCAGCATTCTTTTTAGCGGGCCTGTTGGAGACTGCGTTACTGCTGAATAAGGTGGGCAGTCCTTTTACGTCTGTATTATCTTTTATAAAGGTCGGTACGCCGGCAAAAGCGCCTTTGCCTGAGTGACTTTGAGTATTCTGGCGGGCCTGCTCGCAAGATAAGGCAAAAGAATCGGTAACGATGGCGTTTAGCTTGGGGTTTACTAATTCAGCTCGGGTAATGGCGGCTTCTAGTACTTCCGAGGCGCTTACTTCTTTATCTGCAATTTTTTTAGCGAGTGCGGTGGCGTCACAATCGCCCATTGCATCGTTTGTCATGCTGTTGACTGTAAATTCGTTCATGGTGAATATCCTATTCTTATATTTTTTGTATTTATTCTTATATTTAGATAGGTATAACTTATGGGGGCAGGGGAGGATTAGCAATAGGGCGGAGGGGTGAATCGACGCCAATGTTTTTGGTGAAGGTTCATACCAAATATCGAATTATTACGACAATGTGGCTGATATGAAGCAAGCAGAGCTTGTTAGTTACTCATATAAATACTAATTCGTCAGATTTAATACTTTATGTGGATTAAGTCCATTAATACTTCAGATATGATGTATTAAGTAAGGAGAAGTCTGTCGGTACTGTGGCATTATCATTAATCGTCATATATGATTAGTTATAGCCTTTAAAACGGTTAAATCGTCAGATCTGAAAGTTAAGGCTCACCATTATGGCAACACCTATTGTTAAGAAAGCCCTACTCAACCTGGGTAGCCGGATAGAATCTATAAGGATTTCAAAGGGCATCCAGCAAAGCGAATTGGTTCAAGAGGCAGGGATTTCTAAATCTACCTATCTCCGAATTATTGCTGGCAAAGAAGGGGTTGGTGCTGGAGCCTTATTTTCAATCTTTGAGGCCTTAGATCTCTTAGACGGTATTGTCGCGGCTGTACCTGAGCAAAAGCTAAGCCCTATGCAAATTGTCAGCACTAAGGGTAAGTCTCGTAAGAGGGTTAGAGCCTCAACCACGACTAACAATGATGCTGATAAGGATGATCTCGAATGGTAGAGTCTACTAATTTCGGAACGGTGCATTTAGACGGTGATATTGTTGGGGCGGTACTGTATGACCCTGAGACAAAAGTAACTTCTTTTGAATATGCTCCTGAATGGCTAAAAAGTGGATTTTCTATTTCGCCTTTAAAGCTTCCATTAACCGAACAGATATTCTCTTTCCCGCACTTGCCTTGGGATACGTACAAGGGCCTACCGAGCGCGTTAGCCGATACACTGCCTGATGATTTTGGTAATTCGATTATCGATGCTTGGCTTGCTCGTAATGGCCGTCAATCCCATGAGTTCTCTTCACTGGAAAGACTTATGTACACGGGCTCAAGAGGTATGGGTGCATTGGAGTATAAGCCTGCCTTAATTAAAGAATCTGGCCCTGATAATATCGAACTGGCTGAGTTGGTTAATTTAGCTCAAAGCGTTTTGGATATCAGAAATAACATGAAGGCTGATGTTTCTGATGAAGGTTTAGCCGAAATTTTACTGGTAGGTACTTCAGCAGGCGGAGCCCGAGCAAAGGCCGTTATTGGTATTAACGAGAGTAGAGATACCATTCTTTCGGGCCAAAGAAAGCTTCCTAAAGGATTTGAGCATTATCTTATTAAGTTTGATGGCGTAAAAGAGCGATCAAGTCGTTCTGAAGTTTTTGGTGATCCGCAGGGATACGGACGACTTGAATACGCTTATTATTTAGCGGCGGTTGATGCTGGAATTGATATGATGCCCTGCGAATTGTTAGAGGAAGGTGGGCGAGCCCACTTCATGACAAAACGTTTTGACCGTGTTGACGGTAATAAAATCCATTACCAAAGTTTATGCGCGATGGATCATGCTGATTTCAAAAATGCAGGAAGTTACAGTTATGAACAAATGTTATCAGTGATGAGGACTTTAAAACTCCCTCTCTCTGACGCATTGCAATTAATTCGCCGAATGATTTTTAATGTGCTGGCAAGAAATCACGATGATCATACTAAGAACTTCGGATTTATTTATAACGATGGTAAATGGGCATTGTCTCCCGCTTTTGATATCGCGTATAGCTACAAGCCAGGATCTCCGTGGGTAGAGCGCCACCAACTTACTATTAATGGCAAAAGAGACGAATTCACTTATGCTGATTTTGAGGCGGCGGTTTCTCACTCGACGGTATTAATTAAGCAGCTACCTGAAATATTTGATCAAGTTAAACAGGCCGTATCAAATATCAATGAACGCATGATTGAAGCTGGGGTTTCAGAAAAACAGAGGGTTCATGTTATGAATACTCTTAGATTAAATATTGCTCGCTGAGTTGCTACAATATTCTAAGGATGGAAGTGCTAGTGGAAATTAAGAAAGCCTATTTACGCTCATTGGCCATTTTTCTTGGTGGTTTGTTATTACTGGTTGTCGTTGATTATTGCTTGCGGTTTAGTTCTGGTTTGATGCATGGGTTAGGTATGCCTGAAATGGTTTGGTTTGCATCTCAAGTGATCATTGCGGGTGTTTCAATATTTATATTCTTATCGAGTACTAAGTCTCTCGGTATAGCCAAGAAACTAAACTCCCGTTTTGTGTTTTTATTATTAACAGGTGTGATTTACCTATTGGTGATATATGGCTATGTTTTGTTGACTCGGGTTGATGGGTTTTAGGTTTTTTATTAGTAGTAGGTCTACTGCATATGTGGCCGATAAAATAATAATGGCCGATAGTAACTGACTTTATTGGCCATTATTACTCTTATTTGGCCGATAAGTATCGGAAGTAGAGTGTTGTTGCTATTATATTGGCCATATTAACGTTTTATAAGTAAATGTGGCCGATATGTCAGACGAACAGAATTTGTTGCTCAATCATCTTAAACAATTCACCGCTCCCGCTGCTTTCTCGGCCATTGCTGATGGCTTAGATACTCCTGATAGAACCTTAAGACGTTGGTTATCAAAGCTGGTTGAGCAGGGGTTAATTGTAGCAAGCGGTGAGCGCAAAGGCCGACGCTATCATTATGCTTTTCAAGACGGGCAAGGTGGTCAAGACTCTTTAATACACGATCCCTTGATTTCAGAGGACAGTGCTGAATATAAAGCGACTGTTTCCCCAACAAATTCATCATCAGTATTTTCTGCGGCAAGTCAGCAAGTAATCAATAAAATTCGCGCACCATTATACGAAAGGCGACCTTGTACTTATCGTTATGAATGGCTAGAAAGCTATCAGCCGAATACCTCGTTTTATCTTAATGTNGAAGAACGAAATCAACTGCACGAAATTGGCCAGCGTTTAAATGTAGGAATGCCAGCNGGGACTTACGCNAANCAAATATTTAATCGTTTATTAATNGATTTGAGTTATCACTCTTCAAGACTTGAAGGCAATACCTATAGTTTGGCAGAAACTGAAAAGTTGTTATTACAAGGTATGTCAGCCGACGATAAAATAGATGCCGATAAGGTAATGATTCTAAACCACAANGATGCAATCAACTTTTNGGTAGAAGGAATAAACCGTATAGAGACTCTTGAGAAAAGCACTGGTGTAGAAAATATTCGCACTATGCATTATTTATTGGCTGAAGGTTTAGTACCCAATGGTGCTGCGGGTATTATAAGGAATGACGGTGTAAGAATTACTTCATCGACNTATATTCCAATGGAAGGTAANCCGCGTTTAGAGCAGCANNTTCAGTTGATTNTNAATAANGCGGCGGCGATTAATGATCCTTTTGAGCAGAGCTTCTNTTTNTTGATTCACATTGCTTACTTGCAAGCGTTTATCGATGTGAATAAAAGAACGGCTCGNTTNAGTGCGAATATTCCTTTNGTTNGAAANAANTTATCNCCGTTATCNTTTATNGATNTNGATAAAGATGATTATGCNTCTGCCATGATTNCNTGTTATGAATTGAATAATGAAAGGCCGATGGTNGAGTTATTTATCCGCTCGTATATTCGCAGTTGTGAGCAATTCCTTTTATATGAGNAGNGTGTAGTCGTNGANGCNATGGGNATNGATACNCTTAGAGTACGTTATCGAGGACAAAGGCGAATATTAATTAGCGAAATAGTTCGTAATTTAGCAACCGGTTCTGCTATTCAAAAGCGCATAGAGACTTTTAGTAAAGATGAGATTCCTTCGGAACATCAAAAGAAGTTCATGCTAGATGTGCACCTAGATCTAGAAAACCTAGAGCCTTTTAATATTGCAGGTATGGGGGTTTCCAAAGAAGAGCTATTGATCTGGAAAGCAAAGCAGTAAGCCAAGAGCTGATTTAGGAGTTAACGAATATCACGGGGAGAAATGTCTGCGAGACTTTATATTCTTATTGAATCTTACAGTGTTATATTATAACATTCCATTTCTTTACAGAGGATAGAGCATGAGTACTAACGATAAGCGCTTACCAGTAACGGTTTTATCTGGGTTTCTTGGGGCCGGAAAAACGACGTTGCTGAACCATATTCTTCATAATCGGGAAAACCGCCGTATTGCGGTGATTGTTAACGATATGAGTGAAATCAATATCGATGCAACGCAGATTAAGAATTCAGTAACGCTTAGTCGTACAGAAGAAAAGCTCGTGGAAATGAGCAATGGTTGTATTTGCTGCACCTTACGTGAAGACCTTCTAGAAGAGGTGACGAAGATGGCGAAAGAGCGCAGATTCGATTATTTAGTGATTGAGTCTACGGGAATTTCGGAGCCTTTGCCCGTTGCCGAAACCTTCACCTTTGAAGATGATCAGGGTGTAAGTCTTACTGATATTGTGCGCCTTGATACGATGGTGACGATGGTCGATGCCTTTAACTTTTTGCGTGACTTCAATGAAGCAAAACAACTGGTAGAAACTGACGAATCATTGGGAGAAGAAGATCAGCGTAACGTAGCCGATCTTTTGGTCGATCAAATTGAGTTCTGCGATAAATTAATTATTAGTAAATCCGACTTGATTAGCGCTGATCAATTAGTCGAGCTGCAAGGGATTTTAACCAGTCTAAATCCTGTGGCTGAACAAATTATTGCTGATCATGGACAGGTGCCTTTAGACAAACTGTTGAATACACAAGCTTTTAGCTTCGAGCGTGCTAAGCAAGATCCCGGCTGGCTGAAAGAAATGCGCGGTGAACATGTTCCAGAAACAGAAGAGTACGGTATCAGCAGCTTTAGTTATCAAGCGCGACGTCCTTTTCATCCGCAAAAGTTTTTTGATTTTCTTTATCAAGATTGGCCTCAAGGTAAGTTGATACGTTCAAAAGGTTATTTTTGGTTGGCTAGCCGTCCGCAGATTGCTGGCAATTGGCATCAAGCGGGAGGAATCGCACACCATGGCCCAGCAGGTATGTTCTGGAAAGCCGTGCCAGAAAATGAGTGGCCACAAGACGAGGAATCGTTGTCTTACATCGAGTCTTTATGGGAAGAACCTTTTGGTGATATGCGCCAAGAGCTGGTTTTCATTGGTCAGCACATTGATGTCGCTGCAATGCGAAAGTCGTTAGATGAATGCTTACTGAGCGAAGAGGAAGTCTTAAAAGGGCAATCATCTTGGCTGAAACTGGATGATCCTTTTCCGGCTTGGCAATAAGTTGTATTGGGTTTCTTCTTAATTTGTTCTTCTCTTAATTTAAGTGAATAGTGTTATGTTATATCGTTTTAATTTAGCTCGTATTATGTGTGTCGCATTATTTATCCCGCTTGCCCATGCAGTCGAGCTGGATACGGTGGTGGTGAAGTCTACGCATCAGTCATCGATGCGCAATATCGTGCAACCCGTTTTGGTTGTCGACGAAGAGGCTCTGAAAAAAAGCCAAGCCAAATCTTTAGGCGAATTATTAGAGCAGCAGCCAGGTATTAGTAACGCTTCTTTTGGCCCTGGGGTAGGTCGGCCTGTCTTAAGGGGGTTGTCTGGCAGTCGGGTAAAAACGCTGGTTAATGGCCAAGACAGTTCGGATTTATCGGCAATGAGTTCTGACCATGCGCCGATGGTAGAGATTACTAATTCTCAGCAGGTCGAGGTGATTTTAGGGCCGGCTACTGTGTTGTATGGCAGTGGTGCTATTGGCGGCATTGTGAATGTATTGGATCGCAGCATTCATCAATCGCCGATTGAAGAAGTTCAAGGCAGTGTGAAGGCAGGCATTAGCAGTAATGATAACGCGCAGGTATTAGCGGCGGAGGTGAATGCGGGTAATGGTCGTTGGGCCATGCATATAAATGGTTTTGATAAATCATCGAATGATTATCACAGCAGTGAGGGTCGTGTTGAGAATAGTGATACCAAAAGCCAAGGCGGCGGTATTGGTATTAGTCGAACGTCGGATGAACACGGTTTTATTGGCATGAGTCTTCATTCCCTTGATCAAGATTATGGCGTGCCTAATCCGAACGATTCGGAAACACGTGTGCGCCCTAAGCAAATGCGTTCACAGTTGTCGGCTGCTTGGCTAAATCCGGTTGCGGGCATTGATCGTTGGGAGACGCATTTATCGCACATTGACTACGAGCACGATGAGCTGACGTTGCCGGTGACCGAAGGATTGTTTGATAAAGAATCTTTCGAAGCTAACTCCAAACTGCAGCACGCAAGTTTTGCCGGTTGGCAAGGAACGATAGGGATTCAATTCTCGCAACAAGAAATAAAATTGTGCCATGACCATAGTGGCTGCTCTCAAATTCCTGATTACAGCGATCAGAGCTGGCATGGTGAGCAAGGAAATTTATTTACCCAGCAAGAAGGCCTGCAGTTTGTACATGATACGCCAATGCCTATTACTAAAAGTACTAATATTGGTTATTTTTTAGTTGAAAATAAGCCTTGGGGAATTGCTGGTATAGGTGATGGGCTATTTGAATTTGGTGCTCGTATTGATACGAAAACAATTACCGCTGATCCCGTTTCGATACAGCCTTCGTCTAGGCGTTCGCAAGATTATTATGCTGAGAAAAATTTTTTACCGATGACCTTTTCCGCCGCCAGTATTTGGAACATAAGCAATGATCAGCGTTTGTCGTTGAGCCTATCCCGTGCGCAAAGAGCACCCGATGCGGAAGAGATGTATTGGAATGGTGATCATCATGCGACCTTTTCTTATCAGTTAGACAATATCGATTTGCACGAAGAAACCGCATATACCGCGGATGTGGTATGGAATATAACGGGTGGAAATTATTTCATTAAAACGTCGGTCTATCATTATTTTTTCAACGATTTTATTTATAACGACTTGAAAGATACAACGGATCCTTACCATGGTAATGCGGTGTATCGATATGAGCAAAAAGATGCACGATTTTTTGGCTTTGAATTTAGCTGGGAGCAGCAGATAAATAATACGCTATCAACGGTACTTAATTTTGATGCTGTGCGAGCAGAACTATTAGAAGGTGATGATAAGTACATTCCTCGCTTACCTCCTGCGACGGCCTCGTTACATATTAAGTGGCAAAAAGATAACTGGCTATTGGCTGTGGAAAATTTTTGGCTCGCTGAGCAAGATCGTACCGCCCGTAATGAAACTTCAACACCCGGTTTTCAGAAGCTGAACTTGAAAGCTGATTACATCTCTCGAGTATTTCAGAAAGAACTCACCACCAGTTTAGCCATTAATAACGTATTTAATAGCTCAGGTACGAATCACGTGTCTTATCTAAAAGAATTTGCCCCGAACCCTGGCCGTAATATCCAATTGCAAGCGCAATTATATTTTTAAAAAAACTAAAACTAAAACTAAAACTAAAACTAAAACTAAAACTAAAA
>JAESQF010000039.1 GCA_016765295.1 Oleispira sp.
CTATTTTGTCAAACCCATATCCTGATATTTATTGATCTGCGAAAACTTCCTAAAAAACTGAAAACCCTCTATTTAGCCATTTGAAAAACTCTCAGATAGCATGGTATTTAAGGGGTGACAACAATCCTGACATAGGGGGTTATAGTGGCTTAATGACAATAGCTTCAATGGTGTAGTGTCCAAATTCACTGCACCACTACAATATTGCAGCACAATAAATTTCACTAGTACTAGTTAAGCTTTGGCAATCCCAAAAGCTATTCCATAAATCGCAGTATTCGAGGCAAAGGGCTGTAATTCTTACGTAATCTTTAGGTCTACAAGCTTGCGCAACAGCAATCCATAGATCATCTTCATGATCATCGTCGGCACCATCAGTATCTACATCATCCGTAGTTCCGTGCACCTTGTAATAGCCCTGAGAAACGTCGCAGCCTAGACTTTCTACTGATTTTCTCAGAACTGGGCTAAAAAGAATAACTTGTTCTTCAGCTACGGCCATTAAAGCAAGTAAACCAACATAATCATCGTAAGAAGATTCTAGGAAAAGTCTTACTTCAGTTGAAATTTTACTAGGAAGAAAATTTAGGCGCTCCTGTTCGAGAATACCAAGCTCCCCTAATAGTTTTTCATAAAGATTATAATGCGCCAAGCAATGGCGTCCTCTATAATAATTATTTGCATCTAATCCAGGTGTAAAGCCAAATTCATCAAGAATATTAAGTGTTAGCAAGAAACGGGGACCCATTTTTGCACCGGCTGACATTCTTGGTTCTAAATGACGTGTTTGGAATTGAGCCATCAATAACGCATCAGTAAAAATTTGTACTATCGCATGACGATATTCGAGATGAATCGTCTGGATTTTATCAGAAGGATAAAGACCAGAAGATAAAGGCCCTATAGTTTTATTAGTCATTAATGAATGAGATTTTATTTTATTCTTCAATTCAGTAACAAATTGAAAGTTATTATCCCACTCTTCTTGTGGCAAACTGGTTTTTATTGATTCAATTACGCTTTCTCTAGGATTATCTATATTCATTTCACTCTACAACTCTATTATCCATAACAGTAATACTTTCGTTCTAAAAAGAACCAAAGAGAGGCAGTTTAGCAGCATACATCAAGTGTATACTGAACGGTCTGTACTATATGTTAGAGGAACATTAGCGTCAAATTAACTTTTTATGTTCAACCATTAAGCACTACGTGAAATATTTAATAACGTATAGATATTATAAATACAAGGCTGTGGATTTATATTTATCTGAACATCAACTTATTCCACGTAAGAGTAGACATCAAATTCTAAAGAAGACGAATTGAACTGGTACTCACCTAAATTAGGTATTGTTAATAACTCCCTGTGTAAGGTGATAATATTGGTGAATTATTCGAAGGCGTTGTACTATGGTGTAACCGGCAAAACTGGACTAATTTCAGTCCAACATTACTATTTATGAAAATAATCACGTTATATTAATTCATATTTTCGTGTGTTAGTTTACTCTTCTAATATTACAGGCAGATGTCAATGAGTCAAAAAGAAACAGCAATCCTTGATGCGGCTTCAACTCTGTTTTCAGCCAAAGGCTATCATGCAGTTGGAGTAGACGCCATTATTAGCCAATCAAATGTGGCGAAAATGACTTTTTACAAATACTTCCCCTCAAAAGAGTTTTTAATTGAGAGCGTTCTTGTAAGGCAAGACCAAAAGTTGCGTGTCAACATTCTCGAATCTGTGGCAAGAAAAAAAAATGCCATGACGAAAATAAAAGCAATATTTGATTGGTATGAAATCTGGCTTTCCAGCCCAGAGTTTCGTGGATGCATGTTTATCAAGGCCTCAGAGGAGTATCCTAAAATAGGGACAAAGATCAGGGCTATTTCACTTGCACATAAAGACTGGCTTGCTGATATTATATCTAGCTTCCTTAAAGACTATGGTGTTTCATCTCCAGAACCCCTATCAAATTTGATACTTATGCTACTGGATGGGCTTACTGTGCGAGAAAACATGCAAGATAACCTAGAAAAAGGGCACGTCAAAGTAGCTTGGGGATATACCAAGAAGCTCATCACTGCGTCGACTTAATATTAGGAAGGGCTGAACACCAAGGTGATAATAATTCACAACAGTGTTCAACCGAAACTAGACTTCTGCATAAAGATCAGTACCTAGCAAGCCACTTACTTTTCACTAAATATAGATTATTGATTTGCAACTCTTAACGAAGCTGGAGGCCCAGGCAATTGAAAATATTTCGTCGACTCAACTTCACCATTAGAGTTTAATTTAATAATAGATAGAGATTCACTTGCAAAATTACCGACATAAATATGCTTGCTATCACTGGAAAATGCAACGCCCTCAGGAAAGCTTCCCACATCAATAGTAGTAATAATAGAGGCATCATCACTAGTTATGCGTAAGACGCTTAGAGCGCCAACTTCTCGTCGATACCACGACTGCAATGGCACCGCAAAACTGCCGGCAAGTAGCGGGACTGCGGAAAATTTTCCATTGGGACTAATCGCAATACCTTCCGGCGCATCACCAACAGTGAGGTGTTGACTTACTCGAGCAGGACTATGCACAAGATCTATGATAGTTACCGTATCGGCATTTCCATCAGAAGCGCTTTTAAATCCAATATTAGTGACAAGAGCCTGATTCCCATCCTGAGATATAGCAATACCCCAAGGATAGAGTCCAACAGGGATATCATCACCAGTATAAGTGACCTTACCTGATTCACTGATATTCAATATGGCTACTTTATGCTGCTTATTTTTGACCGCAAATGCGTTTCGTCCATCTGGTGATATAGCAACCGCAGTAACTTCCCCACCCACATTAACCGTATCAACAAGTTTTACAGACGTATTTTCTATAGTTAGCAACGATACTGTAGAATCTGAACGATTTGCAACCAACATGAATTTTCCTGACTTAGCAATTGATAGACCCGATGGCATGCCACCAACTTTTATCTTAGATACTACTTTTATGGGGTTCGTAGTTAGGTCGACCACAGTTATAAAACTGGATTTTTTCATTGCATAATGCTCATCACGATCTGGATCAACAGTCGTAGAAACAGAGTTTGCAATGAAAGCTAATTTTTGATCCGGGGTTATTCCTATATTAGTAGGAGGCCCAAAAATTGAATTCTCTACTGCAACACTACCAATTAAGTGAGGCTCAAGTTGATTGTCAATATCAAAAAATAGCACCTCATCATGCCCTCCTTCTTTCCATACGTATGCCTCTGCTTCGTCACTATAGCCAAACTTTCGGTCAATTCCTACTGCCAATATCTGATCAGTAGAAAATGCATTAGATATCGGTAATAATGATAAAATCAGCATACTCAATTTTATCATTCCAAATTTTGACACATGATATATTTTATTCGTCATAACAATCTCCTACTTATACATTTAATTTTCATCCCACTTAACGATCAGGGCGTTAATCTCTCACGATATGAGATCAATTGTAAAAACTTGAATGTTTTCGTAAACATCCCTACGGAGAAGTAATTCCAACTTGCGTTATTATCACATCACTTCTAAGTTTTTCTTTATCCAATTTAGAAGATGTAATTAATTTATTAAGACTGGATTGAAGAACAAAAATCTTACCTTCCTTTATAACTAATGTCGTTGGATAGATATCATCTAACTTGCGCCTATTGGCAACCACCATAGAATTCCAATTATCTTCAGTTGTAACAGAATAAATCGAATTAGACTTAATTCCTGATGTAATATTGGCAACGATGAGTAAAGAATTATCGTCAGCAAGTAATAAACCATCTCCCCCCACGAGCTTTACAGATGATTTTATCTTAATAAACTCCTCAGGCTTATCTAAGGGTATTTTGTATAGCTGCCCATTTCTTTTATTTATAACAAGCAAAAACCCACCATTATGATAAACAATACCATTCAAGTTTATCCCCTCGCCTTCAAACTCTTTATTTTTTAGAAATACGTTTGCCTTCCCCTTAAAATCAATTTTATATATAGCAGCAGAAAAACTATCACTGACATAGACATTTCCATCTGTATCTAGTGCAATGCCATTAGTTAAGTGCGAGTTATTTGGTAATAAATCCCCCAAGTCAATATAATCAATTGCATTACCACTATTTAGTTCATATATACCAACAGCAGCAAGTTTTTTTGGTCCATTCTTATGTGATTTTAAACTCGCCCCAAAATCAGCATTTGTTACATAAATTCGGTTGCGTTCATAATCGATGGTAATACCTAATATCGAACTAAGTCTTTCGTCATCGACCAATACTCGATATAGCCCCTCATCATTTAGCTCATAAATTTTTCCTTCGCGGAATGAACCCAATAGATATCGACCATTATTTTTATTAAAAACAATGGTTTCTGGGTACATACTGGATTGTAAAATAGAAATTGACTCACCTCCTCTTGTAAGATCGACTGTGATAGCCCAAGAAGATGATATCGGGATACCTGCAATTAATAACAAAAAGTAACGCCGACTAATTAATTTCTTGCTTATATTTAAAAACACTTTTATACATTTCATAATAAAACTCCGTAAGATATTTCACTCTACTTTCCTAACGTAAGAAATGGAATAGAGTGATAAAAACGCTGCTTAAATTCATCCAATTAAAACAATCACGAAATTTATCATTCTGAAGGTAAGTCCCAAGAATTCCCAAGATTATCCTTCCAGCCATGATATTTTTCTTTATTATTAACTGCACGTACATTCCAATATAAAAAATTATCACCTGTGTACTTTCTAAAATCGGACATTATTTCTTTATAGTCTGAACGATCATCTGGACTAATATCGAGATCAACTTCAAGCTCATTGACATATTGAATCGTTGCATTTTTAAGTAATTTCAAATCATTATTACGCCATTCGACAAGACGTATATCATCAAGCTTAGTCTCAGTCGTGTTATTAAAATTTAGAATTTCATGCAGCTTACGTCCTTGCTGGCGTAAACTTTTACTATAAGATAGTTGCACGTTATCCGTAAGCGCCTAACGAACCACCTTCGCAATATTCCAAGGCAGTAATGCCTCAATATCTTCAACACAGGTGGCTGCTGGTAGTCTCGTGAATACTTCTTTCAAATAAACACTCGGCTCAACGTTATTAGCTTTGGCAGTCTCAACCAAGCTATAAAGATTAGCACTGGCCTTCGCGCCTTTTTCTGTGGCTGCAAATAACCAATTTTTTCTTCCAACTACCATGGGACGAATTGCGTTCTCAGCAGCATTATTATCAATTGGCCACGTGCCATTCTCCGTATACCGGATTAATTTTGGCCATTGGTTGTTTAAATACGTCACTGATTTTTTGAGTTTTTCTGAATTTATCGGCCGCTGAATCGTTTTGTCTAACCATTGCCGCAACTCATCGAGTAAGGGCACCGTTTGCGCTTGTCTTATCTGATATTTTTCGTCTATCGATTTATTCTTGCTAAGTTTTTCTATGCGAAACAGCTTTTGAATAAACGCTAATGCCGTATTGGCTTTACCTGCTTTTTCTTTACCTTGCGCATCACGAGCTTCTTTAAAATAACGTCGTGCATGCGCCCAGCAGCCTAGATTTTCTAACTGCTTAGTTTTACAAACCGAATCGTAAACTGCATAACCATCCGTCATTAGCGCGCCGCTAAAATCACCCAGCATCCAATCAGCTTCACAGGTTTTACGCGTCGGGCTGTAATGAAATAACGTGATACGCATGCTGGCTTCATTATTGGTCATTACCCACATGCGGCTTTGTTGCTGCGCGGACCGCTCGCTTTCTTTAAGCACTTGTAAGACTGTTTCATCCATATGAAGCAGTGAACCTTCACGAGCATGCTCATATAACAAGTTAATCAGCGGTTGAATTAGGAAGCCGCATTTAATCATCCAGTTCGCTAAACTTGTGCGATCAAGTTCAACTCCAAAGCGCTTGAACATCTGCGCTTGGCGATATAAGGGCAAGGCATCACAGTATTTATGCGTTGCAACTTGCGCCAATAAACCCGGAGAAGCGATGGATTTCTCAATCGGCTGCGCGGGTTTATTAGCGGTGACCATATAATTATTGCAGCAAGGGCAGGTGTATTTTCGGCGAACGTGCTGTAAGACATTCATTTGAGCTGGGATGTAATCGAGCTGCTCCGATGTTTCATTACCAAAATGACGCAATGCTGTTCCATCGTACGGGCAAACTTTTTCTGCTTCACTTAAATCATGAATAACGTTAACACGTGGTAATTCCGCGGGAATCGAAGCACGTTTTTTCTTACGTTTATGAGCAGGAACGCTTGTGCTTTCTTCTTCAGGCGCATCATCGTCACTTAATAATTCAGCCTCATCGAATAAATTGATCTGATCGTCGCTCAGTTTTTCACTCGATGAGCCAAAGCGTTGCTGCAGCATGTAGCGAATATATTCTTCTAACGTCTGGATTTTATGATCTTTATTTTCGAGAGAATCATCTTGTTTTTGAAGCGTAATCTTTTGTTCAGACAGCTGTAACTCCAACGCGGAAAGGCGTTGTTTTAATTCGGTAAACTCTTGAGTTTCATCAGCGTTTCTCATGCTGTTATTTTACCTCATTCATCGAGATAAACCGAGTCAAATTCAATAGATTCATGAGCTTTCATGGCCTTAATATCAAAACCACGCAATAGCCAATGCAACTGCTCTTCACTGATGTTGATCGTGTCTAGCTCATGCTTTTTTGGCCATTTGAACTTGTCGCTTTCAAGGCGCTTATACCAAAGGCAGAAGCCTGTTTTGTCCCAATACAGGAGTTTCAATTTGTCGCGACGCTTGCTGCAAAACAAAAACAATGCGCCCGTATTGAGCGATTGTTTCATTTCGAGTTCGACTATGGCGGTAAGGCCATTGATCTGTTTACGAAAATCGACAGGGTCACGATGCAAATAAATCTCTGGGGCATCAACAAACATTCTCATGCGAATTGCTCTATTAATTTTGCTAACCAAGCGACATCTGTTGAACTTGGAATGGATAAGGTTGCTTTGCCGATATTGAGGGTAATCGCCGTTGTTGGAAATTTAGATTTCTCGGCGACGGTTACCTTACTAAAGGCAGAGGAATTAATGTTAGTTTCCGTGCGCTTAGATTTGAGCCAGTCACTGCGCCGAGCATAGAAATTATTTAAAGGAAGATCTTGTTCGCGACAGAAGTCGATGATGGATAAGTCACTGGTTTGTTGCGCCTGAATCAATTCAAGCCATTGTTGTTTTGTGCGTTTCATAATATTCACCTCAAATAATGTAAGATGAATCATACGGCTATACGTAAGTTATTGAAGAAGGTGCTTGGTTAGGCGCTTACAATACTTATGAATTAACAAACAAATCGTGGTAGTAATAACTAAAATTAATAATACTTTCAAATTAACATTAATACTAATATCGACCAGATACAGCCCCAATATAATAATTATTGGTTGGTGAGTTATAAATATTGTATAGCTCGAATCAGCTAATTTTTTAACCCAAGGAAAATCCCGACCTTCCATAATTATACTCATCATAGAAAAAATACTAAAGCTGATCATCAAGCTAGAAACAAACTCAAAAATATCACCAACAACCCCATCAGGGAAATATTTCCACAGGAAAACAAAAATAATCGTTATAAAAACAAGTGTTTTATACTTGTCAATCAGGACCCCATCCTTAGAGGTGTAATAGTACATAATCCCTACAATAAAATAAGGAAGATATTTAAATATATTTTCAGTAGCAAAAACAAAAAGATGTACATCATACAAATCCAATCTCCAACCAATTCTTATAAGGATAGGATAAGACAAAAGTGCGAGAAGCATAATCGATAGATTAATAAGAATATTATTTCTCTTAAGTACATCTGAGATAAACGGCCAAAAATAAGCAGCCAACATAGAATACAAAACAAGAACACTTAAAAACCACAAATGCCCTAGCCACAAACCTCTTCCTAAATAATCTATCCAACCAACTGTGGCAGGAGAATCTGTAAGTAGAAATGACATAGGAATATTTATTATTATTCCAACAAATAATAAAGGTATTCCAAGCCGGCGAAGACGTAACCTAACATATGACGATCTACTCTTTCTTACTAAAATTAATGAAGTAAAAAAACCAGCAATTATAAAAAATGCAGGCATTCTAAACGAATGGATAACATCAATAATATATCCTGCATATGGTACTTTTTCAGGAGAAGATATTTTCCAAGCGTAGTCAATAGAAAAAATTGCTAACGTATGAAGAACTACCCCTAATAGCATTAATAGTCCACGCAACAAATCCATATAATACAATCTGCTTAACTTAATATCTGACATGCACATCCAGCAATATATATTATTAATATATTTAGTATAATAAAATGTGATTTTAAATAATACGCATTAAATAAATTCAATTTACTTATGCACAAGTAAAATTCCTTGTGACCTATAACAATTACAGAATAGTAAATCTGCTGAATTGCAATAAACTGAACACTATAGCGCACAGAAAATCGCTGTCATCCAACATTAGCAAAAGACTCTTTGCCTAACATAGTATCAACTCCCATCTTTCTAGACGAAGTTAGTTTTTGGACCCTAGGTGAATTTCACATAAGAATACAGGAATAATATTTTAAAACAAAAGGTAGTAAATTAATTTTTAATTATTTCTTTATATTTATTTCGTATGAAATCCAAGGAGGGTTTTTCTACATATCTAGTAATCAGTGATGCTAGAAATACAGATACTATTATTGCCGTTACAACCCCCAAGATAGGAGATAGATCAATATCATAAAATAGATTAATTACAATATAACCAATATTTTGATGCAACAGATACAATGAATAAGAAATACTACCCAGAAATATCAGAGGTTTACAGGCTAGAATACTAAGAGACCCATTCAAGGCTAAAAAAAATATAATATAAAAAGAAAGAAAGATAAAAAACTCATTAACAGAATAAATAAATATTACAGAAAACAATGAAATAAATAGAGCAACACGAGTCAGTTTATTCTCACAAGTGTTAATAATTTTATAAAAACAAATTCCTGCCAAGAAAAAAGGCAAATAATTCATCAATAGTATTTTTCGTATGACGTATGGAATATGTATAAGATCTACACAATACAACATCGAAAAGACTAGTATCACAATAGAAAACCCTTCAACTCTCTCCAAGTTTGAACTGCAGTATAATATAAACATCCATAAATAAAATGTAAGCTCAACTGTTAACGTCCAATAAACACCATCGACATGAGGAATTAAAAAATACTCATGAAACATTAACATATTAGAGAATGCGTCAAATAGAGATGACTCTCGGCCCTCTAAGCCAAGGACAGTAACAGAAACAAAAGTTATGGCTAGAGCAACCCAGTAGACTGGGTATAGTCTTGAAAATCTCGACACCAGAAAATCTAATGGCCTCTTCGTCCTACTTAACGTCCAAAATATTACAAAACCACTCACCATAAAAAATAATTGAACTCCGTACTTCCCAAATTCAAACCAAGTGACGTTTAATGTATCATGCCCATAAATTCCGTCATACCTAAATAAATAATGAAATAAAACAACTGAAAATGCTGCAATTCCCCTTAATGCGTCTAACTCAAACAATCGTTGACTGCTCATACATCCACCCAATAAAAATACATATAAAATAGCTAATTGTAGAAAATATCATCCACTCTACAATCTAAATACATCAAAATACATCAAAATACGTCTACGAAACCAGTAAAAATCCTTAATGTTTTAATGATATAAATCCGACAATAAAAATATTATTAACTTGTTAATACCCACATTTCTTTAACAACAACACTCTAATTTTCTTATCAAGAAAAAATAATAAAATAGAAGTTAATGAAAGACCTAATAATGTAAAATATAAAAGATCAAATGCATTACTCCCAGACCTTCCAATATTCATTAGCATCAAGTACATCAAAAATGATACGGTACATCCTTTAATAAAATAACTAATATTAAACTTAATACTTAGAATCTTCTGAGAAGCTAAGAAATACCTAAAACTCATCCACAAATAGCTAATAATGGTACTCACTGCGCTCGCCAAAATTCCATATTCATTAACAAACAAACAATTCAAGACAATGTTCAAAATCAAACTTTCAAAAACATACAGTATTATTTTTACTTGCGACCTTTTAAATTTTAATCCTGCTGAATAAATAAATGTAGATGAAAAAACAGCAATACCTGCTAGTGCTACTGGCAAAATATATGCACTATTCGCGTATGAATCGGAAGCTAGGACAGTCATCAAAGGCATGGAAATGACGTAAGTACCTGTAATAATAATTGGTAGCAATAAAAGAAAATAATTACTGACTTCTGTCAAAAATAGCTCTGTCTCTTTCTTCTTTCCGTCCTTCCAAAGACCCATATAGATAGGAACAAGCGCTGTTGCAATCGCCCCAAATATAACACTGGAAATAATATCCGCAATTGAATATGGAGCTGAATATGCAGCCACACTTTCTGCACTCAAAAAATACTCAATAATAAACCTATCTACAAATGCATGAGAAACCTGCATAAATTCTACAATCATCAATGGCGCCCCATAGTATGCCATATTCTTTATAAGGCTAATATCAACGGAGCCGAACGTAACCTTATTTATCCATATAGCACTAATCAACACAGTAAATGCTATATCTGTAAATACAATTGAATAGAAAACACTTAGTGCATCATGCTCCATGTATAACAAACAAAGGAGCATAATGGATAAACCAAGGTACTTATAAATCACATTAAATAAATTAACTTTTATACTTTCTTGTTCCGCAGCATAACAATTTAATATTACTGACTTATAAGCTTGCAGTCCCGCTGACAAACAAAGGATATAGAAATAATCAGATATCAAAGGATATGAATATAAATAGTTTATTGTAGTTAGTAATGAACCAACAATGACCAGTGATGAAATTAATAATATAAGTAATGAGGTGTTAAAGTTTGAATCACTTCTACTGTAAAACCTCAATACACTCTGTTGTAATCCCATTTTATTTAAAGCGACAAATAAACCTAAGATTGTAGTCAATAGACTTAATATTCCGTATTCACTCATTGGTAAGTAACGAGTCAAAATAGGAAATGAAATAAGGCTAGCAATGGATAATAATACCGTACCAGATGCATAGTGAGAGCCTTGCTTTAATAGTTTAGATATCAAGAACCTCCCCTCATTTTAATTTTAGCTGGCACACCTACTGCTAAAGAATTAACAGGAGTCGACTGAGTAACAACTGCGTTAGCTCCAATCACAGTTCCACTAGCAATAGTGATGTTTCCAATTATTTTCGCTCCAGAACCAACGTATATATTGCTACCAAATATTGGATAACCGTTTGATTTACCTGCACCTTTAGTACCTACAGTCACTCCTTGCCCAATTGAACAGTATTCACCAAAATCACCTCGAATAACAATACCGCCAAAATGGCCTATATAAAAACCTTTACCGATATCATTATTCATATCAAGCCACACCCCATAAAATGTTGTTAATAAAAACCAAATTATTTGAAATGCGATTTTTAAAATATGAGATAAAATAGGGATAGGACAAGCGTAAATTATTTTCCCAATACGAAACCAAAACATGATATGCCAGCCATGACACGTGAGCAGGTAAAGAAAGGAATTCAAGAATGAATGAGTTCCACGCTTTGACCAATATACTTGTGAATCGGCATACATTGCACTAGCTTGATATTTCAAAACGCTATAAAAATTACTCATCTATCTCTCCATATATTAGCAAAGTTGAAAAACACACTGATCATACTAGCTCTTTATATATAACAAATAACTCTTCACCTATCACATCCCAGTCATAAACATTATCAGCAAGCTTTCTGGCATTTTTTTCTATTAATGAAACCTTTTCCTTCGAATTAACCGCCTCTAGAACCTCTGCTGAAAATTCTTCAGGAGTGTCTGCAAATAATATATCTTCGCCATGTGTTAAACCAACGCCCTCAGCTCCTTTACTAGTTGAAACCATACACTTACCTAACGCTAATCCCTCTACGACCTTAAGTCTTGTACCACTTCCTACGTTCAAAGGAACTATCATCAAGGTTGCTTTCTGCACGTATGGAACAAAATCATCAACGAAACCAAGTCTTTCAACATTGCTATTAACGGTATCTGGAATAATGATGAGTGGCTCAGGATTGCCAATAATTTGTAGTTTTATTTTAGGGTTTTTCTTCAGAATCAAAGGAAATACACTATCTAAAAACCAGATAATACCCAGTCTATTTGGATACCACCCCATTCCACCTAAAAAAACCAAAGTATTTTCTAACTTATTTGAATTGTCTGGCTGTAACCTCTTGGCATCAACTCCATTTGGAATGCAACACACTTTTTTAGCACCTATTTTTGACAGACTTTCAGCATCCCTCTCCGAGCATGCAAGTACCAAATCGACATCCTGACAAACTTTTTTTTCAAACCTGGATAAGACTTTGTATTCACGCTGATATACCAGCTTTAGAAAAAATGAGTCAAGTATTTTTAATTTTTGTCTAATTAAATCAGACTCAAGGTTATGCTCATTTAAGACAACCTTTACTCCTTTCGGAATTAAATCAATTAAACCAGCAAGCGGTAATAAATCTAAATGAATAATATCGGGTTTTATCTCTTCAATCTGAAGCTGGAAATTTTTTCTTAACTTTTCGGTAACATACTTTGTAACAACTAGAGGCTTATTATGAATTAAGGCACTCATCCCAGCACGAATTGCTGAAAAGCCCCCTAACTCAACTTGAATTCCCTTAATCGACTTGCATATTACTCCCAAGCTATTCGAGTTATCGACAAATTCCCCTTCTCGCAATAAGCTGAAGAGATGTATATCAAAATTATTTGAAAGCTGCTTCAGGATACCAAACGCTCTTATCTGGTGCCCCTCTATAGCTGGAAATGGTAATCGAGCAGAAACGAATAAAACTTTTTTGCGAATAAGCATAAATTAACTCAATGTAATCGAAGAGGGTTAACAAGCATTGTGGTAAACATTGCTTTGGATGGATACCCCCAAGGGTTGGCTATCCGATCTACTGATACGTTAAAGCGTTTTAGAAGGTATGGGTTATCGTTAACATTATTCGCTCCTTCGATTGTTGTAACCGCAGATAAATAACCTTCATCAATAAGTATCTGGCGACTAAATACTGATATATCTTGTTTACGTCCATTTGGATAGGCAAAATGCTTCGGAGTAAAGCCTAGGTGTTTAGATATCACCTTATTACTGATTCTAATATCAGTTTCAAACTCAGGAGGTGATACCCTAGAACTTATAATATGATTATGAGTATGGCCACCAACCTCCATTCCTTTATCATGCATTTCTTTAACTTCGCCCCATTTCAAAAAACAATTATCTTCTGTATCGTTATTATTGATAGCTAAAATCAATCTTAAATATTTCATTACTGCTTCAATATCTGCAGGGTGAAGCTTTTTCACATCATAATTCATCATTGATACAGCATGCTTTTTTTTCAAATCACTACTAAGATCATATTCATTCAAATTAAAGGAAGCTAAGTTTAATGATGTTAAATTAGATTCATACATTATTTTTTCTAATTCTATAGCCCAAAACTCTTTTTCTGAATCAATATAAGCAGTTGATAAATATAATATATACGGTATACCAGGAGCAACCTTACCAACTTGACTTACTGTTTTAAATCCATCGTCAAATGTAATGCAGAATCGAACTTTAGGATTCTGAGCGTCTATCAAGGTACTCATACTAACCAACTCACCAATACCGCTTGACCACTTAGTAAGTAAACTAAAATAATTAACTGGAATAGAAATATTTAATGCGTCCTGTTTTTCTTCTAGACGGTGAAACATCAGGATGTAATGTTTCTTTAGATGCCAAATTCTCCAGTAATTAAAGCCAGTAAAATGACAGGCTAATGCTATAAAGTATTTAATGATTCGCTTAATTTTCATCATTAAACTTTGATCCTTCTGCACGTCTTAATTCAATTATAGAAATCAACCCAATAAAAACACTAAAACATGTAATTATAGGGTAATGAGAGAACCTATCACCAAACATATTCCCTAGCATCAGGGCTACAAGAGCTCCACCCATACCAAGTATTAGGCCATTGACAATATTATCATCGCTATCCCAATCCAAATTTCTTTTTATTACCGACCAATAAACTCGAAGTAGTAATAGAAATGTTATAAAACCAACCAGACCTCTCTCAACTAGCATTTTGATGTAATAATTATGCGTATCCATTTCATGAGGATTAATCCTAGAATCCTGTACTGTACGATACCCATATCCAACCAAAGGACTTTCAAGAAACTTATTAAAGGCAATGCCCCAGAAAACGAAGCGTGATTGAGCACTTTCATCTCGCTCACCTTCTTCGGCATCTATGCTTGAAAACCTTTCACTTACAGAGGGTGGAAGATTTGCGATACCAAATGATAGAATCACAATAATGGGAGCAATTAATTTAGCAGTATTTCTATATCTCAATAAAATCATTGCTGCACCTAGAATAAAACCAATATAGGCACCTCTAGAATATGAATAAAGAACACAGGCACCTGAAAACATAAAAAATACAGAAAATACATACCGATATTTTTTATCATTCCAACAAGTCAATACACAGCCTAAACATACTAGGGCCATAGTTACAGAATAGGCAGCCATCTCATTGGATCCCAAACCCATAAATGTCCCTGATATACGTAAATCATGCGAATAATGCCATGAAGAAACAGAAGTATACTGATCCCATACGACCTTAAAACAGTAAGGTAGAGGCAATAAACATGCGAGAAATATACGACGCCACTGAATCATATCACCAGCACTTCGCTGTATTATAAAGATAAGAAATATTGGAATTAATTGATCTTTCATTCTTTTCCAATTCCCATCAGCTTTATCGTCTAAAAAACCATAACCAACAATCAGAGCCAATATCGAACTAACTATATACCAAGTTAAAAATGAATTTAATCCGATTTTAGTATCATATTTTCTTCCATTAATTCCAGCATGTACTATCGAGATGAAAAACAATAAGTTAACAATATTCAATCCCCCTCCTAAGTTAGGAATATACTGCAACTGAATGTTTCTAAGAGGCATGATAAATAATAATATAAGGAGCGCCCAGTTAGTCTTATAGATACTGCCTTTTAATGTATATTTATCTATCTCAACTACCATAAGAACCTAGCACCTTACGATATTCAGCATCTAGAGTTTTTACTTGCTGCTCTACAGATAGGTTTTCTTCGACATATGCTCTACCAGACAACCCAAGTTTTTTCCATACAGGCTTATTACTAAAAACTTTAGTTATTAATTCAATCAGTTCTTCTAAGCAAGAAAAAGTCTCACCACATTTAGATGCTTTTATTAATCGAGGAATTTCACCTACTGCCGTACTGATTACTGGTAGGCCTCTTACCATGCCCTCTAACATATTCATCGGCATACCTTCAGTTTTAGATGTAATGAGCAGTACATCTGATTGATCTAACCAAGCCTGAACATCACGAGTGAAACCAACCAATTTAACTTCGTTATTAAGTGACTTTGAGTTAATAGTTTCTTGAATATCTTTCTTCAAAGGGCCATCCCCTAACAAAGTTAAAGAAACAGGAATACCTTTTATCTTTAATTCTTCTATTAGGTCGAGTGCCATTGAGTGATTTTTTTCTTCCGTGAACCTCGCAACCATTATCAACTTTAATTCTTTAGTATTGAAAGCCTGCTGATTGATGATTGGCTGCACTACTGTCCCATTGGCAACTTGCGTTATTTGGGGGTATATAAACATGCTATTTTCTAAATTATTTTTTTGTTCCATGCTTACTGTGAAAATTTGTGAAACTTTTCTCATCATATACTTTTCAATACAGCCATAAATTTTTTCAAGAACTGTATTTCCTAACGCACCATGAATATGATGAATAACAGGTATTCCAAGCCGGTTGGCGACGTTGCGAACATAAAAAAGAGATTTATAATCATGACAATGAATGATATTAAAACCACCCAGTTCAATAAGGTTCTTTATTTCACTCATTGCTACTCGATCATGCCGACCGTTCGGTACAATGTGATGATTTTTTACAGCGCAACCCTCTACAAGGTCTCTCAATGTCCTAGACTCTGGCATTTCTGCTTCTAAGGTTAATAACTCTGCATCACAATATTCATTTAAAATAGGAAGTATATTTAATAGAACCTGCTCTGCGCCATACATACCAATTGTAGATCTTACATGAAGCACTTTGATCTGTTTAATATTCATTAGACTAGCCACTATTTATAACCTAACAAGCTTTTATATAGCGTCTCTAATCTCTCAACCATCGTATCATTTGAGAAATCTCGCTCTGCTTTGATACGAGAGTTTTTAGACATATCTAAATATTTTTTCTCATTACTAGTAATTTCTTCTATCGCATTACATAAAGCCAAGGAGTCTTCTGATTCAACAAGAAGTCCATTAAATCCATGCTCAACAACCTCTGGATTCCCACCGACATTTGTTGCAATAATCGGTAAACCTGTTGCAACAGCCTCAATAAGGGCATTAGAAAGTCCTTCAGAAAGCGTCGCGCTAACCATTAGGTCAGAAGCTCCCAACCACTCTTGAACATTATCTTGAAAACCTACAAAAAAAACATTGTCTAAAATACCTAATTTCTTAGCTTGAGCTTTCAACTCATCTTCTAGCTCTCCCTCACCTAATAGAACTAAAATCCACTTGCTTGAATGCTTTTTGGTAAATAGCGAAAAGGCATCTAAAAGATACTTATGCCCTTTTACCGGCTTTAGCCAACCAACAGAAGACATGACTCTTGTATTTATTGGCAGCCCTAATTTACCTTTAAGTTTTATGCGACCTTCATCTGTCATAATGTTATAGGCTGCCAGATCTACTCCATTCGGAATCACATGAGTATCATGCTGGGGTATGCCAAATTCATCTACCATCTGTTTAGCAATACTACGAGAAGGAGCCGTAATATTTTTTAATTTAGGTGTAATAAAATACATTAACCGCTTAAGATTACCTTCAAGCTTAAACCCCATATCCCGCTTGCTAGATACTGATGTGAAAGAGATTCCTGGCAATAACCTTAATACATAATTAATAATATCTGATTTTTCATGATAAGAGATAACAAGATCAATTTCATTTTTTCTAATTAATTTCCATAACTCTATAATCAAATAAAGCATATTTTTTGATCGAACCCCTGTCAGCGGTCGACTGTATAGAGTTACATTCGACCTCTCGACAAGTGGGCCATCCGCTAACATTGGATTACCAGAAGGTATCATTTGGATAACATTTACCTGAAAGTCATCAGAAATAGAGGTTAAAAAATTATGTAAATGGCGCTCGCTGCCACCTGGTCGCCCAACGTAGGTATCCGTTATAATTAATAAATTTGCAGAGTTAGCCATCTATTTCTTCCAAGCCTGTTGCTTTTTATCAAATATGTAATGAAATAGTCCAAGCATGTTAAACCAATTTAGCGCTATGAATGATATTCCTAAACGTAATATTCCAATACTGAGTAGTTGTGGTAATTTTAAACTTAATGGGTATAACATAAGCCCGAGTATAAATAACAATGCGTATCCATAACCGAATAAAAAACCTTGGGTACCAAGAGTTATACCAATAACTAATGATAGTAATGCTACATAAGGTGCTAATAGCCTTGATACCTTATGACTCAAATATTGCCACCATATAGGATGAAAGAATGGCACTGTAAATGATATATTTCTTAACCAAAGCTGATAATTACCTTTAATCGTTCTCGTTTTTCTCATTTTTTCTTTTGCTAAATCACTTGAAGGTAGATCGAGTGCAATAGCTCTTTCATCAAAACCTACCCAATAACCTTTTTTACTGATATTCATTGGAATTAATACGTCATCAAGTATTGTATCAACTGGAATAGGCTGATATAGCGATCTCTTAAACATATATATAGCCCCAGTTACACCAGGCACACTGCCAATTATGGATTCTGATTTACGAATAAACTTTTCGTATTTCCAATAACCATCCATGCCTTCTGATACATCATTACGCCCTTCACTTTTAAATTGAAGTTCACCACTAACAGCCCCCGCCGATGAACCACCTTCAAACCATGAAGACAAATCCGTTGCACTGGTTAAGTTTATTACCTGACGGGCATCAAGCATCATCACTAATGTTGAATTCACATGCGTCATAGCATGATTTATTCCAGCGGCCTTACCGCTTCTTTCTTTAGATTTTAATAAAGTTATACGATCAGAGTTGAAGCTATTAATAAGTTTAACCGTTTCATCGGTGCTCGCATCATCAACAATAAGTATGTTTAACTTTTCTGTTGGGTAATCTAAAGATAACAAATTATTTATTTTATCTACAATGAATTCCTCTTCATTACAGACAATCATAACTACCGTTATTGATAGCTGTTTTTTTCCAATCGGTGTCTTTCTGCCTCCTGCTAACGTTTTAATCTTCACCAAGACTTGCAGTAATAACGGATATCCCATAAAAGTATAAAAAATAAAAAATAAAAGACAAAAAAATAGATAAATCACTTTTCACCACCGATAATACGTTCTCTTAGCTTCTCATACATTTTATTACCCAAAGTTTTCTTGGCCAGGCCTGTTATATAATATTTTCTTTTAAGATTTCGTACATACTTACTATTTAACTCATTACATTCTGACAACTTCACAACTGAATCATTAACCATCACAGGTATTCTCGGAATCAAGTACTGCTCTTTATCTCTCCAAATACCAGGCTTAGATATTGCTATCGATTGATAACCTAATTCTTTTGATATCTCTTCCGTAATTTTATTATAACGACCACCTGGTGGGGCCAATATAAATACGCCCATCCCGATTTCACTCTCAATCTCTAATTTGCTATTTTTTAATTGATGAATTTGCTCTTTCCTTGTGCAATCAGAAAGATAGATATGGTCAAAAGAGTGTGATTGTATACTCATACCTAGGTCTGATAGCTCACGTAGCTGTGCCCAACTCATGAAATCTTTCTTCCCAACCATTGCAGGATTAACAAAAAAATCACCACAACCTAAATTGTTTTCAACAAGAGATAATGCTGCATCATAATTGCTGACATGACCATCATCAAAAGTTAATACTGGAGAGTTAGTATTCTTACCTTCCTTAGCTTTAACGATACTCGTCGCCGGACCAACAACTTTTAAAAATTCAATAAATTTTTCGTTTGAATAACTGTAATTAATATCAGCACTATCTTTCGAAGACAACGTACCAATAGCGTGAAACATATATACTGTAGATGCCATTATCAGCTGACCTTTTCCTTAACACTTAAACTATTTACTAAGCTTTCTAAGTTTTTATTAATACTTTCTAATGCATGAACCACCCTATCTATAGGGTCACCATTAGAGCTAACCATATCACTAGGTACAGTCTCTGATGGTTTGCTTATCATCAAATCATCAGCAACCTCATCAATATCACTCTTTAATGTATACTTTCGCTCTTCGATAAATGCGCATAATAATAAAGCATCACATATCTTATTAATTAATCTAGGAATACCACGCGAGTATTGATAAATAACTTTAATAACTTCGGCTGAAAATATTTCACTTACATCCGTTCCAGCAACAAGAAGTCTATGATCTATATATTTAGAAACTTCAACCTCATTCAGACCACTTAGGTGATAGTGTAATTTTACCCTCTGCTTTAGCTGCTCAGACCTATTCACACTAACCATGAACTCTGGCTGCCCAAGCATAACAACTCTCAATAAAGGCCGATCATTAGCTTCTAAGCCAGCTAGCATCCTCAAGTCTTCTAGATTTTCAGAAGAAAGATTTTGAGCTTCGTCGATAACCAATACACAAGGTTTTCCGCGATTCAAATTATCAAGAAAATATTTTTTTAATGAAAATATTAATCCAACCTTAGTTTTATTTATTATGTTAAGGCCGGCTTCTTCAGCAACATATTGAAATAACTCTTCACCATCCAAGTTAGTAAATGATAAATTAATACAAACCGCCTTTTTACTGAAACGCCTTATCATTCGTTTTAATAAAATTGTTTTTCCTGAACCAATTTCCCCTGTAATAATAACAAACCCACCAGACTGACTAACTGCATAATCCATATAAGCCATTGCTTTAGAATGCTGTTTGCTAAGGTATAAAAAAGTGTCATCAGTTGTAATCTGAAAAGGCGCTCGTTGAAAACCAAAATTTTTCAAATAAATAATATTACTCACCTTAGTTCATCGTGATAAAATTGACGGCCGGCCATTGTAATTTATAATCCAAACTAAACTATAGAAAGACCCACTATTCTCATTATTGGTATATCTTATTGCGAATTGATTATAGAATTCTTTTATCCACGGAATATCGATACCCAGCGAAGTGCTGTGCCAATTAGATACCTCGTTATTATCTCTATCAAAACTAAGATGAAGTAAGCATCCTCTACATCTGTTTGTTAATAGTCTGTAATCTGCCTGTGCGGAATAACGCTGCTGTTGAATCAAGCTTGTGTCATTTTCAGTTTCCGTTGACTTTACCTCCATTAACACTTTGATTCTTTTAAAATCATACAAGTACCGTCCTATAAGGGATGTAGTAAAAGTGGCAGGATCTGGAGGTAAACTGCTAGTTCTAGTTAATACATTATTTCTAATAGAGTTATTTTTTTTCCCATAGCGTAAAAATAATTGGTTTGATCTATTTAATTTGTAATCATAATCAACCTCATACGTAGGATAAGCTTCATCATGAACGACAAAACTCCCTATTCTAATTCGATAGTTGCCAGACCCTAAATTAACTGAAATCTCCCCTGATGTTTCATTACTACAGCTATCTATTACATCATTATCGTCATAATCAGTACAGTACCGTTCAAATTCTCCAGCTATTACAATGCGGGAGTTTATTTTTTTTGATAAATTCACAACCCCAGACGTTTCGTCACTTAAATACTGGTTATCAAGTTGCTTCGCCTTTTGAACTTGCAGGTCTAGCGCAATGTCTGGCCGTATATTCTTAGTATATTTTGGCCCTGTCAGTAAAGCCCAGGACTGAGGAACGCTATTTAAGCTATCTAAATCATAATAATATTGAGCCGTACTCTGCCAATTTAAATAAGGGCTCGCTGTACTGTATTTATGATCAATTACTGTATTAACATAAGCACTATTATATTGATAACTGTGCCCTGAAACGGGTGCGACTCGACCATCATCAAATACTTTTTCAAAATCAAAAAAAACTTCGAGTTCATTACTATGCGTCTTTGCATTGGCTACATAGGTGCCTTCTATACCTGTACTGATATCTTCTTTATCTAAACTAGCGCCCAAGCTGCCTCGACCAGCACCTGTAACGGCTGCAAATGATTCAAAGATTATGGAAAACGATAATAATATGAAAATAATATTTTTCATACGATATCAACGCATGTACTCATTTAAGACAACACCCTTAAATTTTTCTTTAGGTATTACCTTTTCAACAGCATGCATTTCTGCCGTATTTACTTTTCCTGAAGGAATCACTACGATAACTTGGTCACAGACCTCTAATAATATCCTAGTATCTGCCGATGTTAAGATAGGTGGGGCATCAATAAATATATTTCGGTCGTTATACCTATTTTTCAAGCCCACTAATAGTTCTTTAAACCTAGGGTGAGTAAAATATTCTTCGCACCCATCTGTTAAATTACCCGCAGGAATGCATCGATAGCGCTTTATCCCTGAGCAATGAATTACATCATCGATTGCAATGGACTCGTCTACAACATAATTAAGTACACCTAAACGATCGCTTAACTCGAATGTATGACTAACACTTGGTCTATCAATATTACAATCTATTAATAAAGACGTTTTGGTTGAATCAAACGATGTAACTGCTGCTAAATTTCTAGTAAAGTGGCTTGTTCCATAAGAAGGTGCTAATGAGGTTACTAAGACAACATTGCCTGTCTTGTTTGATGCCAGCGCTGTTCTAATATTTCTAAATTTATGGAGAAGCTCTACTTGGTGACTTCCCTGATATATGATCTTTTTGTTTTCTAGCTCTTCTTTAGTAAAGAACTTCTCAACTTCCATTTTTGATATTTGTTTCATTTGGCAGCTAACATTAATATCACCAATGAATGGCAAATCATCATTATCAATTGTACGTCTTATTGCCCTCTCCAATTTATTCATTTTAATTACCTTGCACAACAATACGCAACCAAGCGACATAGATGTATGCGCCAATAACACAAGTGACACACATACATAGAAGTACCACTCCATTTTTATCAATACTTGTATCTATTTTATTGACATATACAGGTACGGTTCCCAATACGGGGGCTGATATTGCACTTTCCAACGAGGCTTTCGTACGGATTTTTCCATCGAGCATTACCATCAAATAGGTCAAGCCAAAAGGCGTTAAAATAGCAAAAAATAAGCCTATAACCGCTATATGTAACAAACTAAGACCCACAGACCTAACCGGCACCACCGCCATCTCTTGTATTTTAATTGTGAGTCCTTGGTTAGCAACATCAATATTCATAGATATTCTGGCGTTTTCTCTTTGCTTTAATAGTCTTTGATAGATATCCCGGTTTACCACATAATCACGGGTTAGCTGTGCAAGATCCGCATCAGCGCTATTGATACTTCGCGCTCGCACTTTTTCATCCTCAAGTAAATTCCTAGTGGCTTTTAATCTTGTGGTTAAAGCGGCTAGTTGAGTCTCATACTGTGAAGACTGACTTCTTAACTCTTGTAATAATGGGTTTAAGCTACCAGCCTGAGACACCTTCTTATTATCACTCTTCCTAACATTTTCCATTTGTACTTTTAATGATGAAATTTGATCTTTCAATATAATTACATCTGGATAAGTATCTAGATACGTCATCCTTAAGGTATCAAGCTGATTTTCAATGGATACTATCCTGCTCCGCAGGTGCCCTTCCTCTGTTAAGTAGGCAGAAACTGTCGCCTCTCCTGACAATTGGCTTTCTATGTTTTCAAGTTGTATATTAAGCTCAGATATTTCTAGCTCAGTTTCTTCTATAGAGCGCTGCAATTCTAAAATTCTATCGACAACGGTATTCAAACTATTTGGTGAAGCGCTTAGGTGCTCTGATCTAAAGTCCTTAAGTGCTTCTTCTGAACCCCTAAGTTTTTCATGATAGTCAGAGGCTTGCGTAGCAATGAAATCATACGCTGATTGACTTTCTAATCGCTTGTTCAACGTACTTTCTGAAATAAATAAATCTGTAAAGAAAGCTGCTATTTTTTGTGATTTAATGGGATCATCTGATTTATGCTCTATTTTAACCAGCCCTTTACCAACACTCATAATCTTTGTTTTGTGGAATGTTTTCTCCCAAAACCGGTCTTTTTCTTCTAAAGAAAACCCATCCAACTCTTCGCTCATATAGGCTAATAATTTATCTTTAGTATTCTGACCAGACAACAACTGTTTTGCATTTTTTATTATATTCTTAACATCTGTAGCAACCGCAGTTCCTTCCATTAATGGTTGTAGAATATTTTGCTCATCAACGACTACCGTCGAACTTGATGCGTATACTCTCGGCCAATACCACCCCAAAACTAAAGCAGTCAGTGAGATAGCTAAGAATATAACCAAGGCTATATTTCGAATTTTCCATAGTTCTTTTAGAGCACTTCTAATAAGATCAATTTGAGTATCTTGCATTGCCGACTATCCTAAAAAAAACGTTCTGGAACTGTGATTATATCATTTGGAATTAACTTATAATTTGTTTCAAGCTCTCCAGAATTAAGTATTTCGCCTAATAAAACATCGTACTTCTGCACCTTATTAGTCCTATCTCTACGATACAAACTTGCCCTGTTTGGCGCAGCAAATTCATTCAAACCGCCCGCTTCAAGTACGACATCTAAAACGGTCATGCCTTGCCTATAAGGTACTGATATTGGTTTCTGAACGGCTCCTGTTACTCTAATCCTCGATATAAAATCATGACTACTTAATTGGGTAAGAATTACAGTCACTTGTGGTTCACGAATGAATTCTTTTAATCTATTTCTAATTTCTTTAGCAACTTGCTCGGGCTTTTTTTCCACCTGCGGTAATATCACCAATCAAAGGAACAGAAATTCGTCCATCAGGCCTAACGGGAACCGATACCGATAAATCAGTATTTCGCCATACATTTATCTGTAAAGTATCTTCAACCCCAATTAAATAATCAGGAATTATTGCGTATGCAAGATGCTTATCGGGCAAAATATTTAAATCTTCAGGCATTATGTTACTAGCACACCCTGATAGTATCCAAATACTAATCAATAAACATAAGAACTGTTTCAACATAAACTACCTATTTCAATCGCTGTGTTTAATTCAGAGCGACACTAAAATTAAAAATTATTGCACTGCTTCTCATTTTTCATACTGAAGTATTCATTTATCAAATTTTTCCTTTTATTCTGTACCAAGCTAAGCCAAGCCACTCGTGCATTGCTGCTTTTGAATGCCAGTGAGCCTCAAAACTAGGAATTAAACTCCATTTCATATCGAACTCTGTCACTATTGGGCACACTTTTATTGATAGTTTTTCAGCAACTCGCTTTGCTCTAGGCATATGCCAATATGATGTAACTAAATAATAATAAGCTTGTTTTTTCAGTATTGCTCGAATGGTCTCTAAATTCTCATACGTGTTGAAAGAACTACCTGAAATATCAAAGTTAATATCATTTACCTCACTTTCAATGTATCTCTTCAATAGCTCGGCTTCTGTATATGCTCCCTTGCCGATTCCGCCCGGTAAAATAACCTGAGTAACGTTATTATCTTTCAATAGTTCAAGCGCTCTCTTTGCTCTATCGATAGACCAGTCGGAAAGTTTATCTTCACCATCATTAGGTCGCCAGCTTAAGCCTCCAGGTAGAATAATTAGGGCATTTATATCTTTTTTAATACAATCATTATTTGTGCCATCAATTAATATTAAACTGCCAAGCCACATACTCGTACCTAGCGGAGTGATTGATAGATACCAGAAGAATGTAACAAATAGGAATAGGGCGCTCTGTTTAACGGTACCAAATAATAAATAAATGAATAGCATGCATACCGATATTACCAACCAAAAAATTGGCATTTGAACTAATTCTTTTACTACATGTAAAATGTGATCCAAGATGCTCTCCAATCTATCTACGTCCTGCCTACCGTGCCCCTTTACCCAAAACAACAATCTCAACAGTTTGTATTAAGATAAATAAATCCATTACAACATTATAATTTTTTACATAATAAAGATCATACTGTAGTTTTTCGTAGGCATCTCTTTCAGTTGCACCATATGGATATCTGAGTTGAGCCCAACCAGCAAGACCAGGTTTTACACTATGTCGCTGTTTGTAGTAGGGGATTTTCTCGGCTAACTCTTCAACAAATTCAGGACGCTCTGGACGTGGACCAACCAATCGCATATCACCTTTCAGGATATTAATAATCTGTGGCAACTCATCAACTCTTACTTTTCGAATAAATTTACCGATCAGTGTTATTCTATCGTCATCCTTTTTTGCCCAGACCGCTTTTCCATCTTTTTCTGCATCTACTTTCATGCTGCGAAACTTCAACAATTCGAACGTTATTCCATCTAGGCCAACCCGTGTTTGCTTATAAAAAATCGGTTGTTTAAAGCCTGACTCAGCGGCAATGATGAATGCCGTCAGTAATAATATTGGAAGTGTTAGAATTAGAATGGTTAAACTGCTTATCACATCAAATAGTCTGGCTAAAATCATTTTAAATCCATTCCTAGTAAAGCCAGGAGTAAAGATTAACCATGACGAACTCAGCATCTCAATATTAAGCTTTCCTTGCTCTCTCTCTAAGAATGTCGGTGGGTTGATGACATTAATCCCTGCCATTTTACAAGCGAGTAAACCCTCTGTTGGAAACTGCTTACGCCTATCTTCTAATGCCAATACTATTTCATCAACATTGTTTTGTTTTGCATAACACGACAGTTTCAAACCATCTAAATGCACTAGCTTTTCCTTTGGCACTGAAATTTCTTCACCCTCAATAGGGATGTAACCAATTACCTTATAGCTAACGCCGTCTTTAACTCCGCCTTTTTCATTAATCAGTGTCTCTGCTTTTTTACCCGCGCCATAAATCAAGACGTTACGCTTTAAATAATCACTATCAATCGTATGAAAAAATATTTCTCTCACTAAAACTACCAGTATAAATGAGGTCATTATTGCAATTGCTGTAATACCTCTGCCCATATAAATTGGCGGAATCATGTAGATCAAGACAAGTAGAGCAAGTACACCTAAAGAAATTGCAGCTGCGCAGCGTAGAATATTACCCGGAAGATGGTTATCGCTTATATGCTGTTCACTTTGATAATGCCCTAGAGCGAGCATTGAGGTCATCATCACGAAGGTATAAATAAGAGAAAACAACCCAACATCATTTAACTCAGGCACTAATGATGGATTCAATAATACTTCAGGACCAAAGCGTAAATAGATTGCGATGTGTATCGAGATATAAAACGCAATTGATTCAGCAACAGCCAATAGAACAAAAGGCATTCTTAAATAATGATTAAAAACTTTAATTGTCGTCGCTTAAATACCATCACAAATTAAGAGTTACTCTTAATTTTCCCTGTTAAAGCTAATACCACCCAAAGCCAGTACTAAACTATTAGTTAAGAATATTATTTGTTCATATTCCTTAACATCTTCCTTTTCTTGCGCGCATCTTAACGATTTAATAATTATTTTCAAACATTAATTATTTTTGTTAGTATGCGCAAAAAATATTCACACGACATATTTTATTATATATTTAGTCAATAATTACATTGTAATTAATAAGGAAGTTAATATGCATACCCGTAAAATTTCCGTCATCGGCCTTGGATACGTAGGCCTACCAGTGGCTGTAGCCTTTTCTAAAGATCAGCCAGTTATTGGCTTTGATATCAACAAGAGACGCATAGACGAACTTAAAGATAAAATTGATCGGACACTTGAAGTTACTACAAAAGAATTAGAAAATTGTTTAATTGAATTTTCTAGCAATAAAAAAGACTTACAAAAAGCAGATTTTCATATCGTTGCCGTTCCAACACCCATTAACGATGCCAACCAACCAGATTTAACACCGCTACTTTCAGCATCAGAAACTGTCGGTGCCATATTAAAAGCAGGTGATATTGTCGTTTACGAATCAACTGTCTATCCTGGGGCTACAGAAGAAGACTGTGTTCCTGTCCTTGAATCGGTCAGTGGCTTGGTATGCGGAAAAGATTTTTTTGTGGGTTATTCACCTGAACGAATTAATCCTGGTGATAAAGTTCATACATTTTCAACAATTATTAAAGTTGTTGCTGGCCAGACACCTGAAATTTTAGATATTGTTGCCGATGTTTATAGCAGTGTTGTTACTGCCGGTGTTCATAAAGCGCCAACGATCAAAGTCGCAGAAGCAGCCAAGGTGATTGAAAATACTCAGCGTGATTTGAATATCGCACTAATGAATGAACTCGCTGTTATTTTTGAACGAATGGGTATTGATACGATTGATGTTCTAGAAGCCGCCGGAACCAAGTGGAATTTCCTGCCCTTCCGTCCTGGCTTAGTCGGTGGTCACTGTATTGGTGTTGACCCATATTACCTAACCCATAAAGCCCAGAAATTGGGGTATCATCCAGAAGTAATATCTGCAGGACGCCGCATCAATGACTCAATGCCTGAGCATGTTGTTGAGCAAACAGTTAAAAGAATGATTCAAGCAGACTGTAACGTGAAAGGCGCTAAGGTTGCAATTCTTGGCTTAACGTTTAAAGAAGATTGTCCTGATTTACGAAACTCTAAAGTTGGCGATGTGGTTAAAGAATTCCAATCTTATGGTGTTGACCTGCTCGTTCACGATTCCATGGCTGATAGCGATGAAGCACAACGTTATTACAATACTCGCCTTTGCGACTGGTCAGAGCTTACTAACCTAGATGCTATCGTTTTATGTGTTTCACATAATGAGTATAAAAGTGTCACACCAGAGCAATACAAAGCGATGCTTAATACTGGCGGCGTTTTCATGGACGTAAAATCCACCGTTGATCGCGGTAAATTCCTAGAGAATAACATAAACCTTTGGCGTCTATAATTTCCTGCTATTTTTAAGAAGAGTACGAGCTATCGTGAAGAATTTTGACATTATTAAGCAAGAGCTACTCGAATCACCAAAGCAGTGGCTAATCACTGGTGTTGCGGGATTTATTGGTTCTAATTTATTAGAAACACTATTAAAACTAAATCAAACTGTTGCTGGCCTAGACAATTTTGCAACGGGCCACCAACATAACCTTGATGAAGTAGAGGGCTTAGTTACAAAAGAACAATGGGCAAACTTCACATTACATAATGGTGATATTCGAAACATTGAAGATTGCAAAAACGCAGCGCTAGGAGCTGATTATATTTTGCATCAAGCCGCTCTTGGATCTGTACCTAGATCAATCAATGACCCGGCTACAACGAATGATGTTAATATTTCTGGTCACCTGAACATGCTAATAACGGCTAGAGACGAAAAGGTTTCTGGTTTTGTTTATGCCGCGTCTAGTTCTACTTACGGTGATCACCCAGCACTACCTAAGCAAGAAGATAATATTGGCAACCCGCTGTCTCCTTACGCCGTGACTAAATATGTTAATGAGCTTTATGCCAATGTATTCAATCGTACATACGGTTTAAAAAGTACAGGGTTACGCTACTTTAATGTCTTCGGCCCTCGCCAAGATCCCGATGGTGCTTATGCAGCCGTAATTCCTAAGTGGACAGCGTCAATTCTTAAAAAAGAAACGCTGTTTATTAATGGTGATGGTGAAACTAGTCGTGATTTTTGTTTCGTCGACAATGCAGTTCAGGCCAATATTTTAGCTGCAACTAATAATGAATCTGATGATAGCCAAGTATTCAACGTGGCGTGTAATGCACGTACCTCTTTGAATGAGTTAAAGGATATTATCTTTTCCTCTTTAACTAAATTTGATTCGACTATTCCTGCCATTGATACTGAATATCGTGAGTTTAGAGCCGGTGATGTACGTCATTCTCAAGCTGATATATCAAAAGCCGAAGCCCTTATTGGATATAAGCCTAGCCATACGATACAAGAAGGTATTGCCGTTGCGATGCCTTGGTATTTAGCTAAGTTCGCATAGATAATCATCACAACTACAAGGAAGTATTTGATGGGCCTTAACTGGGCCCATCATTAATCAGTTATGAATAATCAAACCAGTGAATTAATCCGAGCGCTTCGCCTTCTTCTAATTATGGGACTAGTACTAGTCCATTTTGGTGGTTTTCCAGACTCATCACTAGATCCATTCCAAGGTGTAGTAAATCCTGAGCATTTTGTGCCGGCATCTATAAATAGTTTTTTTCTCTATTTCTTTTTGAGTGCAGTACCTGTTTTAAGTATCATTTCTGGTTATTTATATAGCCATAGAGGGAAACCAAACTACGTTCAAGCACTTAAAAAACGATTTTTAACGATAGTACTTCCCTCCATTACATGGACATCTATCTGGCTTGCTTTTGCTTTCATACTGTATTCAATTGGAAAAAGCAGTAATCAATTTACCTATTACGATGCTAGCTTTAGTGATTTTTCACTTCTACATTTAGTTAACGGCATTATTGGTATTACAGAGTCTCCTTTCGCTTTACAGTTTTGGTTCATTCACGATTTAGTTTTATCATTATTATTAACGCCAATTTTGTACCCATTGATTAAGCGTGCGCCTTTTCTGTTGATTGGGTTTTTTATCTTATGGGCGATAGAGTGGCAAGCACCTGTCTTCTTCAATCTTAAAGTACTTACTTTCTTCTCTGTAGGTCTCTACCTGGGGCAGCGTAATTGGCAGCCAAGTGAGCTTAACTTCCTCAATAATATTTCTATCGTTGCCTTTATTGCTCTTATCCTAGGCCGTATCTACACCCCTTATTATAATAATGGGGATATGCCATTCGAAACGGTCTATGAACTAATTTTACGATCAGTCGGTACCTTTGCAGTATTTAGTCTAGCACTGCAGTTACGCAAACACGCTTCTGGTATATTTAACTGGTTATCTAATAATTCTGGTTATGCTTTTTTCATTTTTGCTGCCCACTTCCCTCTGATCATTTTATTCAAGCAAGTACTGTCGATGACCCATATGTTTAATGGTGCAGTAGGTCAAGTCGCGCTATGGGTATTGGCTCCTGTTATCACTATCGGATTTATTATCATTGCAGCTAAAATACTCAATAAAATACTCCCTAGTCTATACAAATTTTTAAATGGCCAGAGATCTATATAATGACAAAAATGGCGGGGGTTACATGGACGATAACCCCACTCTCGGATAACCAAGAGCTGGTTGCAGGCATTTATGATGAGTTAGTACTCAACTACCCCAATTTGCCGGCAAATAATCACTGGTCGTACATTCGGCCACTGCTCAGTCACTTTTATCAGGAATCACAGGTATTTATTGCCGTTGCTAGAAATGAGCAGAAAGTTTTCACGGCGATCCCTCTAGTTCTTAGTAAACAACAAAAATTTATTTATCGCTGGATTGAATTTGGTCTTCCTTTTCATAAACACATGAATCTTATTTCAATCCCTAGGGTAACAGAAAATGAAATAACGGATATTTTACTAAAACTAGAACAAGCTATTCAGCAGTTACCGCTGAAGTGGCATCGATTAGCCATTAGAAATATTTTACTTGATGCTAAAGTGGGCCCTGATCTAGTCAGCGACAATACAGTTTTTGAATTTTCGGATGATAGTGCATGGTTCAATACCAGCATCAACAATGGCCCAGAATCAGTCATATCTAAGAAACTAGTCAAAAATTTAAAACGTCTACAAAAAAAGATGTTAACTATTGATGATGACTGCCAATTATTAGAGGCCAGTTCGACGGATGAAATAAAGACAGCACTACTTTCTTTCCGATCAATTGAAGAAATTAGCTGGAAGGGGAATGAAGGGGTTGCTATTAATAGTAGCGATGAATTAATTTCTTTTTATTCCAAGTTGGTTACTGAATTCTCGTTAAGTAAGCAAGCTAGAATATTTCATTATGGGTCCGAAGATAAAATCTATGCTTCAGCATTAGGATTCCTGCTGGGCGACAGCTTATATATACATAAAATTTCTTTCGATCAAAAATTTATGGACGTAGCACCTGGCAGCCTGTTAATTTTTGAAATCATAAAGAAATCGTTACTCGATGATCAGATAAACAAAGTAAGCTTAGTAACCTACCCTGATTGGGCTAAACGCTGGCATCCTCAGTCCGCCTCAGCCATCAATTATATCAAATATAATAACTCGATAGCAGGACGCTCTCTACAAGCGGCAGTATCTATCTGGAGAGGCAGTAAGCCCTTCATTAAACGACTACGATCTAAATTACAGCAATTAACACCCGGCTAACTACACAGTGAGCCATCTAGTAATTAATTTCGGTAGCAGGTATTTTTCTATATACTCACCATTCGAATGATTAAAACCTGCGAAGCTTTTATTTTATGGACATTCTGGCTCTATTCCTCAGCGCCCTTATCGCTGCAACACTATTTCCCATGGGATCAGAAGTTTTATTGATCGCACTCTTAAGCCAAGATAAAAACGAAATCTTACTTTGGTTTGTCGCCACCCTAGGTAACGTATTAGGCAGCGTCATTAACTATGGCTTAGGGTTTTGGGCCAGCGATTATCTTAATAAAAAATATCAACATGCTAAGTCATGGAAGCAAGCTCAAGCAGCTTATAATCGCTACGGTAGTTGGAGCTTACTATTTGCTTGGTTACCTATTATTGGCGATCCAATTACCCTGATTGCAGGATTAGCGAGAACTCGCTTCAGTCTATTTATTTTACTCGTGGTTATTGGCAAGGGCGCACGCTATGCACTTTTGATAGCGCTCGCCCAAGTTGCTACGAGTCAGTATCCATTTTAGGTAACAAGGTATTCAATAGGATGGCCGACAAACCTGCCATAGTCACCGCAGAACCAAAAATATTCTGTACCATCTTTGGCATTTCTTTTAACAAATCAGGCACCATAGCTACCCCTAAGCCAAGACCAAACGAAACGGCCATGATTAACATAGTCCGACGATCAAGTTCTTGAGTCGCTAGAATACGAATACCCGCAGCGGCAATCGTGCCAAACATAACCAGAGTCGCCCCCCCTAATACCGGTTTAGGCAGCTGCTGAAATATTCCGCCGATGACCGGGAATAAACCAAATAGTACTAATAAACCTGCAACCCAAAAAGCAACATAGCGACTGGCGATTCCGGTTAATTGAATCACCCCATTATTTTGGCTAAAAGTTGTATTCGGAAAAGTATTAAAAACCGCTGCTAGCAAAGAATTACATCCATCCGCTAATACACCGCCTTTAATGCGCGCATCATAAATAGGGCCAGATATCGGTTGCCTAGACACCATTGATGTTGCAGTTAAATCTCCAGAGGACTCAATTACAGTCACCAGATAAATCAACGCAACCGGAATAAAGGCTTCTATATCAAATGAGAAACCATATTTAAACGGTATAGGTAGAGCGAACCAATCCATACCCGCAAGCTTAGAGAAATCGACTTTCCCCATAGAGTAAGCGGCGATCATACCGACGACCATGCCAAAGAAAATAGCGCCGGCACGAATCAGCGGGTTCTTACTTTGATTTAATATAATAATTAATAATAAAACACCACCACCTAAGCCTAAATTTTCTAAGCTACCGAAATCTGGGGCATTAAAACCACCAGCAAGATCCGTCATACCCACTTTAATTAAATAAAAACCAATGGTAGTAATGACAATGCCGGTAACAAGAGGATTAATAAACGTTTTCAACTTATGCAAAAACTGGCTTAAGAATATTTCAATAAAGGCGCCCAAAAAACAAACACCAAAAATCAGACTTAATATTTCTTCTGGGCCACCACCCTTGCCCTTAGCAATAAACCCTGCCGCTAGAATAGAACCTAAGAAAGCGAAACTGGTCCCTTGTAAAGCGACCATGCCAGAACCAATAGGACCAATTTTTTTCGCTTGAATGAAAGTACCAACACCAGAGACTATTAGCGCCATACTGATTAGATAAGGAATTTCTGCCCCTAGACCCAAAACACCACCAATAATCAGAGTCGGTGTAATAATACCAACAATACTGGCTAGCATATGCTGGAAAGCAGCAAGAATCGCTGCAGGGATAGGAGGCTTATCATCTAAGCCATAAAGTAAGTCGGAATTGGGGGTTGCCATACTAGTTCCTTTATTCATTAAACGTCATAATAAGAACATAGCAATTTCCTGACCAAGTGATCTAGTAACATAACATTTACTAATTTAAGGCCATTCCAGCGGCCTATCACCTTATTTAAACTTAACTCTGTTTATTATTAAGGTTCCATACCAGTGCGTCATTGTTAACTACGCACTGAATTTGAGCCAGTCGATTAGAACAAATTCACTAACATCCACTTATACTAAAGAATAACTCACCCTTGGCTCAGGCTTCTGTAGCGACTGCATGTGCAGCTGGTATTTATATTTCATTTGCTGCCACAACTGTAACTGCTCACTGGATAGTAACTGCGGTAATACCTCATCAAGCTGATCAAACATTTGCTTACGATCGTTAAAATCAGGAATTTCTAAAACTAACAACTGATCTTGCAAGCTATTAATTTTTTCTGCAAGAGCCTGCTTTAAATCCTTTTCCTGCTCGCTGGTCAATATCAATTCATTAACCACCCGTGTCAGCCTTTTATTAATTCGACTTTCCATTTCCTCTGCAACCGTCTCACTCGCCAATAGCTTTTGCTCAGCGCTAAGGATTGCCCTCACCTCAATTACCATTTTCTCACGCAGTTGCAGCAACTGCTGTTCTTTGCTGCCAGCATCCAGAGTTTGATTTCTTAAGGTTTGGAAACGTTCTAAATAGTCTTTACGAATTACTTGAATCTGAGCATCTTGCTGCTCGGTTAAATTTAGCGATTGCCAATCAAAACCTTGTCCATGAGAGCCCGACATTGTGAGCGCAACAGAACTGATAGCAATTAATAGCATTAAAATAGATAGTACTCGTTTCATCATCCAGTCTCTTATTGTTATTTGTTTGATGTATGGATAGACAACAAATATAGAGATCTATTCACAAAGATACGTCACCTTAATGTAAATAAGTGTCAGTATTTTATGAGTAATTAACAAGATGGTATACTGATGCTTATATTCCATCGCAAAAATAGTGCAGATAGTTATGACAGACGATGATGATTTCTTCCTGCAAGAGATGCAGGGAGTCAAAAAGATACAACAGACTAAAAAAGTTGACCTGAGCCAGCCTCATAGCGCCACAGAAGCACAAAGATTACGCCAGCAGTCCGCTACCAGCGAGCAAGCTAGTATCAATCCTAATCATCTACAGGATTATGCCATTGAGCGTGTTCAGCCCCACGAAGAATTAGGTTATCGCTGTCATGGCATCCAAGAGAACGTATTCCGCCGCCTACGCCAAGGCAAGAATCCGATTGATGCACGCCTTGACTTACACCGCATGACGATTGAGAAAGCCCGAGAGTTAGTATTTAGCTTTATCAATGACTGCGTTAGATACGACTTACGCACCGTGCTAATTATGCCAGGTAAAGGCGATCGTAATACCGAAGATCCCGCGCTACTGAAAAGTCATCTTATTCATTGGCTACCGCAATTAGCCGATGTACTGGCCTATCATACCGCTCATCCAAAAGATGGTGGCGCAGGCGCTATGTATGTATTACTGCGAAAAAGCGGGCGTAAGAAAGAACAAGATAGGCAACATTTTTAAATAGAAAGGGATAGACTTCCCTTTCTATACTAGAAGAAATAAAACAGTATTAGCGCAAAAATAGCTGATACGCAGGATTATCAGTTTCATTCCAATAGGTATAACCCAGCTCGGTTAAATAAGCCTTCACTTCTTTCTGCTGATGCTTATCTTTTGGTACTTGCAAGCCCACCAATACGCGACCATTGGCGGCACCGTGGTTACGGTAATGGAATAGTGAGATATTAAATTTCTTACCCAAAGATTTTAAAAACTGCAATAACGCCCCAGGGCGCTCTGGAAATTCAAAACGATAGAGCAATTCATCATTGACTGAATCCGGCGCATGACCACCGACCATATGCCGAATATGGTATTTTGAGACTTCGTCTTCGGTTAAATCCAATACCGGATAAGCTTTTGCATCCAGTTCGGCTATTAACGTCTCACGCGCGTCTTTTTCAGCACCTACTTTTACCCCAACATAAATCTGCGCCGACTTATCATCACGATAGCGGTAATTAAACTCTGTGATTGGGCGCTTGCCTAATAGGTTACAAAACTGCTGAAAGCTGCCAGCACGTTCAGGAATAGTGACCGCTAAAATCGCTTCACGCCCCTCACCAATTTCTGCAACTTCGGCGATATAACGCAGACGATCAAAATTGACGTTAGCGCCACTCAAGATCGAAACTAGGTTAGCTCCTTGAATGCCTTCACGTTCCACATACTTCTTCATGCCCGCAATACCCAAAGCACCAGCAGGTTCACAGACGGCACGGGTATCATCAAAGATGTCTTTAATCGCTGCGCATAGCTCATCAGGTGAGCAAGTAATTACTTCATCGACATAATGACGAGCAACTTCCCAAGTATTTTTACCGATCTGAGCAACCGCGACACCATCAGCAAAAATGCCCACATGAGGCAAGGTCACGCGACGGCCAGCCGCTAATGCTGCATGTAGGCAAGCGGACTCGGTCGATTCAACACCGATGATCTTAATTTCAGGACGTAAAAACTTAACATACGCAGCAATACCCGCAATGAGGCCACCACCACCTACAGGAACAAAGATGGCATCAATGGGATCATTAAGCTGACGCAAGATCTCCATGCCAATCGTACCTTGACCAGCAATAACTTCAGGGTCGTCATACGGATGAATATAGGTAAAGCCCTTTTCTTCGACCAGTTTTTGTGAATAAGCAAAGGCCTCATCAAAAGTATCACCGTGTAATATCACTTTCGCACCACGAGCCTTACAAGACTTAACCTTAATATCCGGAGTCGTACGCGGCATCACGATCGTCGCCTTAATGCCTAGCTTTTTCGCGGCTAATGCCAAGCCTTGGGCATGATTACCCGCAGAAGCGGCAACAACACCCGCTGCCTTCTCTTCATCGGTAAGCTGCACAACCTTGTTATAGGCACCACGAATCTTAAAAGAGTACACTGGCTGCTTATCTTCGCGCTTCACCCAAATATTATTTCCCAGACGCTCTGAAAGAAATGGAGCAATATGCAAAGGCGACTCAATCGCTACGTCATAGACGTTCGCAGACAGGATCTTCTTGATATATTGGTCTAACAACTTAGAACTTGGGTTGGCGGAAGCACGGGCAGTCATGATCTATACTTTTTTAGTGTATGAAAACAAGCATTGTAGCGAATAAGGATTTATAATGCTTGCCGTGACCTTATTTAATTTTGCACTACCATTTTTAGAGCCTAGCCATGTCATCATCTGCGAATATCCTAACTTCTGATCAATTAAAAGCCGCTGCCGGTCAAGCCGCTGCTGACTATATCAAGCCTCATTTAGAAACCGATTCAGTTATTGGCGTCGGTACCGGATCGACTGCAAACTACTTTATCGATGCCCTAGCCGAGTTTAAGCACTTCTTTGATGGCGCGGTTGCCAGCTCTGAAGCAACTGCAGAGCGCTTAAAAAGCCATGGTATCCCGGTTTATGACCTCAATTCCGTAGTTGAACTTGAGTTTTATGTCGATGGTGCTGATGAGATCAACCAGCAATTAGAAATGATTAAGGGTGGCGGTGGTGCCTTAACCCGCGAGAAGATCGTCGCGGTCGTGGCGAAAGAATTTGTCTGCATCGCGGATGAAAGCAAATTAGTCGATGATATGGGTAAATTCCCCCTGCCGGTTGAAGTCATTCCAATGGCCCGCAGCTATGTCGCGCGCGAAATGGTTAAGCTCGGTGGTGACCCGGTATTGCGCGAAGGTTTTGTCACCGATAACGGCAATATAATTATAGATGTGCATCATTTCAAAATGGCAGCAGATTCTAAAGTTGCTCCTAAGCTATTAGAAGCCAACGTGAATCAACTTACCGGCGTAGTCACTAACGGCTTATTTGCTATACGTCCAGCCGATACCTTACTGCTAGCGACGCAAGACGGTGTTAAGAAAATTAAGGCTAGCTGAGACTACAAACACTAAACTTAATACGACATGCATGGAGCTGGGCAGAGAATGAGATCATGGGTTAAAGCACTATTAATCAGTGCGATGACATTATTATTGGTAATCGTTTTTCTACCCAGCTTAGCCAAGCCTGGTTTAAATCGGCTGCTGCCTTGGATATTACAGCAAGCTGATTTAGAAAATATCGAAGTTGAAATCAGTAAGGTTGGCTGGTATGGCCTATCTCTGGAACGTCTTGCATTCACCTCCCCTGCCACCGACAGCCTACTCGAAGAGTTATCCTTACAGCAGCTCGAAATTAGTTATAGTCCATCTCAACTGCTCTCTGGCCAAGTGGATACTATCAGTATTGATCAACTCTCTTTGATACTCGCTGAACAGCCCCTTCAAGAAGCATCGACTCTGACCGAAAAAGCACCGCAAGAGAGCGCCTTAGAAAATGAAATCATTCTACCTAATGCCCAAGAAATTTTTGCCTTGCTACCCATGGATACATTATCCATTAACCAACTGTCTATCTCGCATCCTCAAGTAAAGCTTGATAGCCAGCTATACATCAACCAGCAAGAGATAAGCCTGCATTCCACTATCAGCTTGCCCACGTTAAAACAGCCATTATTCCAACAGTTTAATTTTAATAACCAGGGTATATTAACCGCTCAAATACGCAGTGATAAATCAGCAGTACCAATTTTTATACTGCAAGGTGAATGGCATGATCAATTAGCCAGCCAGCTAGAAAGTAAAAAAGAAAGCCAGAAAAATAAAACAATAAAACTTTCTCTACAGCAAAGTGCCGATATTGAATCTTGGTTAGGTCTTATCAATAACGATAACAAGGCTTCCCAACTTTCAGCTAAAACCGCCATTCAAGTATGGAGTTTAGAACTCAGCTTGCCTAAATATATTGATAACCCTAATCAGATTTTACAAAAGATCTCTGGCGAAGGTTTATTTCAAATACAAATTAATGATTTCAGCATTGTTCCCGAAGATAAAAATACGCCGAAACTATTGACTCACGCAGACTTGGTAATCAATGCTAAAACCAATATCAATTATATTGTTAAAAATCAACAGGAAAAATCATGGCAGCTACTGATCGAAAACTTTGATTTCAAGGGCACTACCCAAGCAGTTGATGATCTCGCAATCAATGTTCAGCAAAAACTTAGTCAGCCATTAAATATTAACTGTTTACTCAGCGACAATTCAGATTTCAATTGCCACTGGCAAGGAAAACTTCAACAGGTTCTGCAAGCTGAAAAAATCAATAATGAAATAACCATGGATATCAGTGGTGCTTTTAATAACAGTATCGAATCAGGCTCAGAATTCACCTTACAAAAACATTTAGATATTAATTTAAAACAGAATAATGAACGCTGGCCAAGACTGACCAATAAAACCTCTGGTGACATTATTTTCACTGCACAAAAAAACGTCCAAGTTACTGGCGATGATTTTTGGCATTGGCAATTAAACTTACCTTTTGGGCTTAATAGCAAAACAACCTATAACGAACCGCTACCCGATGCTCTTGCGCAAGGAGAGTTGTCGCAGATTAACTGGCAATTATTACCCGACTGGCAACTTCAAGGCATTGATAGCGAATTAACCGATGCCAAAGCTCTTAATATTTTAGTAAGGGATTTAAGCTGGGTTGAGACAAAAAATAGCAGTAAAAAGAAATCCTTTATTCTCGAACAAGCAGAATTAAGCTGTGCTTTTGATTGGCTGAAGCTGCAATACTCACCTCAACTACGCAGCAGTAGTACATTAGAAAGCTTGCCTCTTAGTTGTGACTGGAAAGTCGAAAATCGCGCCAGTCATTGGCAAGAGTGGCCAGTACCCGCTTTAACATTTACCGGTTCGGTTCACTTATCTTCACTGGATTTTAGTCATACTAAAATGCGTACCGAAGCAAAGTTAATCGGGCTTAAGCAACGCTTAGATTTTTCACTGCATGCCCAACATGATTTTTCTGGTATGCAAAAAGGCGCCGCTCAATTGTATCTAAACAATCTCAATTTAGAGTGGGATGAATTGGGTTTAACAGAGATGATGGATTTAACACAAGCCCAGTTATTAGGCGGCACTTTATCAGCTCAAGGTTGGCTACAATGGCAGCAGTATCAAGAAGACATTTTTGATGACGATAGCATCGCTTGGCGTTGGCAGCCTGACATTATGCTGCGGGCTGACGATCTAGCGGGGATCTACAACAACACCACGGCTTGGGAGGATGTGGATATTCAAATGGCGATTCGCCGACCTTTCTATCAAAGTTTTAAACTGGTTAGCCAGATTTCAGCCAATAGTTTGAATGCAGGTATTGAAATCAGTAATATCTTGGCCCGTAGTACAACCACCATTGAGCCCGACTTCAGTAAAGCCCTTGTTGTCATAGAAGAAATACACAGCGATGTGCTGGGCGGACAAGTGAAAGTTCCTCTCATTCGTTTTGATACCAGCCAAGAAATAAACGCTTTTGGTATTGAAATTGAAGGCCTGCAGCTTAGTCAATTAGCCGCGTTAGAAGCCGGATCAGGTATTAGCGTAACAGGAACCCTTGATGGTCTATTACCGATTATATTATTACCGCAAGGCCCGCAAGTTCCTGCAGGTATTTTATATGCTCGCTCCCCAGGTGGTGTCGTTAAATATCAAAACCAAGTTGCTTCCGCACTAAAAGAAAGCGACCCAAGCGTTAGTTTAGCTATGCAAATTTTAGAAGATTTTCATTATGATAAATTACAAACCAATATTACTTATCAACCGAATGGTGAACTAAAACTGGGCTTACAGTTTCAAGGTAAAAACCCCACATTTTTTGATGGCCAAGCTACCCATTTAAACCTAAATTTAGATTACAACTTACTCGACTTACTTGAGAGCTTACGGATCAGCAATGATATCGTGCAAACACTTGAGAATAAGTACCAATAATGCAACAGTATCTTATTGCACAAGACGTTAAACAGAGGGAACCCCAATGAAAGCGATCGCCCTATTACCCGCACTGCTCATAATGAGCGCTTGCACCCTGAAAGTAGCAGCACCGGACAAACCCATTACTATCAATCTCAACGTTAAAATTGAGCATGAAGTCCGCATTAAAGTTGAAAAAGAACTCGACGACTTATTCAAAGAAGAAGATGACATCTTCTAGTACTCATTTCAAAGGAACATAATATGAACATAAAAACATTATTCGTAGCCGCTGCTTTGTTGGTTGCTAGCCAGTTATCATTTGCCCTCACTCTAGATGAAGCCCGTGATAAAGGTATGCTGGGTGAAAATGCCAGTGGTTATGTTGAACTGACTCCTCGTGGTGATGCCAGCGCACAAGCAGTAATGGTCGAAATTAATAGTAAGCGTAAAGCTAAATACCAATCGATCGCCAAGCAACAAAATACCGGTCTTGCCAACATTGAAAAAATTGCCGGTGAGAAAATAACGGGCAAGCTGCCTGCTGGTCAGTTCTATAAAGATGCCAGCGGTAAATGGAATAAAAAATAAGTTTTAGCAGGAGCTTCACCAATGGAAATGTCAACAATCCTTGTATTGGTTATTATTGCCGCTTTGATATTTTATATCATCAGCATCTATAACAACTTGGTCACCTTGAAAAATCGTTATGAAAATGGTTTTTCACAAATTGAAGTACAGCTAAAGCGCCGCTATGACCTGATTCCTAACTTAGTAGAAACAGCCAAAGCGTATTTAAAGCACGAGTCTGAAACGTTAACCGCAGTCGTAGAAGCGCGCAACGAAGCCATGGCCGGATTAAAAGCCGTCGCTAGTAACCCATCCAGTGCTGCGGCAATGGGAAAACTCGCTAGCGCAGAAGGTGCTTTAGCCGGAGCTATGAGCCGCTTTAACGTCACCGTTGAAGCCTATCCAGAGCTTAAAGCGAATACCAACATGATGCAGTTAACCGAAGAGTTAACCAGTACTGAAAATAAGGTAGCCTTTGCTCGTCAAGCTTTTAACGATGCAGTGACCGCTTACAATATTTTCCGTCAGTCTTTTCCACCGGTGTTCTTTGCTAATAAATTTGGCCATACCACAAACGCCACGTTATTAGAATTTGAAGATACGGTACAGATTCAAGCAGCCCCTAAAGTTAGCTTTTAATGGATTTTTTTGGCCATCAAGATCAAGCGCGAAAACGTACAAAACAACTCATTTTATTATTTGCTTTGGCGTTATTCACGCTTATATTTTTAACCAACTTGTTGGTCGCAGGATTTCTCTGGGGTAACCCAGATATTTTCCCTGGACTTGGTAAAGAGCTAGTTCAAGATCCATCTTTACTCGATATTTTTAACTACATGTCCTCGCAAGCTTGGTTTACAACTTCTGCCATTGTTTGTAGTTTTGTCGGCATAGCTTACCTGTATAAAGCAGCCAAACTCAGTGGTGGTGGCGCCTCTATTGCAGAATCCCTCGGCGGGCGTTTATTACCTCCAGATGCCGAAGATTTTTACGAAAAACGTTTATTAAATATCGTCGAAGAAATGGCCATCGCTTCAGGCATGCCGGTACCCCAAGTGTATTTACTAGACGACGAAATAGGAATCAATGCCTTTGCTGCGGGCTTTCAACCTTCCGATGCGATTATCGGAGTGACAAAAGGTTGCCTAACCAAACTTTCACGCTTGCAGCTACAAGGTGTTATCGGTCACGAGTTTAGCCATATCCTTAATGGCGATATGCGCATGAATATGCGCTTAATCGCTATTCTCTTTGGCATTCTTTGTATCGGTTTATTAGGTCGAGTTATTATCGAAGCTGGGGCCCGTCACAGCATTTACAACAGGGTCTCTACACAACCGACTGTATTTGCATCTTCTTCGAGTAAAAAAGAAGGCGGAGTGCCGCTATTTTTTATCGGCATAGGCTTAATGATTTTAGGTTATAGCGGTGTCTTCTTCGGCAAGTTAATTCAAGCTGCGGTAAGCCGCCAACGTGAATACCTAGCCGATGCCAGTGCAGTGCAATTTACCCGCGACCCTCAAGCCATTGCCGAAGCCTTAAAAGTAATCGGTTATGGTGGCGTAGGTTCTTCTATTGGCCATAGCCGCCGTGAAGAGTTTAGCCATGCCTTTTTTGGCAATGCAATCTACAGTCATTTTTCTAGCCATTTTGGCTTTCTATCCACTCACCCCAAATTAGAAGAGCGCATTCGCCGCATCGATAAACATTGGGATGGTGAATGGATAAAGCCGCAAACACTAAGACAAGCCTACGACGAATCCCCACAGCTGGTGTCTAAAGCCAAGATTCGCCCAGAAGAGTTATTGACCGGGGTTGCAGCAGCAATGACAGCTGCCATCGACTACAATACGCCGAATAATACCCCTAACAATGCCCCTCTTGCAGCCTCTGATAGCAAGCGCCAACAGGATGTCCTTGATGCCGAGACGGTACTAACCACTGCAGCACACGATGCCAGCAATGCCAGAGCCCTTTGTTATGGTTTATTACTAGCCCCCAACAGTTCCTTAGTACACGAGCAACAATTAGACCTTATTCAACAGTATTGTGGCCAAGGCTTATTGACCCAAGTTAAGCAGTTATTACCTGCTATACAGCAGCTGGATGAGAGTAAGCGCTTACCTATAATAGACAAAGCGATCCCTGCGCTTAAGCTGCTATCTGCTGATCAATACAGCGAATTCAAGCAATTACTGGTTAAACTTGTGCAGGCCGATGGCAAGATAGATCTGTTTGAATGGTGCGTCTATCGTATGATTCTGCAATACCTAAACCCCGCCTTCGGTAAAGCAAAGGCGATTAAAGCCAAACACGGCAATGTGAAAAAGCTAAATTCAGAAATCGAAACGCTACTCTCATTTGTCGCCAATCACGGCCATGATACTTTAGAAGGCGCTTTGGAAAGCTTCAGCATTGCTGCCGGTATCGCTGGCTTTGAGGATTTAACCTTGCAGCCGAAGCGCGAATCCCTTAAAGCTTTCAACATCGCTCTCGATACCCTGACAGAAGCCTACCCGCATATCAAAGGCCGTATTATGAAAGCTCTAGCAGCGTGCGTGCGTACCAACGGTGTCGAGGTGATTGAGCGTGAACTGGTACAAACAATAGCTGCAATCCTAGAGTGCCCAACCCCAGATCTATTTGATTAATATTAGCCCTCAATCAAAGACAAACAGTTTTTCACAACTATATACACACTTGGCAGCTTCTCACCATGGAGCCTTATCCAATCCACTGATAGAATACTGCCAACTTTTACAGAGCATTCAAATTTAGCTTTCGAATTTAGCTCTCAACCTTAACTGTCTCAAAACGGAATAAATTCTATGAAACGATTCTTAACCTTTGGCTTTGTACTGGCCGGCCTAGTCAATATTTTTGGTGTTTTAGGCTTTTCTTTAGGCTTTCAGAACGAACTATTAAACAGCTACTACCCTGAAGTTTTTAGTAACTTTGGTCTTGCCATGATTATGGTTTGGGGCATGGCTTATATCGCAGTATCCACAGAGCACCCTAGAGCATCACGCTTATTATTCGTTTTCTTCATTGAGAAGATGGTTTATGTCGGCACAGCGGTCTACTTCTGGTTTGTGATGAAGCCCGATATTATGCTGATGTGGAACGAGTCGATCGTAACCACTATCTTTATGGTAATTTACGGACTTAACGATTTAATCTTTGGCTTAATGTTCTTCTATGCTTGGCTGCAGTACAGAAAATAACGGCATAGAAAGTAGCAAGAGAGAAATAGCAGACAAAAAAATACCCGCGCAGTGCAAACCTCGCGGGTATTTTTATCTATTGCTTGCTATCAGTATGCCGTCGATTATAAACCGAAAGTATACGAAACGCCGGCAACGATGCGAGCATCAGCCGCTTTAACATCTGTCATGCTAGTATCTTCTGCTGCAACTTCAAAATCGAAGCCTTCATAGCTAGTCTGATACGCTAGACGATAATGAACATAAGAATCTTTACCATCCCATTGCCATTTCGTTTCATCCTGCGAATCTGATTGATCTATACTTAAACGCAAGGTATGACCTTCAACTACTTCATAGCTTTGGGCAAGCATGGCAACAGTATGCCCTCCCCCTAAACCAAAGTAATCCCATGAGTACCAAAGGTTTAATTCAGTCTGACCAAGAACAGAGGAAAAACCTGTTTTTGCATAGATTTCTGGGTAAGCATAATCATCAGACGCTATTTTAACATCACCCGCCCCTGGAGCAGATTCACTTTCATGGTTTTGACCATGGTAAGTATAATAGGCAATCCCAGTATCAAGGCTTAGCGCTTGGCTTAGCTGAAAATATTTACCGGCATAAAAATCCCACTCGATATTGGTTTTTTCGTCTTTACCAAAATCAACATTCGAAGCCCAAGTGCCCACATAAAATGCACCTGCATCATAATCTAAGCTAACTTGTAATGCTGGATCTCCAGTCGTTTGGCTGACACCGTTGAAGGTATAATCAGAAACAAGACCAACCGTCGTTGAAAGTTCAGCGCTTGCTAATGAAGGTAGCATTACCGCAGCAGAAACTGCACAGGCTAATAAAGTTTTTTTCATCGTGTGACTCCATTTTCTTTTTTTATAATCGTACTTATTAATAGTACTTATTAATAGTACTTAAAATAAAGACTAATCTTACTGATTAGTCCTCTAACATCATTTTTCCTAACAGCGTGTGATAAAGCTCTTTATCACCAATGACACCTTGAATTTTTTCATTATGATCTAGATCTTCGTCGTTACCTTTCATAATAAATACCGAATGGTCAGTATGATAACGAATTTCCATTACATCTTGCATTGCCGTATCAGCAGGTACACAGGTTGGTGCTGCAGTTAACTTAGCAATGTCTTGTCCACATTGCCACAGCTGTGGTGAAAATTTATCACCTCGATAATAAACCTGCTGCTGATCTTCACTCAACCAATAATCATGACGTTTACTTAAGCAATAACCTTTTTCGGTTAATAACATTTCCGTAATCGGTCGCATAATAGAGCTGGCTTGCAATACATGAATTGGGTTTGTATGAGCAACAAACTGCCTTACATAGTCATCTGCAGGGTTTAGCACGATATCTTCTGGCTTACCCTGTTGCACAATAATACCGTCTTTCATGATGGCGATATTAGTACCCAGCTTGAGCGCTTCATCCAGATCATGGCTTACAAAGATAATGGTTTTATGCAATTTTTCTTGTAGCTGAATTAATTCATCTTGCAGCTGAGTACGAATTAATGGATCCAAAGCCGAAAATGGTTCATCCATTAATAAAATATCAGACTCAGTAACCAGCGCTCGTGCTAAACCGACACGCTGTTGCATACCACCGGATAGCTCACTGGGTTTCAACTTAGCCCATTGATCTAAGCCCACCAGTTCTAATTGTGCTGCTACTCGTGTTTTTATTTCTTTTGTATCAATGCCCTGCAGCTCTAGAGGCATCGCCACATTTTGCGCTACGGTTAACCAAGGCATTAAAGCAAACTTTTGAAATACCATAGAAATACGCGTCATCCGTATTTCGCGCTGGGTATCGACATCTGCATTAACAAAATCGATCATTTCACCGTTATGCTCAATATTTATTGAGCCGCGGGTGGTTTCGTTAAGACCGTTAATACAACGTAACAGACTGGATTTCCCAGAGCCAGAAAGGCCCATTAAGACACAAATCTCACCCTTATTAATGGTTAAATTTGCATTATTAACGCCAACCACAAGTCCGGTATCTTCACGTATTTGTTCACGACCCTGACCAGCATCAAGTAAGGCTAAAGCGCGTTCTGGCTTAGGGCCAAAGATCACATCAAGATTTTTTATCTCAATCATTTTGCCTGCCCCGCTTTAAATAAACGATCCAATAAAATCGCTAAAAAAACGATGGCCAACCCGGCTTCGAAACCACTAGAGATATCCACCGTATTCAATGCCCGTACCACAGGCTTACCTAGACCATCGGCGCCAACCAGTGCGGCGATCACTACCATCGATAACGACAGCATAATGCACTGAGTAACCCCAGCCGCAATACTGGTTGCAGCAGCAGGTAACTCGATGCGGAATAGAAGTTGACGCTTAGTTGCGCCAAACGATTGTCCTGCTTCAAGTATATCTTTAGGAACTTCTGATATACCCAAATAGGTTAAACGAATAGGCGCGGCAATGGCGAAAATAACCGTAGATATTAATCCCGGCACCACCCCTAAACCAAACAAGGTGAGTGTAGGAATTAAATAAACGAAGGTCGGAACGGTTTGCATCAAATCTAAAATAGGCTGCAAGATTTTATAGAACAACGGATGGTGCGCGGCATAAATGCCAATAGGTAAACCGATCAACATACAAAACAAAGTAGCGTATAAAACCAAGGCCAAGGTCTGCATGGTTTCAACCCAATAACCTAGATTCCAAATAAGTAACAGAGCGAGAACAGAATAAACAGCAAGTCCAATGGAGCGACGGAAGTACAATGCGATCGCTACCACCACAATGATAAAGGCGATAGGATGAAACCATAATAATGCATTGGTAAATAATGCGATCATCCATTCTAAAGATTCTGAAATAGCATCAAAAAAGGATGCTCCATTATCAACCAACCAGTCGACAAATGTTTCGATGTAATTACCTAACGGTAATTTAAACTGTTCCATGAAGATATGTGTTGCGAGCAGTTATTACTACTCGCAGCCTCTTACTGTTATGAATTGTGTTTACGTATTTCTTTTATCAGCTTGCACTTATTTTTAACTACACACTTATTTTAACTTAGAACTCGCTGCTGCTAGAGCAGGTTTGCCATCTAAGGTAGTGACACCCGCTAACCAAGCATCTAATACCGCAGGGTTCTTTTTAATCCATTCTTTTGCAGCAACTTCTGGCTTCTTGCCTTCATCTAAAATCATTGCCATCACTTCATTTTCCATTGGCAAAGTGAACGTCAAATTCGTTAATAGCTTACCTACATTCTTACATTCGCTAGTGTAGTTTTTACGTACATTGGTATGAACGTTAGCACCACCATAATTAGGGCCAAAGAAGTCATCACCACCTTCTAAATAAGCCAATTCAAAGCTGGCATTCATTGGGTGTGGAGCCCAACCTAAGAATACAATCCATTTGTTACGACGAGTCTGGCGCTTAACTTGCGATAACATACCTGCTTCGCTAGATTCAACAACTTCAAAGCCTTTCAAACCAAATGCATCTTTATCAATCATAGACTGAATCAAACGGTTGCCATCATTGCCTGGCTCGATACCATAAATTTTGCTATTGAATTTATCCGCATGCTTAGCGATATCAGCAAAAGATTTAACCCCTGCATCAAAAACAGATTTAGGCACCGCTAAAGTATATTTAGCACCTTCAAGGTTTGCCTTGATGCTTTCTACTGAACCATTTTCAAGATACGGCTTAATATCCGCTTCCATCGTAGGCATCCAATTGCCTAAAAACACATCGATATCATTATTTTCCATCGACTTATAGGTTACTGGTACAGATAAAATCTGAGTCTTAGTTTTGTAACCGATGCTTTCCAATACTACAGAGGTTAGCGCAGTCGTGGCGGTAATATCAGTCCAACCAACATCAGCGAAACGGACGGTTTCACATTGATTAGCTTGAGTAACATTAGTCGCTAATAAGCTGGTGGCCAACAAACTGGCTGATAATACTAAAGAGTTTAACTTCATTCTTTTTATCCTTCGTAGTTATAATTAATAGCTTTGATTTATTACCGTCTCAAAACTTACTGCGCTGCACCTGTTTCCAGTTTTTTTCCATAACCACTTCAACATTACTCGCAGGTAATGTTGAATTAGATTTAATTAAATCAGCGGCTCGCTCTGCTACCATAATCGTTGGCGCATTAAGGTTGCCATTGGTGATGGTTGGGAAAATAGACGAATCTACTACCCGTAAATTTCCAATTCCATGAACCCGTGTCTGCGGATCAACAACCGCCATATCATCGCTACCCATTTTGCAGGAACACGATGGGTGATAAGCGCTTTCTACGTTAGCACGTACAAAGGCATCGATCTCTTCATCCGTCTGCACTTGCTCTCCGGGCTGAATTTCGCCATCTCGATATTCATCAAACGCTGGCTGACTAATAATCTCACGCGTGAGTTTCACACAATCACGAAAGCCTTCTTTATCAGCTTCCTGCTCAAGATAGTTAAAGCGAATACTAGGATGAGCTTTAGGATCAGCGCTAATGACTTTTACAGCACCGCGGCTTAGTGGCTTGTTATGCCCAATATGAACTTGAAAGCCATGACCATCAAAAGCCGCTTGCCCGTCATAACGCATTGCCGCAGGTAAAAAGTGGTACTGTAAATCAGGCCATTCAATACCAGGCTTAGAGCGTATAAAACCGCAAGATTCAAAATGGTTGGTCGCGCCTAAACCTTTTTTGGTAAAGAACCAACGAGCGCCAATTAAGAACTTACTCCATAAATCGATCTTGCCATTAAGAGTAATAGGCTGTTTACATTTGAACTGGAAATAAAATTCCAAGTGATCTTGCAGATTTTCACCAACTCCAGGTAAATCATGCTGACATTCAATACCCGCTTTTTCTAAAGTATCTTTTGCACCAATACCCGAGAGCTGTAACAGATGTGGAGAACCGATTGAGCCGGCAGATAAAATAACTTCTTTATTAGCGCTAACGTCTACAATCTTACCCTTACGCTCATAACGAATACCGGTAGCGACTTTGGGAGCCGCTGCTGATAACAAAACTTTATGCACGAGGGCATGAGTGACTACGGTTAAATTAGGGCGTGATAACGCAGGTTTTAAATAAGCGTTCGCCGTTGACCAGCGCACACCATTTTTAACCGTCATGTGCATCGGGCCAAAGCCTTCTTGCTGCTGGGCATTATAATCTGGCGTATCCATATAACCAGCTTGCACACCGGCATCAATAAATGCCTGATATAAAGGATTTTGCATTTCATTGCCGTTATTAACCCCTAACGGCCCTTCCGTACCTCGATACTCAGCAGTTTCCGGATTTTTACCCGCTAATGCCCACTCTTCTGATTTTTTAAAGTACGGCAAACAATGGGCATAGTCCCAATCCGTAGCACCTTGCTCAGCCCACTGATCAAAATCTTTTGCATGTCCACGCACATAAACCATGCCATTAATCGACGATGAACCGCCCAGTACTTTTCCTCGTGGACAATGCATTTTACGATTATCTAAATGCGGCTCAGCTTCGGTTTCAAATTGCCAAGCATATTTCTTGGTATTCATCGGAATCGATAACGCAGTCGGCATTTGAATAAAGATACTGCGATCACTACCACCGGTTTCTACTAATAAAACTGAGACATGAGCATCTTCCGATAAGCGGTTGGCTAATACACAGCCCGCTGACCCAGCACCCACAATAATGTAATCGTAATTCGTTTGACTTGTCATACGGCTAATAACCAAAATACTTTAAATGGAAATAAGAAAAATTAAAACGGACTTTCAAGCGGCTGCATGCCGACATAGATAGATTTGATCTGGGTATATTGATTAATCGTTGAAGAGCCATTTTCACGACCAATACCCGATAATTTATAACCGCCTACAGGCATCTCAGCGGGGGAAGCACCATAGGCATTAATCCAGCAAATACCCGCTTCCATTTGATGTACTACCCGATGAGCGCGGCGGATATTTTGGGTAAATACTCCAGCGGCTAAACCAAACTCAGTATCGTTAGCACGCTGAATAACTTCTTCTTCATTATCAAAAATCAGCACTGACATAACGGGGCCAAAAATTTCTTCTTTAACAATCGTCATATCATCGCGGCAATCGGTAAAGATGGTCGGAGCAACAAAGTAGCCACCTTCAACACCTTTTGGCTTAAGCGCTTGACCACCAGTCAATAAAAAAGCACCTTCTTCAGTGCCTTTTTTGATATAACTTAAAACTAACTGCTGATGTTTAAGCGAAATAAGAGCACCAAAATTTGTCGCGGGATCCTGAGGATCACCCACAATAATATTGTCTTCTGTACGTTGTTTTAATAGCTTAATAAATTTTGGATAAATTTCTTTTTGTACGAATACACGAGTGCCATTGGTACAGACTTCACCCTGAGTATAGAAATTGGCTAACATCGCCGCCGATACTGCATCATCAAGATCAGCATCATCAAAAATAATTAATGGTGACTTGCCACCTAACTCCATCGTTACATCTTTTAAGTTACTGGCAGCGGCGGCCATTACTTTTTTACCAGTTCCCACTTCCCCAGTAAAAGACACTTTAGCAATATCATTATGCCCTGTGAGCCAGGCACCGACTTCTGCGGCGCCATGAACTACATTGAATACGCCCGCTGGGACACCGGCTTCAAATAATATTTCAGCCAGTTTTACCGCCCCATGAGGGGTTTCTTCTGATGGTTTAAAGATCATGCTATTGCCACAGGCTAGCGCTGGTGCAGCTTTCCAACAGGCAATTTGTAGTGGGTAGTTCCAAGCACCAATACCGGCACAAATACCCAGCGGCTCACGACGGGTATAATAAAAATCTCCGCCTAAATCTTGCTGACTGCCTTCGATGCTCAGTGCGAGTGCAGCGAAGTATTCAATAGAATCCGCCCCTGACACTACGTCGACAACGGAAGCTTCTTGCCAAGGTTTACCGGTATCGATAACTTCAATTTTTGCCAGCTCATCATTTCGCTCACGTAAAATAGCAACTGCTTTTAATAGAATACGATTACGTTCAAAGCCTGTCATTGCAGACCAAAGTGAAAAACCTTGCTGACTGCTTTCGATTGCAGCCAAACGAATGCTCTCATCCGCCTCTTCCACTTGATAAGCAAGCTGACCGGTAGCAGGGTTGATTACATCAAAGGTTTTACCATTGGCATTATCAAGCGCTTGACCATTAATAAAATTCTTTAAGATCATAATTATTTCCACATCTGACATTGTGCTGTTATAAATTGCTTACACAAAAATTCAGCTTGTTTAAATTCATTTTCGCTATTTTCACTGAGACTACTGCGTAGCCAGAGGCCATCAATCATAGCCGCCGTCATATTGGCCGCAATCAACGCTTGCGCACGATCTGGTATCACTTGTTTATAAGAATAGAGTAGATTTCGCTGTAAGCGCTTACTATTCACTCGTTGTAGTCGCGCCAACTCAGGGTCATGTAGGGCTTGGGCCCAAAAACACAACCAAGTACGAGTAACAGAGGTGGATTGTTGAAAGCAAGAAAGGTTGGTATTGACGATCATCTGCAGCCTCAGCTCTGGAGTCAGCGGCTGCTCACAGGCTGCTATTTGCTGCAGTAAACCTTGTTTCAGTTGTTCTAATAAATGGCGAATGGTCGCCAAAATCAGACCCTGTTTACTACCAAAATAATGACTGATGATGCCCGCAGACATACTCGCTTCGCGGCTAATAGTCAGGATGGTCGTACCTTGAAAACCATTGTTTTCAATTGACCTAATAGCAGCTTCAATCAACTCTTGTTTACGCAGTTTCTCTGTTCCAACTCTAGCCATAACACTCTTGATTGAACGTTCAATTAAGCAATAGTCTAACATTTAGCCGCTTATTATAAAAGGTAATACAATTTTACTAGATTGTTGAGGGGGAACTGATGGCCTAGCCTTGAGCCTTGTACCAGAGAGAAGAGAGGTAATCCATTTGCACCTTTGCACGGCGCCAAGCGATTAAATTTTCGATGCCGTAAAGTTCAATGAGGCGTTGCTCAACGGACTCTTCGCATTCAGCCCCCATACTTTGAACAATCCCCTGCAACAAAGCAGCGAGGTCCCACAAAGGGTGCCCAAGGCCTGCATACTCCCAATCTAGTAGCTTTAGACCTTCAGCAGTATACAGCCAGTTAGCGGGAACTGGGTCAAGATGACAGAGACAGAAAGCGCCCGCTGGCGGCTCGCTCATCGCAACTTGCATAAGCGCTTTCATTTTCAGCATTTCATCGTCAATATGCTTGGCTTCTAAAATGCTCCAATACGCTTCTGCTTTGTCGCTAATATTAACTTTAGGCAAAGTTAGCCCTTTAGATAAGACAAGTTCGACGGGGATTTGATGCAAGGCTTTAAGCTGCTCAACCATATAGACCAAGCTACTATCACTGATAACCGCCCCAGCATTACCGAGAGAGCTATCATAAAGAGCTTCGCCTTCAATATAATCACGAATCCAATAGCGATTATCATCATCGCAATAACGCAAGGCGCTGGTAAATTGTAACGAGGATACTAGTTGATGTATGGATTTTTCTATTTCACGATCAATACCCAGCGCCTGAGTATTTTCAGCGCCAATACGAATAATATATTCACCGCTATCGAGTGACAGTTGGTAGCATAAATTAGTTAAGCCGCCGACCAGTAGCTTAGCCTGATCGTTACTCGGTGGCTTAGTCGTAAGGCCCCAGAGCGGCCAATCATCTAACACATCGGTTAATGTCATATTCATGCAACCACTGTATTTGTCGCTGCGGATTCTTGCTGACGATATTCCTTCGACCACATAAACCAGCCCATAATAATCATCACAATATAAATAAGCATTTGCAGCGAGAGTAAATAGAGTTCTCTATCAACATACAAATAGATAGCAACGGTATCAATCACCAACCAATATGCCCAATTTTCTAATACCTTTTGTGCCACCATATAAGTAGTGACAACGGCGCCCCAAGTAGTGAAAGAATCAAGGTAAGGTAATGCCGCAGACGTGTTTTTTTCTAAGCCATAACCGGTAATTAAGCTCAATAAAATCACCCCCAAAATAACCAGAGCATGGCGACTTATAGACCAGCTTTGAATAAGTTTTGGACTTTCTATTGGCATAATGGCATCACGATTTGATTTCGCATTCCCCCGCCAAACCCACCAGCCATATACCGCCATTAATAAATAATAAACATTCAATGCCGATTCCATGAATAGGTTAACATCCCAGAATAACCAACTGAAAATAGCGGTACTGCCAAATGCTGCATACCAACAAAGAATATTCTGATTCATGGCAAGCGCAAGGTAAGCCAAACCTAATAGCACCCCTAACACTTCCCAAATACTCATAGCCTGAGAAGCCATAAGAATGCCTTCATAAAATTCATCTATCAACATAACTAAGAATCACCATGAGGATTGAGTGCGGGATCTAAATTTCCGCCGATAAACTTACAGACAAAAATAGCTTTACCAAATTGTTGGTAAGAACGACGGATTTCGTCTTTTAAGGTATCCATGACCAAATCATAATCACCAAAGATTTGAGTGCTCATGGTATTACCCACCACGCTCAAACCTTTGATCGCTTGTAAGCGCTCGATAAAATCTTTAATCGCCGGAATATAGTCATCCGCTAACGGGTATTTACTGATTTCAACTGATAGTTCCATATTTACTGGCTCCATACTGAATTCCTATATTCGACGATGTTAGACAACTGAGTTAACAATATATTTAAAAATTTACTCGGGTAGAAACACCGACAACTCTAGGAGCTGCTAACTGTTGATATTCTGTTTCATCAAAGCCATCACCAGATCTTGGGTCAGCATCCCAGCCGGCAAATCCACGTACACCATATTCTTCATCGGTTAGATTTTTACCGTATAGCGCTACTTCGAAATTGTCACGCTGATAAGTTAAGCGAGCATTGATAAGGTTATAAGACTCTGATTTATAATCATGGGAGTCAGAATAGAAAAACTCATCTTTACCTTCTAATTGAACTTGAACAGCAACATAGTTCGTTAGTGCGTAATTTACCGCGGTTGCATAAGTATAAGCAGGTGCATGAGCAGCTTCACGACCTTCTAAATTAAAGGCATCAGGATCTGGGTTATTGTGTTCAGTAATTTCTGTTTTTAACAGCCCTAAACTTGTCGACAAACTTAGGTCAGCCACTACCTGCCAATCCATTTCCCACTCCGCACCATAGCTAAATCCTTTACCCGCATTGCTGGTATAATCGACAAAGCTTACACCACCATTACCATTATCCACTGCAGTAGAGGACTTCAATTGCAGGTCTTGGCGATCGGTATAGAAAAGGCTAATTCTATGATTCATGCTAGCTTGCAAGGCACTAAATTTACTGCCAATTTCATAATTCCATTGATATTCAGTATCAAAGTCGCGAAGGTCTTCACTGGGTAAGTTTGCTTCACCATTAAAGCCACCTGCTTTATAGCCTCGTGTAATACTCGCATAGACCAAGTCTGCAGAATTTGTTGTGTATTCCAGCGCAAGCTTTCCGCCTACGAGGTTTTCACTATTGTCCCCAGCAATACTATTATTATCTGAATAATCTGACTGCCAATTTTCTAAGCGAATACCTGAGGTCAAAATTAGGTTATCCGTTAACGATGTATTTAACTCTGAAAAAACAGAGGCAGAAGCCGTTTTATATTCACTGGTAAATAGTGGATCGTAGGTATAGTCACGAGTCAAATCGATGCTCGAATCTTGATAATAAACACCCACTAACCAATCACTATTCATGATTTTTCCTGCTGGGCCAGATAACCAACGTAATTCGACTGAGTCGCGCTTAAGGTCTCGTTCGTAATTATCGAATGCCTGATAACCTGGTTGGAATGCCGGATCAGTCCAGTCTTCATCAAACCCATATTCAGCATCCGTGCGATTAGAAGTAAGTATACCTTCCATGGTCACCGCATCAGATATTTTCCAATTAGCATCCAATGCTAGCGCTAAAGTTTCCTGACGGTCATGGCCAGGTTCGTCAGATCTTGTTTTACGGTTTTCATCCAACGAGAATGCATCATAACCATTATCTATATCCAGATATAAGGCAGACAAATCAACCGTGAGATCCTCTGAAGCAAGCCAGCGTAATTTCAAACGCGAAGTCAGCTCATCAATGTTATTGGTATCTTGTTTATCTAACGTAGTATTTTCAATATAGCCATCAGAAACTGTTTTTCCTATAGCCGCTCGATATAAAACGTTCTCTGATATAGCGCCGCCATGTGCAGCTTCTAAACCATAGCCGTTATAGCTTTCAGCATGGAATTTAACATAGCCTTTACTTTCTAAGCTAGGCTCCACGGCTTTTACATTAATGACACCTGCCAAGGCATTAGCACCAAAACGAGTTCCCTGAGATCCTCTCAAGACCTCCACCTGCTCAACATCGATTAATGTCGCAGCACCGCCAAAGCCAGTAAAATCGACCCCATCAACAAAAGTACCTACAGACGGATTAAGTGGAGCAACGAACTGACTACGCTCACCGATGCCTCGAATTTGGAAGTAACGCCCTCGTGAAGCACCAGCGGCATAGTTAACGTTAGGGATAACGGCTAATATTTCTTCAATATGACGAGCACTTCTTTGCTCAATAACGTCTTCGCTAATAACTGAAATACTTGCAGGGATCGTTTGTAATTCAGAGCTGCGGAAGTCCGCACTAACGGTCACTGCATCAAGCTCAACAGAATCTGTTGTCTGCTCTGAACTGACTACATCAGTACCATCGATATCAGTACTGTGCACACTAGCACTGACTAGCATAGCGGTGAGCGCCGATGTAATGGCAAGGGATAAAGGTAGGGTTTTCATTAGGTCTGCCTCAAAAAGAGAGAAGACCCGGTCGAGCGTAGCAAGCGTGAGTGTCGATGACATGTATTCAATAAAGAAAACCATTCAACTGCCCATTCCTACGCCGGTATTAACCGGATCAGGTTCAAGGAGTTTGCATGGCATCTCAGGCTTATCAACTCGACTATTGATCGAATTAAGTCGCCACCCCCTGGGATGGGCAGATTATAAAGCATCCACTACGAAATAAGAACGGGTTATGTTTATTCCTTACCCTCTGCGGTGGCCTCTATCAATTCAGCAGCGTCTGCCGCCGCACGATTGGCTTTTGAAATATAAACTGGCTTAGTGCTTTTAGGCGCTAATTTAGCATTCGCCTTGCGCATCTTCTTGCCTAAAATTTTATTAATCTTCTTTTTACGGTTCATAACACGACTTCATAATTTGAATTAAGTATGATCATTTTAATCTCTCTAACGCGTAAAACAAGGTTATTAGCAGAATGACAAGTATCAGTATCTTAGGCAGTGGCTGGTTAGGCTTACCTTTGGCTAATGAATTACAGCAGGCTGGCTACAACATTAAGACCTCTACCCGTAGCTCAGAGCGCTTAGAGCAGATTAATAAATCGGGTATTGAGACCTGTTTATTCGATATTGAGTCAGATGAGAGCAGCCTGATAGAAAACAGCGACCATTTTTTACAAGCCGACATCCTTATCATCAATATAACCAGTAAGAATGTCGAAGCATTCAAAGCTTTGATCTGCCAAATAGAGGCCTCACCGATTAGCAAGGTGCTCTTCATCAGCTCGACCTCTGTCTATGCCGATTCTTCTGAACCAAACCCTACCCCGATAACAGAAGACAATTTATCGGCACTTAGCCCCTGCCCGCTACTAGAGATCGAAAGCCTATTTATCGATAACCGTCGCTTTCAAACCAGTATTATTCGTTTTGCCGGCTTAATCGGTTATCAAAGACACCCTGGTCGCTTCTTTATACAAAAAGATGAAGACAACAAACTCAGCTGCAAAACTATTAAAAATCCTGATGGATTGGTAAATATGATTCATCGTGATGATTGCATTGGTTTGATACAAGCAGTGATCAAACAGCAGAGCTGGGGGGAGATTTTTAATGGCTGCTCTAGCCAGCACCCTACTCGACGAGCATTCTATAGCTGGGCTATTGCCGATTATTGTGGCGAAGAGAAGCTCGAGGTGAAGTTCTTAGAAGAAGCTAATTCAAGCTTTAAGATAATTGATAATAGCAAAGTAAAAAACCACCTTACTTACCCGTTCACTCAAGATGATTTATTTTCATTAATATTTGATCAGCGTGTTTAATTCAATACTTGATGCAGTGATAACACGAGCATTATTTATGCGCTCAATATACAAGAATATAGAATGAGATCATTCATATTGTTTTTCATTGTACTCACGTCAGGCTGCGTCTCTCTCGATAATAATTTGCAGAATGCGTTAGCATTCGGAGAAAGAAAAGAGCTTAACGAATATAGCCCTAATGTTGATAAGCAGCTCTTAGTGAGATTGTATAGCTCTCCGCTCTATAAAGATCATTGCTTCATCGAGACCCACGGCACATGTAAATATAGCTACTTCCTTAGCGTAGCTACATTTGATGAGTATCCCGAGACCAATATTTATAAGCTCAAAACTGAAGGTGAAATTATAGCGGTTAACTGGAAACAGACTGACGTTATCGATTCCGCTGAAATAGACTTAGTATTCAACCAGTTCTCAATGAGGGCCCTTGAAAATAATGCGTCCCTAATGAATCATGAGCAAAGAGTTCAGATCAAAGTCAATATTTCTGAGATTGTAGAAGTGATCGATTTAGTGAAAGATAGATAAATTGAAATAGTCTGCAAGCATCATATCAATTCAAGCGACTATATTGACTGCGCTCATACATAGCGACAATTGTTGGAATTTCTTCTTCTGCACAAGTTTCATCGCGTAAGCGGCGAGAAATTGAATCGACAATATAACTAACTGTTTCCGCTCCGGGGTGGCAGATTGCCGGCGTGGAACCATGCTCATCGGTAATCCATACCCAGCCACCACCAAACTCCAGAATGCACAAATCGCCTAATAGGAAGCCCAAGCCATCTAAAATTTCGGTCTCTTTGTATTTACGTTCAGTAAGATCTGTTTGCTGCTTCCATAAGTCGATACAGCGGCCGATTCCCGCATAGCTCTCATCACAACTATAATGCTGCAATATTTCACTGCCTATTTGCTGCCAGTGTTGTTTATTATTGAGCATGCGCTCGGAAAGCGGTTCGACAGTCATACTTCCTAATCCTTACTCTATACCTTGCTCTAGATTCTATGCTGAATAACGTTTTTCTGACTAAACAGCACCACTGGTGTAATAAACTGCAATCCCCACACCAACTACTAAAACTACTGTACTGAGGATAACCTTAATTACAATTTTCTTAATAAATTCTTCCGCTTCGTTACCTTTGACCACTTCGGTATTTTTGTCAGTCGACATTTTCAAACTCCAATTTTAATACTTATCTATTACTTAAATAATAACGCATTTCATTTATCCACACTAAACAGCAGACAAAAAAAACCCAGATCAATTACTTGAGCTGGGTTTTTTTATTTCGCATGCTTAAAGCAAGCTCATAATCTTAATGCTTAAATTACAAAGCTAAGATTACACATCAAACTTAAATCGCAAAGCTGTGACGCAATACAATCGTTTGAATACGATCAGGACCAGTAGAGATAATATCGATTGGTGCGCCAATCGCTTCTTCTATAAAGCGGATGTAAGCTTTAGCATTCTCTGGCAGTTGATCCAAAGATTGTGCGCCTACAGTGCTTTCTGTCCAGCCGGGTAAGTCTTCATACACAGGAGTGATCTTATCGAACTGATCCGCACTGGCAGGAACGCCCATCTTATTGCCGTCTGCATCTTGGTAGCCAGTACAAACTCGAACAGTCTCTAGGCCGTCAAGAACGTCTAGCTTGGTTAGGCAGATAGCGGTTACTGAGTTAACACGAATCGCGTGTTTAACCAGTGCCGCATCGAACCAACCACAACGACGTGAACGTCCTGTTGTTGTTCCTTTCTCACGACCGACTGTGGATAAGTGCTCACCCACTTCGTCAAATAATTCAGTTGGGAAAGGGCCCGCACCGACACGAGTCGTATAAGCTTTAGTAATACCCAAGATCTGATCAAGGTACAAAGGACCCACGCCAGTCCCACAAGCAACACCACCAGCAGTAGTATTAGAAGAGGTTACAAACGGGTAAGTACCGTGGTCGATATCAAGCAAGGTGCCTTGAGCGCCTTCAAACATGATGTCGCCGCCCGCTTCACGAATGTTATGAACTAGCTCAACCGCGTCAACTACCACGTCTTTAATCTGCTCAGCCCAATCAATACACAAAGCTAAAGTTTCTTCGTAATCAATCGCTTCAACGCCGTAATAATTAACCAAAGAGAAATTATGGTATTCCATAACGTCTTTTAACTTAGCCGCGAATTCTGGCTGGTACATATCACCAATACGTAAACCACGACGAGCAACTTTATCTTCGTACGCTGGACCAATACCACGGCCAGTCGTGCCGATTTTAGCGTTGCCACGCTTGATTTCACGCGCTTGATCTAATGCAACGTGATAAGGCAAGATCAAAGGACAGGCATGAGATATACGTAGACGTTCCATTACGGGTACGCCACGCGCTTCTAATGCACGAGCTTCTTTTAATAAAGCGTCAGGAGCAACAACAACACCATTACCAATGATGCACTGCACGCCTTCACGCAAGATGCCCGAAGGAATCAAGTGCAATGCGGTCTTAACACCGTCGATTACTAATGTATGTCCTGCATTGTGGCCACCTTGGAAACGAACAACAGCTGTTGCCTTCTCCGTTAGTAGATCAACAATTTTACCTTTACCTTCGTCACCCCATTGGGTGCCTAAAACGACAACGTTCTTGCCCATCGAATTCATTTCACTAATTTAGATTAATTGGATTCGATCAGTTTCCACTGACCGTCTTTAAACTCAATACGTGCACCGCTGGTTGGCAATTCGCCGCTCAGCTGCACTTCAACTCGGTTGCCTTGAGCACGTAGCTCGGCAATCAAGTCTAATAATTCTGCTGCCTGATCTTGATCGTAAGGCGCTGGCGCTTTCACGATACGGGCTTGAGCCGTGGTGAAGTGACCTAGCTGAGCCAATACTTTAAGATCAGCACTGAAACCCGTTGCCGGACGTGCACGGCCAAAAACAGCACCGGTTTCATTGTAGCGACCACCCTGAGCCACGGCATCGCCGTAACCCGGTACGTAAGACGCAAAAACCAAACCAGTGTGGTAGTTGTAGCCACGAAGGTCAGTAAAATCAAAGTACATCGGTACATTGTAGCGTACTGCTATCGCTTGGCAGACTTGCTTTAAGTGCTCGATGATCGCAGTCACTTCAGGCACCACGGGGGCTAGCTGCTCAACGACTTTATCAAGTACTTCTATACCACCTTGCAAGCGCACGAGTGCTTTGAAGGCGATTGTTAATGCCGGGTCAGTTAAGTGTTCTTCTGCCCACGCATCTAAATCGGTTACGCATTTTACCTTCAATAAAGCAAAAAGCTGCTCTTCTGCCACGTTAGACAGCTGAGCTTTTGCCGAAAATGCTTTAAAAACCCCTACGTGGCCAAGATCCAGATGCAAATCCTGCAATCCAGCTTGTTGTAAGGTATTTAGCATTAGGCTAATAATTTCGATATCGGCGGAGCTACCTGCCTCACCATAAAGCTCAGCACCGATTTGAGTCGGTGTACGCCCAGCAAGAATGCTAGCAGCCTTAGCGTGAAAAACCGTACGGCAATAGCATAAACGGCTAACACCTTCTTGTGCCCAGCTATGAGCATCAATACGTGCGGTTTGCGGCGTAGTATCAGCGCTCAGGCCCATTAAACGACCGGAAAGCTGATCGGTTACCTTAAACGTCTGCAAATCTAGGTCACTGGCGGTGCCTGTTAGCAGAGAATCAAGATACTCAAGCGCTGGCGGTATAACAAAGTCATAGCCCCAACGATTAAAATCGTCCAACAAGTGACGGCGTAGTTGCTCTACACCACGCGCTTGTGGTGGCAATACTTCTTCGATTCCATCTGGTAATAACCAGCGATCGGCAGTGCTCATAGATTTATCCATTAGACAGATAGACACAAAAAAACCGGATCGATGTCCGGTTTTTCTGATTGTATCAAAAGCAAACAACTTGTTGAAGTTATTTACCGGACACTTTAGTAAGAACTACTTACCCTTGGCGTCTTTCATGTAGCGAAAGAAGTCACTATCAGGCTTCAAAAGCAGCACATCTTGGCTACTGAACGTTTCCGTATAAGCCTTCAAACTACGAGTGAATGAATAGAACTCTGAATCTTTACTGTAGGCTTTCGCGTAGATGCTAGCAGCCGTTGCATCGCCGTCACCTTTAAGCTGCTCAGATTCACGATAAGCGTTCGCGAGTGTCACTGTCTTATTACGATCAGCTTCTGCGCGAGTACCTTCCGCCAGCTCTCTACCTTCAGAACGAATCTCTTTTGCTTCACGATCACGTTCAGCACGCATACGACGATAAACATCGTTACTTAGCTCTTTCGGTAAATCGATGGCTTTAATACGCACATCTAATATTTCGATACCAAACTCTGCTTGAGTTTCTTTATTCAAGTCAGTCGTCAGGTCTGTCATCAACAGATCACGCTCACCGGAAATGGCTTCGTGCAAACTGCGGCGAGCAAACTCGTTACGTAATCCTTTATTAGCCAAATCTGCAATACGATTGCTGGCTTCAAAGCGATCACCTGACGTAGCTTTGTAGTATTTCAATACATCTTTAATACGCCATTTGACGAACGCATCAACGATAACGTATTTCTTACCGGCGGTTAAATAGCGGGCTGGTTGTGCATCCAGCGTTAAAATGCGGGCATCAAACTTTTTCACTGTCTGTAAAAAAGGTGTTTTGAAATGCAAACCTGCTGGAATGTCATTTTTAACGATTTGACCAAATTGCAAGGTTAATGCACTTTCGGTTTCGTTAACCACATACAAACTCTGGCTACCCACAATAATAGCGAGACCCAGAACAATTAATAATCCTAAACTCTTACCAGACATTAGCGGTTCCCCTTACGATCACTTTGGCGCTGACGAATTTCATTCAATACCTGATCGGTTATCGCTGAAACATCCACTTGTGAAGAACCACTAGCTTGAGACTGCGGTTTATTCTTCATGAGTTGATCCAGTGGTAAATACATCATGTTATTACCCCCTTCTACATCCACCAATACCTTGCTGGCATTGCTATACACTTCACTGATGGCATCGATGTATAAACGCTCACGCATTACCCCAGGTGCTTTCTTATATTCAGTATATAAGGCGACGAAACGATCCGCTTCACCGGTCGCTCTCGCAACTACCTGCTCTTTGTAAGCATTCGCTTCTTCTAATAAACGACGCGCTTTACCACGGGCTTCTGGTACCACAGAGTTAGCATAAGACTCAGCTTCACTGATTAAGCGATCTTTATCTTGACGCGCGGCCTGAATATCATCAAACGAGGCTTTAACTTGTGCCGGTGGACGTGCATCTTTCACGTTCACGTTGATTAACTTAATGCCCGTTTGATAACGATCTAGATAGCTCTGCAAACGAATTTCAACTTGCTCTGCGGTCGCTTCACGACCCGAAGTTAAAATTTCATCCATTGAGCCAGAACCCACGTTATGACGTAATGCACTTTGTGCCGCGTGCTGCAAAGTCAAACGTGGATTTTCAATACGTAAGGCAAACGATACCGGATCAGCAACACGGTATTGAACATTGAGTTCAACTTCTACAATGTTGTTATCTTCCGTTAACATGCTTTCTTCGATATTGACGGTACGTACCGTTGTCGTCTCGATGCGCAATAAGGTTTCAGCAAGAGGCAGCTTAAACTGCAAACCAGGGCCTTCAGTACGCTCGTATTTACCCAAACGTAGAATGACACCGCGTT
>JAESQF010000005.1 GCA_016765295.1 Oleispira sp.
AATTTTGATATTAAAAGAAAACATACTAGCGGTAATTTATTATTTCTTGCGAGAATAGAAAAAGAGAAAGGTATATATATCGCATTGGATACATTTCGGATATTACTAAGACAATATCCGAAATTACTCCTTACCATTGCAGGTGATGGTTCAGAATTATTGAAGGCAAAGGAATATGTTCAAAAAAATGAAATTCCAAATATCATTTTCACAGGGCGTATTTCAGGTGATGCTCTTCAAAATGCCTTCAAGAATAATTCTTTTTATCTTTTTCCAACGTATTATGGTGAAGGTATGCCAACTTCTACTCTTGAGGCAATGGCTTTTGGACAAATAATTATTTCAAGGCCTGTTGGTGGAATTAAAGATTTTTTCGAATATGAAAAAATGGGATTTATACTAGATTCTATGAAGCCAATAGATTTTGCCGAAAAAATATCTGATTTAATCAAAAATGAGGATGAAATAATCAAAATAAGTAATTACAATTATCATTACGCGAGGAACAATTTTATGGCTTCAATTGTAGCTCAGAAAATTGAACATTCCATTAAAAAAATAATAATTTGAAAACACTTATGNAAGGTCTCTTAATGAAGAATGATTTATCCTGTTATGACCCATATGATATTTGGAAAACCTCAATGGGAATTTCTGTGAAAAAGCTTTTTTACAGAAATAAATATTTAGGAATTATTCCTGCAGGACTTCTATCTTTTTTTGATTTATATTTAAATAATACCAACAGATTATTTTACATAAAACAGGAATATCCGATTACACGTGCTCAGGCAAGCCTTGCGCTAATCAATTTATATATAAAAACCAACGAAAAAAACTATTTAACACATGCCAGACATCACATAGATTGGCTACTTGAAAATACTTCAAAAGGATTTAATGGCTTAAGTTGGGGAACTGGATTTAAGATTGTTATTAGTAGTAACTTGGTTTATGATGAAAATACTCCTTTTTCTACGAACACCCCATATGCTTTAGAGGCGTTGGATAAATACTATCAAATTACTCAAGAATCAGATATATTAAATGCAATAAAAAGCATTTATGAGTTCTATGAAAAGGAAATATTAATTATCCATGAAGACAATGAGGTATTAATAACGTCCTATGGTCCATTTAAGGATCGAATAGTTACAAATGCCGTTTCTTACACCATGTACGCATACTCTATTTTTTACAGATATATGGAAGACTCTATATATATCAAAAATAAAGTACTTAAAATGTATTCATTTTTGAAAAATGTACAGAATAAAAATGGAAGTTGGCTGTATGCTCCTGACAATAAATCATTTATTGATTGTTTTCACTCATGTTTTGTTTTAAAGAATATCATTAAAACAAACGATATAATTAAATTAAAGAATTCGGATAAAGTAATAAAGGAGGGTTATATATTTGTCAAAAGATCGTTTTTTGATAAAAAAAGCGGGTTGTATAAACGATTCGTTATAAAAAATAAACCTTCACTGGTTAAGTTTGATTTATATGATAATAGTGAAATGTTGAACGTCGCAAAATTATTAGGTGATTCAGAAGTTGCCGAAAGATTATCAGTAAGTATTGATAAATCTTTTTTTAAAAATAAAAATTTATATAGCATCGTTGATATTTTCGGAAATTTAAAAAACAAAAACACTCTTAGATGGGCCGTTATGCCATACATTTTAGCTAATTCTCAGCCATGCATCAAATAAAATTACTGTTCTACTACTTTATTATTAGTAAATTACCTCATTCGAGGTATCTAAAAATTTTTAACAAAATAAGATGTTGGTATGTGGTCAATGTTCTGAAGATTATGCAAATGGATACGAACAATTTTTTTGAGCCTAATATATATATTGGGAATGGCAAGAATATTTCTATTGGANTGTATTCTCAAATTAATGAGGATGTTTTTATTCAAGGAGCCAGGATTGGAGCTCATGTAATGATTGCCCCTAATGTTTCAATATTAAGTAAAGGGCATAATTATTCAGACATAAAAAAACCTATGATTATGCAAGGTGAAACTGAAGAGAATTTGCCAGTTATTGAAGATAATGTTTGGATTGGTAGAAATGTTGTAATAATGCCTGGAGTTCGTGTCGGCACTGGGAGTATTATTGGAGCAGGGGCAATAGTGACAAAAGACATCATGAAAAATTCAATAGTAGGTGGAGTTCCCGCTAAATTAATTAAATCAAGAATATAATAATATGTGTGGAATTTTAGGCTCGGTTAACTTCGCTTTCGACAAAAAAACACTTGCCTTAATGGCTCACCGAGGACCTGATGATTTTGGTCTTGAAAGGTTTTCAGTTAATGACCATAGTGTTTGTTTTGGGCAACAACGTCTTTCTATTATCGATTTATCACCTGCAGGTCATCAACCCATGGTATCAAATTGTGGAAACTATGTTATAATATTTAATGGTGAAATTTATAATCATTTAGAATTAAGGTCGCAACTGTCTAAAAATATAGAATATAGAGGTCATTCTGACACAGAAACTATTCTTAATTATCTAATAAAATTTGGAATAAACGGTATTGCTGATTTTAATGGTATTTATGCCTTCGCATTTCTAGATATTAGAAATCAAAAATTAGTACTTGCACGAGATTCTTTTGGTGTTAAACCGTTATATTTTTTTCAAAATGAAAATAGTTTAATCTTCGCTTCTGAAATTCGTCCCTTAAAATCACTATTGAATAAAACAGATCTTAATAAAAAAGCTCTGGCAAGCCTTTTACGGTTGCGTTATAATGTATCTCCAGATACATTATATACAAACATAAAAAAACTACCTCCTGGACATTTTCATGTGTTAGATTTAAGTTCAAAATATCCTACATCTAATACAAAATATTTTGCAGGAAAATTACCTGATATTAATACGTCCAATAGAAAAGTGCTGATAAAGCAATATGGCATTGAGTTAGAAAAAGCTGTAAACAGACAACTTTTATCCGATGTAGAAATAGGTGTAATGTTGAGTGGGGGTATTGACTCTGCGTTGGTAGCCGCTTTGGCTAAAAAACACTATAAAGGTAGACTTAAAGCCTTTACTATAGGGTTTGAAGGTGATTTTGCTGAAGACGAAATAGAAGACGCCAGAGAAACAGCAAGAATTTTAGATTTAGATCATTATGTTAAAAAAATAACGTTCTCTGATTTTTTAGGACTTATTAAAGAATGTACTAGAATTGTTGAAGAACCGCTAGCAACGACCTCAATGATTCCCATGTTCTATTTGTCTCAACTGACCGCCCATCATGTTAAGGTTGTTCTTACAGGTCAAGGAGCAGATGAACCATTAGGTGGTTATGCAAGATATAAAGGAGAGCTCTATCACCAAAAAGTACCTGAAGTACTTCGAAATGTTATCAAACCCCTGATAAGCTTCTTGAAGATAAAGAATGAAAAAATATTAAGAGGTGCTAATTCTATAGGAGTTATTAACATAATAGATCGATTTATAGCCACATATGAAATATTTTCGACTGATGAAATTAGAAAATTGATCGCTGTAGAAGATAACCTAAGTAAAGAACGTATTAGTTACTTTTATGATATTTTGGATTGTAAATCAAATCCGTACTCTGTAGCAAGGATGATGGCCTTAGATACAAGAATGAATCTATCGGACGATCTTCTCAATTATACGGATAAAATTACCATGAATTTTTCAATTGAATGTAGAGTTCCTATGTTGGATATTGAGCTTGTTAAATTTGTAGAAGCTCTCCCTATTGGACTAAAATTAAATCGGAAGCATGGAAAAATAATACATAAGGAGTTTGCCAAGACCATATTGCCTGAAAGCATTATCAATAGAAAGAAAAAGGGATTTCAATCCCCGACAAATAAATGGTTTAGAGATGAAATGGCCACTTTAAAACAAATTCTCCTTTCAAACAACACCCCTTTTTCTAAAGTGTTTAATCAAGTTTTTGTTGAAGAAATATTGAATCAACACCTTAATGGCTTTAATAAGGAGAAGCAGATTTTTCTTTTGATTAGTATATATTACTGGCTTGAGGGAAATGAATAATAGTACTAATTAAAATTATACAATTAAACCATAAACACTATGTTATCCGATAAAGTGAACGGTGTGAAAATCTATGCTCCCCGTTCGAGAAAAGAATTGATTGAATATGCTTTTAAGCATAAAAATATTTTGGTAGCGGTGAATGCAGAAAAAATTTTGCATGCCACGGATGAAACACGGGCCATAATCAATAGAAATGTAGGATACCCAGACGGTACAGGAGCAGTTTGGGCTTTACGAAAAAAGGGGCATAAAGAAGTACATAAAATACCAGGGGTAGAATTCTGGCTAGACATTGTAAAAGAG
>JAESQF010000110.1 GCA_016765295.1 Oleispira sp.
ACCAAGGGAAAGTATTGGGGCGAGGGCATAATCGTCGGATTCAACAAGGCAGTACGATTTTGCATGGCGAGATGGATGCGTTGGAAAATGCTGGGCGTTTACCGGCGTCTATTTATAAAGAAGCCGTGCTTTATACTACGCTTTCTCCTTGCGCTATGTGTTCGGGCACTATTTTACTGTATGGCATTCCTAAAGTAGTGATTGCGGAAAACCATAACTTCTTAGGTGAGGAAGCTTTATTAGTTTCGCGTGGGGTTGAGCTTGAGGTTTTAAATGATGTAGCTTGCATTCAAATGATGGGGGAGTTTATCGCTGAAAATTCTGAGTTATGGAATGAAGACATTGGAGAGGCATAATGACAAAAAATTATATAAGAGGAGTTAATAAGTATTAAATAAGCTAATCCATAACTAGCTGAATGACAGTTCAGGGTATAGCCTAATAGTGAACCCTTGTTAAATTAGGTATTACTCATGGCTCAAGTTAAATCCAGCGATCCTTTTCCGCGTTTAATTCATGAGTGTGTACGTGATATCGGGTTAGCAATTTTAGTGGGGGCTGGTTTAATGTTGGCTTCCACGGTTAGTGCTAAGTCGATTAATCCCACCATGCATTTTCAGCAAGACCCTCAGCATGTTGAATATAACGATTTAGCCCATGTGATTCTGAAAGAAGCCTAGCGTAGTATTGGTCATCCAGTAGAAAAAAATTCGGCTTTGAAATTGCAAGCGGATGGTATTTTAATATCTCCTATTAGAGCTCGGCTAAATGCAGATTATATTCGTATCCCTGTCGCCTTACCCGCGGCTATAAAATTGTCTTAGCAGCGGATGCAGAAGCCTAATCTTGTCTACCCCCGCCTAGTCTTTATTGCGGCTGCGCTCTGCGGGAACATAAAGCTGGGTCATTAAGTAATCACGAAAATCTTGCTGATAAGGCTGAGCATTAACGGCTATTTGCATACAGGCAAGCCAAGCATCTCTTTCTGCGGGGCCAATATCTAAATGACGGTGTGCCACTGGAATACGGATAGGACCGTACTTTTCACTGAATAACTTAGGACCACCCAACCACCCGGTTAAAAATCGGGTTAATTTATCTCGAGATTCTGTTAAATCAGGATTATGCATGTCTCGTATGTGTTTAGCTTGAGGAAGGGTTTCCATTGCATCATAAAAAGCATCAACCAGTTGTTTAATACCTTCGAACCCACCAGCCGCGCTAAATGAGGCTTCGCCTTGGCCATAATCGGATGTTTTAACTTTGCTATTCATAAAAATATTTACATACCTACGTTCATACTAAATAGGTATTTTATCATCCTTTGCAGGCTCTACAGCATCTTCTGATAAGATATTTTGATCACTGAGGGCGAGGTTAGGCTTTTCGCCAACGGGCTTTAATAAGTGATAACCATAAGCGCTAGGAATAGGGCCGGTATAGCTTTTCTGGTCATCGGCTAGGGCAAGGGCTTCGATGATAGATAATGGCAACTCGTCCTGCTGGTGATAACCGGCAAATCCACCTTTATGTGCAGAAGGACAAGCGGAATATTCCCTCGCCAGTTCGGCGAAATCAGCCCCTAGATCCAACTCTTTGGCTAAATCATCTGCTAATAGTGGGCTTTTTAATAAAATGTGGTGCAGTGCGATGGTATGCATTAGTTGGCTATCCGAATATTCCTTAAAGTTATAATAAGGATAGCTCAGTTTTTCTTTTTCTTTTTCTTTTTACTTCTGGATAGGCTGCAGTTGTTGATTAGCGTAACTGGCTAAGCATTGGCCTGAAATAATAGAAATCAGACAATAAGCGGTAAACCAGTAGAAACCATCATGCAGACTAGACTGCAGTTCGGCGGTGGCTTTTGCCGTAAAGAAGGCGACTAAAATAGCGATAACAAAAACATCGGCCATCGACCATTTGCTGATCACCGAGATAAGTTGCCAGCGCCAGCGAGCAGGACTTAACCAAGCCCAAATAATCAGCAAACCTTTAGTGATTGGGATGATGACGCTAAACGTAATCACCATCATTCCCACCGCGGCGTAACCCGCTTCTTCTAGACTGATGACGGTTTGCCAGATACTGCGGGTTTCTTCAAAAATTGTACTCTTTAAACCAAATAGATTTACTGTGGCCTTGATCGTCATGATCGGTTCAGTAACACCAGGGTAGAGAAAGAAGAAACTAATTGTCGTTAGTATTAAGCCTAAGCGAGGCAACCAATCAGCTTGTTTCCAAGTATTGATTGCCAGTTGCCAAGGTTTTAACATTAGATCAATCATCTAGCTCTCGGGTAGCATAACATTAAGCTCAAGCACTGATACGGTGCCTTGCTGTTCAAGGTTAACCTGTACTTGATCGTCAGAGATTGCGATGTATTTACGGATAACCGCTAACAGTTCTTGCTGCATTTTTGGTAAATAATCAGGGCCACGACTATTAACGCGATCGTGGGCCACCAATATTTGTAAGCGCTCTTTAGCAATGCTAGCTGAGCCTGTTTGTTCTTTCTTAAAATAATCCATTAAGCTCATAATTAACCTCCAAATACACGTTTAAGAAAGCCTTTTTTATGGGCCTCTAAGAAACGATGTGGACGTTCTTCGCCAAGATAACGTGCTACCGCATCCTCATAGGCTTGGCCTGCATCACTATCGTCGTCATGAATTACAGGAATCCCTTGGTTAGAGGCTTTTAATACCGCCTGTGACTCTGGGATAACGCCAAGTAACGGTACTGCTAGAATCTCTTCTACGTCTTCCACCGATAGCATTTCACCATTGGCAACGCGAGTCGGATTATAACGAGTTAATAATAAGTGCTCTTTAACGCGCTTGCCTTGTTCTGCTAAACGAGATTTACTTTGCAGAATACCTAAAATTCGATCGCTATCCCGTACTGATGATACTTCTGGATTGGTCACGATAATGGCTTCTTCAGCGAAATACAGCGCCATTTGAGCGCCTGTTTCAATACCCGCTGGGGAGTCACAGATGATATAGTCGAAATCTTCAGCCAGCTCATTTAGTACGGCTTCAACCGCATCTTTATCCAGTGCATCCTTATCACGGGTTTGAGATGCTGGCAGTATATAGAGGTTGTCTAAACGCTTATCTTTAATCAGAGCCTGTTTTAAATTGGCCTCTTTATGAATAACGTTGACGAAGTCGTAAACAACACGACGTTCACAGCCCATGACTAGATCTAGGTTGCGTAAACCCACATCAAAGTCGATGACGACTGTTTTATGTCCTTTTAAAGCTAAACCAGTTGCAATTGCAGCACTGGTGGTGGTTTTACCCACGCCTCCTTTACCAGAGGTTACGACAATGATCTTAGCCAAAGTGAAATTTTCCTTACAAAAAGTTGCAAAACGCAGTATTCATCAAAGCGAGTCGATGTTCAAGCGCCCATCGTCAAGTTGAATAAGACTTGCCTGACTCCTGTGCAGCTCACTATTTTCAAATAGTTTATATTCACCAGCAATAGCCACTAATTCGGCTTCTAATGACTGGCAGCTAATAGTGGCATTAGTATTACCATTAATACCTGCCAAGGCACGACCTCTTAATGGGCCAAAAACCTGAATGCTGCCCCCTGCAAGTACCTCTGCTCCTGTATTCACCAGACCAAAGATAATGAGATCACCTTCAGCTGTGAGTTGTTGGCCTGAGCGAACAGGGAATTTATGCACGGTGGTTTTTACAGAAACGGGTTTTTTAGCAACTAATGCCTCAGCAGCTAGAGTTTCAGCAGCAATAGCCGGTTTATTAGTAGGAGCCACTTCGCTTACGGCTTTAGGGATTCGAGTTGGCTTACTTTTGCCTTTGCCAAAATCCGCAAGTTCAAGTTGCTCTAGTAATTCGTGATGATCTTCTTGCGCATTTTTGACCCCGATCGGCAGCATGCCAAACTCATGGCAGACTAAATAAAGAGAAGGTAGGTCAATTTTTTCTTCAAGCTCAATAAAGTCGAATATACACGGCAAGCGAATAAACATCTTCGGTGCTTGCTCTATCTTTGCCTTTAACTCTTGTTGAATCTGAGCTAGATCCGTTGTTTGAATCAGCAAAGTGGTTATGGGGTTTAACCCCGCTTTTAAATTAAACGCGGCCATTAGCTCTCTGCTTTTTGCGCTAATGGAAATTGATCAAAGCTAATATCCCCTAAACCGTCTTTTAATACGCGACGCAGGTTGTGGTGATTATCGACTTCTGGAGTCGCTAATACATCACGGTAGTGCTGACCAAAACAACATAGTGTTTGCTGTTGACTAAGTTCAAATAGTTGCGCTAGGGCAAATACCTTACAAGAACCTTGATTTTGCTCTTGGCTATTCTGTACGCCACCGTTATTGAATGCGCTAGGCGTGAAATTGAAGTGGCTTTCAATAAACTCTAATGTGGTTTCAAAGACGAAATTATCTTGTTGTAATTGCTGTAAAAAATCGATTTTCGTTTGTTCAAACTGTGACATAGTTAACATCCCCAAAATATAGTGCTAAGGCTACCATTAGAAGTATTAAATGTAACGAGCTAGCGGCTGAAAATTAGCTATCTTTATTAGTGTAATAACAAAAATAATATAAGTGAGGGAAATCTCTATGTCGAACTTAATGCTATTAGTAATTATTGCCACTGCGGTTATTGTTGCGGGTTATGTTTTATCTATCACTCGAATAGATTTTACTCGTCATTTGATAGCCGTTAAAAATCAAAGAAATAGCTCTAAAGAAATTCTATAGTAGTAGGGCAAGCAGATGTCTAATTTATCCCACTAGATTATTACCCCTTGGTAAAAGACATTTTCAATTACAACTGATTGTTTCGAATTATTTGTATATGTACTCTAAATAGTGATGATTTGTAGTTTTGCATGCAAACGACAGCTTTAGGAGGCCTTATGGCAAGTGGTTGGTCGAAAGACGGAGCAGTTCAAGATCAAATAGATGCGAGCCTAGCAGAGGCCGTTGAACTAGCGCGCAGTAGATTGCATCAAGGAGAAAGTGCGAAGCAATGTGAAGAATGTGGGGCTGGGATACCTGAGGCCCGTCGAAAAGCAATTGTGGGTGTGCATTATTGTATCGCTTGTCAGGCAGTAATGGATCAACAGCAGTTACTGGTTAGCGGCTATAACCGCCGAGGCAGTAAAGATAGCCAGTTAAGGTGATTAGTTTTCCCATTAAAACTCTGAAAATCAAATATTACCGTTCGTTAAATTCATTGATAGCCTCCTTTCGTGATCCTAGAAAACAATAATGCTAATGGCATTTCTGCAGAAGAAATGACCATCCCTCCAGAAGATATGGCTATTAAAGCAGAATATTTTGGGGTATCTAAAGTTTCCAAACCGCTATGGCAGTCTTTTTATCTGGCCATTACTGCAGGTGTCTTTATAGCCATTTATTTGGCTTGCCCAGCAGTATCTTGTTAATCATTTAATTCCCGTGGCGGTCGGTAACATTCTCGGTGGTGCTCTTGTTGGACTAGCGTATTGGCAAATCTACCTTAGGCTAAATGAGAAGAATTAATGAATTCAAATGTAGTATTGTTACCGTACAGTAAAGGTTATTTTCAAAACTAGGGGATTATCACCTTTTCGTATCGGTATAGAATACACACCATAGAGACGCTGGATAAGACGCTAGAGTTTCGAACTTATTCAGCTTTGACCTTATTTATTTGGGAGAAACACATGACAGCACAAGTGATTAAATCGAAAGCCGCAGTAGCCTGGGCGGTAGGTGAGCCATTAACGATGGAGGTGGTTGATGTAATGCCTCCTCAAAAAGGCGAAGTACGAGTAAAAATGGTAGCGACAGGGGTTTGTCATACCGATGCCTTCACTCTTTCTGGTGATGATCCAGAAGGCATCTTCCCTTGTATTTTAGGTCATGAAGGCGGCGGTATTGTTGAGTCTATTGGCGAAGGCGTTACCAGCGTTGAAGTTGGCGATCACGTTATTCCTCTTTATACCCCTGAGTGCGGCGAATGTAAGTTCTGCCTGTCGGGCAAAACCAACTTGTGTCAGAAAATTCGTGAGACTCAGGGTAAAGGCTTAATGCCAGACGGCACCACGCGTTTCTCTAAAGATGGTGTTGATATTTACCATTACATGGGCTGTTCGACTTTTTCTGAATATACCGTTTTACCAGAAATTTCTTTGGCGAAAGTCAGAAAAGATGCGCCGCTAGAAGAAGTTTGTCTATTGGGCTGTGGTGTGACTACCGGTATGGGCGCCGTAATGAATACCGCGAAAGTTGAAGAAGGCGCAGTCGTTGCTATCTTTGGTCTCGGTGGTATTGGTCTGTCAGCGGTTATTGGCGCAACCATGGCGAAAGCCAGCCGTATCATTGCGATCGATATTAACGAAGGCAAGTTTGATCTAGCCCGTAAATTAGGCGCGACGGATTGCATCAATCCAAAAGATTATGGCGATAAGCCGATTCAAGATGTAATTGTTGAACTCACTGATGGCGGTGTTGATTATTCTTTCGAATGTATCGGTAATGTTCACCTAATGCGCAGTGCACTTGAATGCTGCCATAAAGGTTGGGGCGAATCCATTGTAATTGGTGTTGCCGGCGCCGGCCAAGAGATTTCTACTCGCCCGTTCCAGTTAGTGACTGGACGAGTCTGGAGAGGATCTGCTTTTGGTGGTGTTAAGGGCCGTACTGAACTGCCTGAATATGTTAACCGTTACATGGCGGGTGAGTTTAAGTTAGATCATTTTATTACTCATACTATGAGCCTCGATAAAGTGAATGAAGCTTTTGACTTGATGCACGAAGGTAAGAGTATTCGTACAGTCATTCACTTTGATAAATAGATTGTAGAGAACCTGATAATGAGCATTGAAAACCTGAGTAGCAATAAAAGTTTTGGGGGCTGGAATAAGCAATATAGCCATGTTTCAACCACCCTAAACTGCAGCATGCGCTTTGCTATTTTCTTACCACCGCAGGCATCAACCGGAGCGAAAGTTCCGGTGTTGTATTGGTTGTCTGGCTTAACCTGCAGTGATGAAAACTTTATGCAAAAAGCCGGTGCCCAGCGTCTAGCGGCAGAGTTGGGTATTGCGATTGTTGCGCCGGATACCAGCCCGCGGGGAGAAGGCGTAGCCAATGATGACGGTTATGATCTTGGCCAAGGTGCTGGTTTTTATGTGAATGCGACTCAGGCGCCGTGGAATCGTCATTTTCAAATGTATGATTATGTGGTGAATGAGCTACCTGATTTAATTGAGTCGATGTTTCCTGTCTCAAATAAGCGCGCGATTGCGGGCCATTCGATGGGTGGACACGGAGCGTTAACGATTGCACTGCGCAACCCCGATCGTTATCAGTCGGTTTCTGCTTTTAGTCCGATTAATAATCCAGTTAATTGTCCTTGGGGGCAAAAAGCCTTTACCGCTTATCTTGGCAAGGATACCAGTACATGGCGTCAGTATGATGCGAGTCTGTTGATGCGCGAAGCTACTCAACACGTTCCAGCGCTGGTGGATCAAGGGGAAGCGGATGATTTTCTGGCTGAACAATTAAAGCCTGAAACATTAGAAGCAGCGGCGAGTTCAAATAATTATCCGTTGGAATTACGCAGTCATGAAGGTTATGACCATAGCTATTATTTCATCGCTAGTTTTATTGAAGACCACTTACGTTTTCATGCGCGCTATTTGAATAAGTAGTTTTATTCATTGCCAATCTTTCATCAATAACTTTCTTAATATAAGGCCTCAGTTCAGAGGTCTTTTTATATCGCTACCTTTAAATAAATATTTTTATAATTTAGGGAGACTATTGTGTTTAATTCATATCAAACGTTATTGCAAAATTTGAGTACCCCAGAGGCTCTTCCTTTATTGGCTAAAATTCAAAGAGGTATCGAAAAAGAAGGATTGCGGGTGACCGCGCAAGCTAAAGTTGCACAAACGAAACATCCTCAAATATTAGGCTCAGCACTGACGCATCCGAGTATTACTACTGATTATTCTGAAGCGTTATTAGAATTTATTACTCCGGTATCAACAGCTATCTCTGACAGCATTAATTATCTTTCCAATTTACACATTTATACCGCGCGTAATAATGCGGCTGAATATATTTGGCCTGCGAGTATGCCTTGTCGCTTAGAAGGTGAAGAGAGTATTCCTATTGCCCAATATGGCAGTTCTAATATCGGCCGCATGAAGCATGTTTACCGTCAGGGTCTTGCGCTGCGTTATGGCAAGACGATGCAATCTATTGCAGGCATTCATTATAACTTTTCTATGCCTGATGCGTTTTGGCCGTTGCTGCAGCAATTAAGTGCTCAGCAAGGCGATTTACAAGACTTTAAATCAGAACGCTATTTCGGCCTAATTCGTAACTTTCAGCGTCACTCTTGGTTATTAACCTATTTGTTTGGTGCTTCTCCGGTATTAGACCGTAGCTTTTTTAATAGTACATTCATGGGAAACCAGCAAGGAATACTTGAACCCCAAGGAGAGAATACCTTAGGTTTACCGTATGCCACCTCGTTAAGAATGAGTGATCTAGGCTATCAAAGTAAGGCGCAGAATTCGTTAGATATTAATTATAATAATCTAGACGAGTATTTAGAAAACCTTCAGGCTGCGATGCAAGCACCCTATGACGATTATGAAAAGCTAGGCGTGAAGATCGACGGTAAATATCGCCAGTTAAATTCTAATATTCTACAAATAGAAAATGAATATTACAGCGGCATCCGACCTAAACGAGTCCCTGTATCTGGTGAGATCTCGAGTGAAACTCTAAGAAGAGAAGGGGTGGAATATGTTGAAATACGAACGCTTGATATCAATCCCTTTTTATTGGTAGGACTGGATGAAGAACAAATTCGAGTATTAGACAGCTTTTTACTTTATTGCTTGCTGTCTGATAGTGCTGAAATTTCTAGCAAAGAAAATAATGAGATTCAAAGTAATCTGCAAAAAGTGATCTTAGAAGGGCGTAATCCCGCTTTAATACTGCAGCAAGGTGGACGCGAAATTTCATTCGTAGATAAGGCTAAAACATTATTAAATAAAATATCGGGGTCTGCCGATCTATTGGACCGCGCACATTTAGATAGTGCTCATCTAGCTAGCGCTCATTCCAATACACGCTATAGCGCAGCGCTGGCGCAGCAGTTAGTCAAAATTGAACATCCAGAGCAAACACCGTCAGGCATCATTATGGCGGATATTGTTAACGGCTTTGAATTTTCAGATTTGATGTTAAAGCAGGCTAAGCGACAGCAGCAGTATTTTTCAACACAGCCATTATCTTATAAGGTGGAAAAAGAACTGCAGCAACAGGCTTTGCTCTCATTGCAGCAGCAAAAAGATCTTGAGTCTCAAGATGCTGATGCTCACAATGCCTCAACATTTGAGGCATTTTTAAACGCTTCTCAGCCTGTATGTGTATCAAGTGTTGAACAACAAAAAGTGGTCGGATCGAACTGAACTTATTGTTAAGTTCTTCTGATCAGCCCAGTTCCTCTGCTAAATAATCAAGGAATAAACATACTTTGGGTGAAAGGTGTCTATTGTGTGGATAAAGCGCCCAGATGCCTTCATCAGCTTCACGGTTTTGATCTAATAATGAGATTAACTCGCCACTTTCAATAAAAGGCACGACGTAATAATCAGGTAGTTGCACTATGCCTATGCCTTTTAACGCCGCATCGACTAAACCTCGTCCACTATTACAATTTAGATTGCCTTTTATGCGTATGTTGCGGACTTTCCCCTGTTGTTGAAAATGCCAATAATCCAGAGTGCCTTGTAAGCAGTTATGGCGATCGAGTTCAGATATTGAGTGTGGAGTGCCAAAAGTGGAAAGGTAAGCCGGTGACGCACAAACATACAGCGTACGAGACGATAAACGTTTGGCCATCATGGTTGAATCGTTGAGTTTACCTAGCCGAATCGCTAGGTCATAGCCTTCATCAATTAGGTCGATCTTTAGATTGGTTAAATGCAGCTGAACATTAAGATCTGGGTATTTGGCGATGAAGTTATTAACCAGAGGGGCAATGGATCTTTCGCCATAGGTCACTGGTGCGGTAATTTTTAACTTACCGGTTGGCGTGCTTTGTAGATTAGTTACCATACGCTCAGCGGCATCGAGACCATCGAGTAGCTGCCGGCACTGTTGGTAATAGGTACTGCCAACTTCGGTGACCGAAACTTTTCGCGTTGTGCGATGGAATAACTTGGTCATTAACCTCGTTTCTAGGGCACTGACTTGTCGGCTCACTTGTGCTGTCGATATCCCTAGCTGCTTAGCGGCAGCGGTGAAGCTTTCAGCTTCAGCTACCGCGACAAACTCACATACACCTTCCCAGTTGAACATATTACCCTCATACAAGAAGTGGTCGTTATACGAGTGATGACCATGGGGTTCAGTTTAACAGTTCAGCTGGGAAACTGTACTTTTACAAGTGTGCTTCTAACGTATGGCCGGAATGAATACTTGATACTGTTTTTATATCCAGTATTATTTATGTATGAGAAAAGTTTTACACATTGACTGCGATTGCTTTTTTGCCGCTGTCGAGATGAGGGAGAACCCTCAGCTCTGCCATGTTCCTATTGCTATCGGCGGTCACTCTGATCGTCGAGGCGTTATTTCGACTTGTAATTATCCTGCACGAAAATTTGGTATTCACTCTGCCATGGCGACGGCTCATGCGCTGAAGAAATGCCCTGAGCTCATTCTTTTACCGGGCAATATGGCGCTCTATCGCGAAGTCTCTCAGCAGGTAATGGCTATTATCCAGTGCTATGGTATTGCTTATGAACAGGTTTCTGTTGATGAGGCGTACCTTGAGCTAGATCCTGATGATTCAGCGATTGAGATTGGCAATAAAATTCGGGCCGAAGTTGAAGCTAAAGTGGGAATCACAGTGTCGGTGGGCGCTGCGCCGAATAAATTTTTAGCGAAAGTTGCCAGTGACTGGGATAAACCCAATGGTTTATTTGCGGTAAAACCGCATAAAGTGGATGCTTTTGTCTCTCAGTTAGAAGTTCGTAAAATTCCGGGGATTGGTCCTAAAACAGCGCAGCGCTTGGCGGAGAAAGGCATTGTCCTATGCTCTGATGCGCAGCCTTTTAGTTTGCTTGAGCTGGTTAATCTGTTTGGTCGTACTGGAGCTTCTCTCTATAAACGCTGTAGAGGGGAGGATGAGCGGGTATTGAGCTTAGGGAGGGTTCGCAAGTCGATCAGTGTTGAGCATACTTTTGCTCACGATATATTTTTGCCTGAGCAGCTAAATAATGAGGTTGAATTTTTATGGCAGAAATTTCTTCAGCGTACGGATAAGGCCAATATTGATAGTCGCAGTCTGGCGCCATTTGTGAAGGTTAAATTCAATGATTTTAGTCAGACGACTTTAGCAGATCACCTACAAACCGTCAGTTTAGATTCATTTCGCCAGCTATTGCAGCAAGCTCGATTACGCCATGATGAGAGTGAAATGCAAGGGATAAGATTAATTGGTATTGGTGGTCGCTGCCCAGATATTAATGAGCAGCAACTGGCACTTTTTTAATCGATTTATTAACTGCTAGTTTTTCTCGTCCCACGATAGTAACTAGGTGGGTTACCTGTCCAGCGTTTAAACGCTTTACGGAAATTAGAAGGATCATTATAGCCAATGAGCGCAGCAATCTCTTCAATCGGTAGGCTAGAGCTTTTTAAATATTCAATTGCCATCTCTTTGCGTACTTCATCTAAGATTTTCTGATAAGAAGTACTTACTTCTTGCAGGCTACGGCTTAGGGTTCGGGTACTGGTAGCCAAGTGGCTAGCAACGATTTCAATCGGAGGAAATTGACCTGGGTTACTTAGCAGAATTCGGCGAACTTTAACCACAATGCCCTCTCTTGGGCCCATGCGGGTTAAAATGTCTGCGCATTGAGACTCGGCCATTTTTGCAGTTGATTCGTCTGCAAGGGTCGTCGGTGCATCCAATAGTTCAGTACTAATCAGAATTTCAGTTCGAGGTTGGTCCCAATTAACCGGGCAGCCGGGAAAGAAACTTTGATATAACTCAGAGAATTCAGGTTCAGGGCGATTAATGTTAATCGCATGCGGCATGATGTTGAGTCCGGTTAAAAAGCGCCCTAGGCTGATGAAATTGGTTAGAAAAATATCGCATAATAAATTGTAGATATTTTCGATAGGAATGTGGGAGGTCAAGCGAATAGAGGTGATATCACCTTGATCGGCGACTTCGAAGTTGAAGGCGGGGTCAATTAATACGTGGTATTTCAAGCCAAGGTTCAGTGCTTGGCGTAAATTAGCACAGCTTAAGATGGCGTAACCTAGCATACCGAATTGATTGATATTAATGGCATTGCCTAATTCAAGACCGAGCGTTGGCTCATCACAAAGCTTGAGCATGTTATTGGTTAAAATAATAACTTGCTGGTAAGTCAGTAGTGCTTTTGGGTCGGAAAAGGCAGCAGGGTCTATCGCTGTATTTTCAAGTAGGGAGTCTTGTGTGATGCCTTTTTCTTGCCCCATTTTCACCATGATGGCGGAAATATTGGCTGGTACTAAGGGCTCATTTAAACTCCAAGTTCCTCTAATCATCCTCAAATCACCTAGCCGATCCTTTTTCTTGTTTTAGCTTTTGGGTAAAACAACAGAATGACCGATTTTATGACTTTACACAAGATCGTAATAGGACGTTTATGATATGGCCGTGAGGGTACTCGCTGTGAAGATGCTATTGATTATGGAAGGGGAAATTAGAGCGGCTTAGGAAGCGGCCCCAATCGATGACTTGGTTGGAATTATGCTTACTGAGTAAAGTGAGTAATATTTGATTCATTACCGGGTGTGTTTTAGTCGCGATAAAGAAGACGAGATCGGAACGGCGCCATTCAAACTCTGCAATTTCACAGGCCAATTTGGCGGGTTTCAGTAATTGATATAATTGATAAGCATCTTCGCGCTTCATTAACAGCATCCAATAGCCTGCTCGAATACGATCAAGAGTACGTCCTTGAATAGACTCAACATGAATATTACAGGCTAAATTATGATCTTTCTGTTTATTTTTACATTGCAGTAATAGAGCGCCGAAATAGCGAGGCTCCTCCTCATTCATGAGGTAATAGCGACCATCCCATTCTCTGTAGCAAACATGCATAGTCTCTGCTTGAGAGGTAAACGCCTGTGCCACATTGTTATTAAAATCAGCTTCAGTCTCATGAGGTATTTGATCTGCTTGTTGTTGCGCATAACTCAGAAGATCGGGGTAATCTTCGTCACATTGACTGACCTTTACACCTTTTATTGCGGTGATCGACAGTTTTCGAGGATATTCATTTTCTATCAGCGTCTTTTTTAATAACTCAGCCAGCGGATGCCATTTTTGATGAGTGCTTAACAGACTTTCAGCAGCGGCTTCATGTACGCTGATAATGCTTAACCAGCGATGGCATAAATAACTCTCAGGATTAATTCCATCGATTTCAGCGAGTTCAATTTCTTTAACGGCATGGCGAGCGTACCAGCGTGGAAATAGCTTTTGTGCTATTAAATTGATGAATTGCTCTAAATCAAATCCTGACTCTGATGACTTTGAATCACTCACATAGCCTTCCTATATTTATTGACTACCCTTTAGGGTAAGTAAAGCACGAAATGGAGTTTGCTGATGACGGAATCTAATTCTTTGCCTTCTGCCTTAACGATAGCGGCAGAAGTTGATGCAGCTTTAGCGGAAGCGGGTCTAGCCGGGCCACAAGTTGAGCGTGAAGCCATCCCTTTATATCTCTCGTTTGTACATGAGTTAATCGATTGTCCGCAAGCCAGCGTGGCATTATCGGCCCTCAACAAGTCCAATGCAGCGGAATTAGTAGCACAGTGGGTGACTCAGAAGCAGCAACCGGTTAATCAAGTGGTTGATATTTTAACCGAGCATTTAACAGAAGTAATTGAACTCAGTAGGGTTCATGGCACATTGCAAGACTTTAAGCGTCGAGAGTTATTGAGTTTTCATCGTAATATAGTCGAGTACCTTCAGCGATCATCCACGTCATTATCGAATGCTCATAATAAATCGTCATAATAATGAGCTTTATAGCTGAGCTTTAGGCAGCTCTCTTGCAGAAGCCATATTCTGAATGACAATGCTCATTTTATCGACTTGCTGACGCATGCTATAGGGGATTTCTAGCTCATCAAATTTCGCTTTAAAGTTATCCAACAGATCAATAGCATTGATGGTTTCTTTTTGCTCAGTAAGCTGACGGGCAAGAGAAAGTGAGCGCATGCCGTTTATATCACTGGCGGATATGAAACCATAATCATTCAATTTACTTTGTAGCTGGTTCAGTTGTTCATTATTAAGAGCGGTAACGTCAAATTCTTGTGATAGGTATTCTAGATAGCTTGCGCGATTGGATAGGTGCAATTCTTTGGGTATTGCCTCTTTATCGTGTTGCGGTAAAACCGTGCTCGGGCCAGTAGGCTCAGTCTTATTGGCATCTTGCGTCTTGGCTTGATTACCAAATGGCTGGTTTTGAATGTAACTGCTGAGACGGTCAAGAATCATAGCAGAGCTCCTAAAATAAGGCGGTTAATCGATTTATTATCCCTTTATTAAGATAACTGCACGAGCCATGCCATATCGTTCTTTTACCTTAGAAGCGCCAATCTATCGAAATATGAGGACCCATAGCGGCAATATTCCAGTAAGGCTTAGCCCGTTTTGCCGCTTTCACATAATAATTACCGCTATTGTAATCTTGCTCTGCCTTAATCATCGCTTGTGGCGCTGTATATATCTTTAATTCACTCACCGCCATGCCGGTAGCGAATGCAAGCCAAGCATCACTAGGTTGTTTACCATCATAGGCAATGGTTAAGCTTGCTATGCTATTGACCGCCCCTGCTAACAAATGATTAATCCAGCTTTGTTCTTCACGTTCTCTGCGCGCAGCGGCCGCTAAATAGTACTCGGCTGAAGTGCGCTTCTGAGCAAGTTGTTCACTGTCATTTTCTGTCAAACCAGATAATTCATCTGCGTAACGATGGGTTTTCATCGGGTTAAATAAAATAGCCGCAAGGCCTGCGCTATTAGTGATGCTACCGACTCGCATTCGATAACGTATTTTTTCGTCTGCAACTGTCCTACTGCCAACGACTTGAGCTGTTAGTGTGGTGATAAAAAACCCAGACCAGCCCCATTGCCATAATTCGCTATGGTCTTGGCTAATATTGAGCTGTTGTTGAATGTAATCGATGGCGTATTGGTCATCATTACTATGGGAATATGAGCAAAATATGCTCAATAGAGCCGTGCAATAAAGGGCTATGTGAGAACGTGGAGTACGCATGGTAAGGCCTTGGTTTTATTCTTATTATTTTCAATACACCTTACCTTATTTAGTATGCACTCGGTATGGCGAGATTATCTTTAATTCTTTTCGTTCAGCTGATACTTTGGTATGAGTATTGGCAGTTAATACATTGTTTTTATGAAAAACTGTACTATTAGTGAATAAATCTAAAGATAATGTAAGATTAATGTAAAACTATAATAATTATTATGAAGTGCAGAAGGATTATTTCAGCATGAATTTAAATACCGATGTTAAATATCAGGGGCGTAAAACGAGCCGAGCTGGCAGTGAGCAGCGTCGTCGTTTAATTTTGGAGGCCGCTTTACGCATTGTCGTAAGGGAAGGTGTTCGTGGTATTCGACATCGCGCGGTTGCTAAAGAAGCTGAAGTGCCATTAGCGGCAACGACGTATTATTTTAAAGATATTCAAGAATTGATTAATGATACCTTCACTCTGTATGCCGAGCAGGCTTTGGAAGTGGTTAATCTATTTTCGATGCGCTTATATGAGCCTCTTTCGGGTGGCAAAGGTAAGTCATTTGTTGAAGCGATTGCCAATAGCCACGGTATGCTAGAAGTAATTGCTGACAATATGACTCAATATGTAGTGGAGCAAATACTTGAGCATAGGGAATCTTTAGTTGCCGAGCAGGCATTTCGTTATGAGGCCATTTTAAATCCACATTTACGCAAATTAGGTCATGTGCATAAGCAAGCCTTGATTCAAAAATTAACCGATGTAATGAATCTCATTCAATCGCCACAACCAGAAGCAGACGCGAGTATTGTTATTGCGGTATTGCACCGTATTGAATATGAAGGTTTATTGGTTGAACCAGAAGAACTTAATAAAGAAGTAATATATTCCACCTTGCTGCGACAATTATCGCTTATGTTTAGTGCGGATTAAAAAGCGCTAAAACAAGTGGGTATTGCACATTTTTATAGATGTGCTTTATAAATGGCCTACTTTATTCGTTACATAATCGGCAATGGACAAGCTTGCCGTTAGACCTGGGCTTTCAATTCCGAATAAATTAATCAAGCCAGCAATATTATGATCGTTATCTGTTTGAATCATAAAGTCTTTTGCTGCTTCTCCCGCAGCGCTCAGTTTGGGGCGTATACCGCTATAGCTAGGCTGTAATTTGTGGCTCTCTAAATCTGGGTAATATTGTTTAATCGCTGCAATAAACTGCTCTTTTCGTGCGGCTTGATTATGATCATTAAAATCATAATCGATACTATCGATATATTGTGCATCAGGGCCAAAGCGAACTTGCCCAGACATATCTAAGGTCGCATGAATTCCTAAACCCACAGTATTTTTACTGGGAACAGGATAAATTAAATGTGAAAAGGGGGCCCTACTTTGATAACTAAAATAATGCCCGCGGCAGTAGTGATATTTAGCAATATGTTTTATATCCAGCGCATCAATGTTGTTGGCAATATTGGGTGCCTGTAAACCCGCACTATTAATTAATGAACGGCACTGTAATTGATATTGTCCATCTTGAGTGTTCAAGGTTATCTTAAAGCCGTTATTCTTTTTTTCAGCCTGTAAAAATTTCGTATTAGGGCTAAATAATACCCCCTGCTGTTGCGCTAACGTTAATAACGTTTGCATGTAACTATGGCTATCAATAATCCCCGTGGTCGCTGAATATAACCCTGCTTTTGCCGTGACCTGGGGTTCTAACTTTTGGCAATCTGTTTGATCTAATAAAGTGAGCGCGACAGAGTTTTTAGCGGCGTTATTTTTAATTTTTTCTAGTGTAGAAATATCTTCTTGATTAGTGGCCACGATAAGCTTGCCGATTTTTTTGTGAGGCACGTTATAGCGCTGGCAGAAATCATAAACTTGCTCTTTGCCTTGATGGCATAATGTGGCTTTTAAACTGCTCTCTGGATAATAAATGCCTGCGTGAATCACTTCGCTATTACGACTGCTGGTCTCACAACCAAACTGGGGATGAGATTCAATTAATAATATCTTCGCATTAGTATATTTCTGGCTGAGTTTATAGGCTATTGCTAAGCCAATAACACCCGCGCCAACAATACAGTGATCAAAACTTTCCACACGGATACTCTTATTCAATGGCTGAAACGGCTATAGTTACCTACTAGCTACTTATTAATTCTATTGCATCTTAGTATTGTAAAACAGATCACATTATTAGCGCTATCAGAAATAAGGAAAGGGCATGCAGCAAGAAAGTTTAAAGTCATCTGTTTGGATACGCAGCTTATTAGCCATTGAGCGTGCGGGAAACCGCCTGCCCGCGCCGGCGCTGCTATTTTTATTACTGATTGTAGGCATCGTTATTATCTCTGCGCTGTGTGCTGTGTTTTCAGTACAGGGTATTCACCCTGCGAGTAAGGAAGTACTCGAAGTTAATTCATTATTATCATTTGATGCGCTGCGCTGGTGGCTGCAAAACGCAGTTAAGAATTTTATCAGCTTTGCTCCAGTCGGCCCTGTTGTAGTAGTGATGCTGGGCTTAGGCATTGCAGAGCATAGTGGTTTTTTATCTGCTTTGCTAAGACGGCTATTACATTGGCTGCCCGCAAATGCATTGACCTTTGGGGTGGTAATGATTGGGGTATTATCGAGTATTGCGGTAGATGCAGGTTATGTTGTGGTAATCCCTTTAAGTGGGGTGGTTTTTTCTTTAGCCGGGCGCTCTCCCTTAGTAGGAATTGCTGCCTGTTTTGCTGGGGTATCAGGGGGATTCAGTGCCAATTTAATGGTCGGTCCTGTGGATGTAATACTTGCAGGTATCAGTACTGAAGCAGCGCACTTGATTGATGCGGATTATCAAGTAAGCCCGGTAGCCAATTATTATTTCATGATTGTCTCAACGTTTATCATCAGTTTATTAGCTACTTGGGTGACGAGTAGCTGGGTTGAACCTGCTCTGGCCAAGATGTCGTTGGATTATGATGGTGAGCAGTTCTCCTCAGCTTTTCATTCAGACACTCAAGCAAGCTCTCAGTTCAGTTCTGAATTAACTGTGCTAGAAACTAAGGCGCTGAAAATATCAGCACTGGCTTTACTCATATTTATTGTGATTATTGCTTGTCTGGTAGTACCAGAAAATGGAGTTCTGCGTAATAGTGAAACAGGGAGTATTGTTCACTCTCCCTTTATGTCGGGATTAATCGTTCTTATTGCCATCGGTGCGGCACTCGGGGGTGTATTGTACGGCCGTATAAGTGGTTTATATCAAAGTTATAATCAAGTGGTAGAAGGCATGGAAGGCGCAATGAAAACCTTAGCAGGTTATCTGGTCTTGATGTTTTTCGCTGCGCAATTTGTCAGTTTATTTAACTGGAGTAATCTGGGAGCGGTATTGGCGGTGAACGGCGCTGAGGTATTGCAAGAGCTACAATTGCCTATGTTATTAAACTTGGTTCTTTTTATCTTAATGGCCGCATCGATTAATCTTGTGGTAGGTAGTGCATCGGCAAAGTGGGCAGTATTAGCGCCGATATTCATTCCGATGTTGATGCTAAATGGTATTACCCCAGAAGTGACTCAAACGGCTTATCGCATTGGTGATTCTAGTACCAATATCATCACGCCTTTAATGCCGTATTTTCCGTTAGTAGTGGCTTTGATACAGCGTTATGTCAGTAAAGCAGGGGTAGGGACGTTGCTGGCCTTAATGCTGCCTTATTCGTTGGCATTTCTGCTGGTTTGGTCTTTGCTATTAGCGCTTTGGGTAGGATTGGGCTGGCCGCTAGGGCCAGCATAAGTTTAGTTCAGCACTCTGACTTAACCTTCCAGCCTTTCAGCGCATTCGTAATGGCTTGGATTGGTTCTGCAGCGTAATTTGAATAAGATTTTTAGCATACGTTTATCGTAAACACCTTCATCTCTCAGCTCTAAGCGTACTTGGCGTAACATTTCTTTATATTCGGCATGCTTCTCAGCAGGTAGATCAACCCAATACTTCTCTGGAATGCCTTTTTCCGCTGCAATTATGTGTTCAAGGGCTTTGTTGAAGTGGCTATAAGCATAATCACGGCTGCTTTGACCAAAGCCTTCAGGAAATTTGTCTTTGCGTAGAATCAGCTGACCATTCATCTGGGCAAGGTTGAAACGTAAGATGCCTCCTTTATCGCCCATCCCCTTGTACATTTCGAAAGGCTCGTAAGCAATAGCAGGAGCGTAAGCAAGATCGACGAAGCCATTATTAAAACGGGGAGCAAAGGTTGCTATGCTTACTGGTACCATCGTTGCACCAATATGTTTTACGACTTTCATTGAGGCGGTATCGTAGTCGAGTGTCGCTAGACGCATGCCAGCTGCAGCTTTCACAGAGTTGATGGCTTTATCACGGACAAAAACAAACACAGCCCCTGCTGGCATGATACCAGCGACTTCATAATTACCTTCCACCATATATTTACTGGCTTTCGGGTGTGCCAGCATACCGACTAGCTTGCGCATTTGTTCGTAATTATCGATGGCACCCACGGCTTCTATCGTGGCAGTGAACTTATTAAACGGACGAATTCGTGTGCCGGTAAGTCCTACTGCATCACAAAGACCGGCTTTAAAGTCGGCCAAAGCAACCGCTTCGCTGGTATGCACTTGTAGCTTGAGCATGACTCCCCATGCTAACGCTGCGGCTTTATAATCAAGCATGCCTTGATAGGCAGGGCCTTTGACGCCGATAGGGTCAAATACGCAGAAAGTGCGAGTTGGCATTTCACTGGCTTGAACGGAGGTGAAGGCCGATAGCAGAAGTGAAAAAAGATAAATGCAAAGCTTTGAATGTAGGGGGTTAGTACTCATGATTTTTATCATCCGTGAGATCGTTATTATTTTATTATTGGCGTTATAGTAACCAATTAGCGCTATGTTTGTCCTACATTTTTTGCTCTTGCTCTTGCTAGCTTTCATGGTCTTGAATGGTTATTATGGCGCCGACTTTTTGAGGTGATTATGACGACAGAACAATTTGAATACTGGTCTCTTACCATTGGCGTGGGTGTGCTGATTTTCTTTATGTTTTTTATTATTTACGATTTAGGCAAGAAATCGAATGCGGGTAAGTTTGGTAACTTTATTCTATTTATAGCCCTAGGCTTAGGAATGGTGGGATTCCTTATGAAGGTCGTTTTGCAGTACATCATGGAATAACTCATCGAATAGTTGATGGGATGAGCCTATTTGCTTTTTTCGGCTGCCTAACGTGGCGTTTACTTTGCCAAACTTGATATGAATTAAGTATTTTCTCGGCTACCGCTCTACACTGTATAAAAAGGAGAGTGTTATGGGCGATGAAAAACTACACCAATTATTAACTCAAGTGCATGAGCATTTACAGCAGCAAAGCAGCTTAGATGAGCAAAGCCAAAAGTTATTACAGCAAGTATTGATGGATGTGCAGAGTGCTTCTGAGGGTGAGGAGTTACAGCAAGATCTTGCTGACCGCATCGAGCAGCAAGCAGTACAGTTTGAACAAGCTCATCCTACCTTGGCTGAAATTTTACGCCAAATCATGGATACCCTAGGTCGAATCGGAGTTTAGGAGTCTGTTAGTATGCGCCACATGCCAATCCTAACCGAGGTTATGACTCCATTCCCCCAGCTGGTGGATGAGTCTACATCGATCTCTGAGGCCATTCGCTTGATGGCCGAAAAACAATATAACCACCTTCCAGTGGTGGTTAATCATGAAGTGGTCGGTTTGCTTTCAACCGCAGATATTAAGCTGGCTCAAATGCCTGGGCATAGAAATACTGAGTTTACCGAGTTAACGGTGGGTGATATCTGCCGTCGACGAATCTACCTAGTGGATTTGCATATTCGTTTGGATGAAGTACTTGATAGTATGGCGGCTGAAGCTTGGGATGCGGCGGTGGTATTGAGAGAAGGGCGCTTAGCAGGCATCTTTACCAGCCATGATGCTTGTCGAGCTTTTTCTGCTTGGTTACAGAAAGAATATTTGCCAGATGATGATCCCAGTGTGGCCTAGAGATTAATAATCTATTGCACATAAATAGGGCCTTGATGATTTTAAGTGGCTTAAAAAGAGGCATTTACTTGTAATGTTTCTGATTTTTACCCTTGAAATGTCCGCAATATCAAAGATGTTAACATTGGTACGATTTTTGCCATGTAAGGTTTATCACTAACTGGAGGTGAGCCTTATGTACGATGTAGCCAAGATTCCTAATTACCGTCAAGGTATTAATAAAATCGATATTCCTGTCGATTGGATGTCGCAATTATGCACGGTATTAGAAACCCGTCAGAACGATGATCAAACCATTCAGCAGCTATTAAAGCTGATGGTAGACGTGACCACCATCGATAATATTAGCATTGCTATTCCTGATGCATCGAACCGTTTTCAAGCCAAACATTGCTCTCGCCAAGTAGAAAACGGTGTGTACAGTTTTCCCGTGCAGCATTCATTATGTCGTGCCTTTGAATCGGGATCTCTACTGGTTATTCGAGAAGGGTCTGAACGTCCTGAAGCCTTTAATCGCGAAGCACTTTCACCGATGGATTTCAGTCATAGAGATCATTGTTTATTAGTACCTTTACGCTTACGTCAAACGACCTTGGCGGTACTGGTATTAGATTTACGTAATGTGGTTGCTGGCAGCCTTCCGTTGCAAGAGCTTTGGTTTATTTGCGCTCAGCTTGCCCATACCATGGCAACCCAAGTAGTCCCAAATTTTCAGACACTGTATTCACGTCCTTATCAGCGCGTAAATGAAAACGAACTGGACGCCATTCAGCAAACAGTCGCTAAATGTGGTGGCAATAAAACGATGGCAGCGAAAATTCTTGGCTTAACTCCAAGACAGCTGCGTTATCGTTTATCTAAGCTGTCTTAATACGGAAAAATATATTAATAAAATTAGAAAATAGTCACATCACCTATTGCTAGTACCTCCTCTAAAGGCCTGAACTTAGTTCAGGCTTTTTTTTGCTTATAAAGCGGCGAATACACTGCTAGGCTTAATCTTAATAAAGGTCATGCATTGAGAGTTATGCCATGGAATGGTTTCGTATTCCTCAGCAGAAAATATCAGCTTATATAGGGATTCTTTTATCGGCCTATTTTATTTATCTAGGCTTAAGCATTAATATCAATGAAAATCACTGGCTAAACCGTCTTGATTTCTTATTTTACGATACCCGCTTTAATACTTCTTTAGCCTTGTCAAAAAGTGAATCCTCACAGTATTTTACTTCCTCTATCGTGAATGAATCTAAAGAGGCCGAGCATACAATTGTTATTCTCGATATCGATGAGAAATCATTAGCAAATGAAGGGCGGTGGCCGTGGAGTCGTCACAAGCTGGCAGAGCTAGTATCGACATTAGCTGAGTATGGCGTTGTCGTAGTCGCGTTTGATGTGGTCTTTTCTGAACCCGAGCGAAATCCTGTTAATGAAGTGAATCGACATTTAGAAAATCATAAAATTGATTGGAAAATTCCTCAGCGCTGGCGTGAAATAGCCGATGGCGATCAAGGTTTTGCGCGCCATATCAGCGATCTAGACGTGGTTTTAGGCTATTTTTTTCAAGATGAAGTCTCCATTCAAGTCGGCCAACTGCCAAGTCCTATTTATCAACTTTCAACACAGCAACAGCATGATTTAGTGACCATCGAAAAACCTGGCTATGCCGCTAATCTGGCCGTATTACAACAAGCGGCTGCAGGTGCAGGTTTTGTATCAACCTTTGCTGATGCCGATGGCGTTATTCGACGCTCACCTCTAGTTATTCGCCACGGCGATAGTCTTTACCCTTCATTATCTTTAGCGACGATCATGAGCTATTTATTTGTAAATAAAATTGAAGTCTCAACATTACCACTAGGGAATGTTGAAGTAATGACGGCCATAACGGCAGGGGGGCAAAGAGCGAGAACCGATGTAAATGGCCAGGTCATTATTCCTTATCGAGGAAGACAGCACAGCTTTCCTTATATTTCAGTGACAGATGTTTTACAGAAAAAAGTCGATCTATCTCAGTTAGAAGGCGCGATAGTTTTAGTCGGAACCACGGCGATTGGTTTAGCTGATTTACGGACTACTCCTGTGGGCAACCAATATCCTGGGGTTGAAGTGCATGCCAATATAATTAGGTCTTTATTAAGCGGTGAATTTCCCTATCGTCCAGAATGGGAAGCCGGTTTAACCTTATCAATTTTAGTGTTTTTAGGGGGGCTACTGTCACTATGGCTACCTAGGCTTGGACCCGTTGCCGCGATTATTTTAAGCGTGCTCACTTTATCTATAGCGGTCACTGGCAACTTTTATCTTTGGCATGTTTATCGCCTAGATCTCCCTATCGCCAGTATCTGCTTATTAATTTTAGTGCTTACGGTACTTAACTTGGCTTATGGTTATCTACGTGAGAGCGCCAGTAAGCGTTTATTAAAAGGTATGTTTAATCAATACGTACCCCAAGCGCACATCGATCGAATGCTAGCAGACCCAGAGGCTTATCAGTTCTCTGGTGAAAGTAAGGAACTGACGGTGCTTTTTGCGGATATACGCAGCTTTACGACTATCTCCGAGCATCTATCTGCAGCCGACTTAAAATCCATGTTGAATCAATACTTTACGCCTATAACGAAAATAATTTTTGATCATGAAGGCACCATCGATAAATACGTAGGTGACATGGTCATGGCATTTTGGGGAGCACCTTTAGATGATAAGCAACATGCACATAATGGTATTTTATCGGCAATAGCAATGCAGAAAGCGACTTTAGAGTTGAGTAAAGCTTTTGTGGAGAGAGGNCTACCTGAGATTAAAATTGGTATCGGTTTGAATACCGGCATTATGAATGTCGGTGACATGGGCTCATCTTATCGTCGTGCTTACACCGTATTAGGNGATGCAGTGAACCTAGGCTCGCGCTTAGAAAGCATTACTAAGTTTTATGGGGCTGAAATTTTAGTCGGCGAGCGTACTGCTCAGCGCTGTCCAGGTATCGCCTTTTCTTTTATCGACCGTATTCAAGTGAAAGGTAAAGACGAAGCTATCGCAGTCTATAAACCATTAGGGCTTAAATCTGAAGCAACTCAACAAGCACAAANCGAGTTGTCGGAATTCACCCAGGCGTATATTTGTTATTTAAAACAGNCGTGGCAACAAGCGCTGGCACTTTTCCAANAGTTACAGCTCGATTATCCTAATTCATCTATTTATAAGATCTATCTAGATCGTATTGAAAATCTTAGATTGCAACCTACGAGCCAAGATTGGGATGGTGTGTTTAGACATACTAGTAAATAGCCCGCTAAATTAAGCTAATGATATACCCAAAAGTTATTGTTAATGAATATCCTATGTGGCGTTATCTACATGCTCTAGTGGCAATGACATATTACTCCTATAGCCTATTATTAGAGGAGTATGGCAATTGATTTAGCTACTTTAAGCCTAGTCTGAGCAGTTGTTAATAAATGTTAGATACATTAGTAATCTAGTTTTCTTTTATTTGTTGGTATCGCAGTNTTACTGAATACTGTGTAGGAAGGTCCCTCATGCTTGAATGGCTGCAAATACTATTTTCAACCGACGGGTTCATGCCTCACGGGCATTGTTATTTATGGAAACCGGAATTATTGATAATGCATGTGGGGTCAGATATCTTAACTTTCCTCTCCTATGCTGCCATTCCTTTTGCATTAGCGTGGTTTGCACGTAAACGCACAGACCTCCCTTTTAGTTGGGTCTTTGTATTGTTTAGTATATTTATTATTGCCTGTGGTTTTACCCATTTATTAGCAGTAGTGACGGTTTGGCAGCCGATCTATTGGCTAACCGCNGTGGTAAAAGTTATAACGGCGGTAGCTTCAGTCCTCACGGCCATCGTCTTATTTCCCCTATTGCCCAAAGCCCTAGCTCTGCCCAGTCCTTCTATGCTACAAACGGCGAATGATGAGTTAACTCTCCAGATGGCGGAACGCTTACGAGTGGAAGCTGAGATTGTGGATAAAAATGCAGAATTACAGACGGTTAATGACGCATTGAGTGAATCGCTAGAAAATTTAAAGCAGATGCAGGAACAGTTAATTATNCAAGAAAAAATGGCCTCNCTAGGTGGNTTNGTCGCAGGNGTTGCACATGAGATTAATACGCCNNTAGGCATTGGTGTNACAGCAACGTCGTATATAAAAGATAAAACNGATGAACTCATTCAAATNAATAAAACGAGNCNATTAANTAANNGNCAGTTTGATGATTATCTTTCAGNTATNAAAGATNGTTCAGNGATGGTATTGAAAAGTTTATTAAGNGCGTCAACCTTGATNANCAGTTTTAAGNAAATTGCTGTAGATCAAAACCNNGAGGAAAAACAAAANATANTAATTAANCAGNNTTTAGAAAATNTATTAATNAGTTTAANNCCTAAATTAAAACAAGCTCATCATANNGTAATNATAAATTGCAGNNATGAACTTCAGCTAACGTGTTTTNCNGCTTCTTTAATGCAGGTATTTACCAACTTGGTATCAAATTCACTATTACANGGATTTGATGATGGCGAAGCTGGCTGTATTACGATANATATTGAAGANCAGGGNANNAANGAGGTANTGATTAAATATCATGATAATGGCAAGGGNATATCNGAGGAGAATAAGAAAAANATTTTCGATCCGTTTTTCACAACTAAACGAAATAANGGGGGAGTNGGNNTAGGCTTNCATGTGATTTATAACATGGTAACTNAGAATATGGGCGGATCTGTATCGGTAGAGAGTATGCCGGGAGAGGGANCGACCTTCCTAATACTTTTACCCAATAACTAGNTTGTATNCTGAAGAAATTGTATTTTNACCATCCATGGCGATTCACTGGTATCCGAATATGCCAGCAGNAAAGNCNTAAACCGAATTATNGTNGAATGACTTGTCCTGTTTGAAGAATNAAAACCCCACCCACATGTTCAATACCATTAATNGTTGATANNTCAAANCCTCCNGCAAANGTATCAATTAAAGTNCTGCCTGCTTTAGGGNTTAATAAGAANCCNGTTANTNTNCCNGTTGCTTGGTCTTGNTGNTCNGTCGANATGGTTGTTAGGAANCCTTGTAAGGTATCNATAGTAATATTTGAACTATNAATCTGCCCATTACTTGCGAACATNTTCCATANNTGGTCAGCGNTCATNTCGTTATTNAGGTCAANATCGATATCAAGATNTATATTGNTNACANTATAGCTNTGAGCANTAACATTTAAATNNAATTGNGCNNNGANATTNGTAATTTNACCNCCGTTGCTGGCNNTAGCNATAAAATCAGTTTGCCCTGNNCCNGCTAAACTNNGCGCGCTAGTAGAATAGGTAAAGTTACCATCGACTAAGCCATTGTTGANTTCTAANGTNGAGGCNGGGATNAATTCCATATAAAACAAATCACTGGCGAGAGGTTCAAAGTANTGGTCGTNATTAAAACGGGTATAGCGTTCAATTGGCGTAGCNGTNNTNCCTTCCCAAACNCCCCAATTTACTTGNTCACTCCAGGGCATNGAATTGGACATGTCTCTTTCNTTAGCGCCTCCACGGCGNATAGTTTCATTACCTNAAGTNCCATCCGCNTGGGTNTTNNNGGATAAGAAAAANATATCNCCAGTNCCATNNGTATTTAAACTAATACTGGTNGTNTGTGTNCCANTTCCTATCAGAAAGGCGACTTTAGGGAAGTTGGCCAGCTGNGTGAATTCTGCTGGCGTTAANCGTATGTCTGGGGTGTAACCTTCTGTGGGTAANGGAATCTCATCAGGTTCTAGTTGNTCTTCTTCTATGAATTCTTGGGTGAGAATGGCTGTGTCTTGCACGAGTTGCTGGTCGGGGATACTTTCTGTTTCAAAGGGGGTTGCTGCATTGTTATTATTACTGCCACTGTCACTCTCTCTTAAAGANGGGGCTGGTGTTGNTTNTTCTTCTGGTGATNTTTTTTTATCATCCAGNGAATCTGAATTCTCTTCTTTTGCTGCCGCTGCAGATATAGGTGTGAGAGCTTCGGGTGGGGTAAGCAAACCGGTAAAATNACCGGAAGNTGATATTTCAGCAAAATCAAAGTTGGCATTCATACCCAGATCAAAACTGCCTTGTTCCGTTTTNAATGCTATGCCGCCTTTCCAGACGCCAACATAGANTTTATCCAGCGAAATTTGTACATCATAATGCGTACCTCGAATCCCGATACTGGCAACGGGAGTCANTACTTTATACGCTTCTTTATTTCCTTTACCNATTTTTCCGGTTAGGGTNCGAAAGCCACCNGCGACGAGTTCCATTAATACTTGGTTATCTTTTTCATTNACCTCGTTATACACATANGCCTTGATATTAAGCTCAGAATTTTCTTTTANTGTTAATAATGCATTGTCGATAAAGCGTATTTGAACTCTGCTTGCGGATCCTGTTTTAATCACTTCGTGACTNAATATGGAGTCNCGGCGTTTTANCTTNCGCATTTCACCATTCTCACTGATGGCTTGAACATCTCCGCGGGCCATTATTATTTGTCCAGCAATATCTGCGGCGATGACACTCTGGCTNAGAAGTAATAGGATAAAAAAACACTTCCAAGAACTAAAATATTTCATGGTTATTANTCCTAATTAATTGAAGCTGATCATAAAACCAACCTCAATCAGCGTTCGTTGATATTCATATAGCTCAAGATTNCTGGTATTTTGACTGTGACTGAGNTGANCTTTTGTACTGGTNTTTNNGGTGAAGGTATAGGTCCATCCCACGATGACTTGAGCCAGTTGATCGTTACGCTCTTCATCAGCATAAAAAATATGGTCACTAGAAAANTCATCAAGGTAATCATTATTACGATAATTGATGAGNGTAAANAATCGCTGTTTTTCGCTTANTCCTTGCTGTAGCTGGTAAACCAGTGAGTAATAATTTCTGCCCTGNAATTTATCAATACTGCGCATGGANTANTCGCTGCCTAGGCTTAACTGAANACTTTGATTAAGNTCTANGACATTTCTTTGCANGGTCGATTTGCTCTGCCACTGATGATAATCCAAGCTATCATTTTGNTCGTTATCCTGNTGTCCNGCTTCTATATTTTGAGAAAAATTCCAGNTGGGTGAAAAATGCCATTGCCANCGCGCATTGCCCAGTGCTTGATATTGTAATGTTTCTGAATCCAGCCAATAATGACGATAGGCTGCGCCAAATCTAAAGTTATGGTTACCGCGTAGAATNAGAAANCCGCCATCTAAACTGGTATGGGTTAAGTCATAGATGTCGTTTATAGAATTATTCTTATTTGATANAAATATCGTCGCATCAATACTGGTGCGCTTGCTGAGAGGCTGTTGGTATTGAGCAAAGGCTTGTAGTTGATAGTAGCTACTGCCTTGAGATTGCTGTTCGTCGTCTAGGTTTAAGCTGCCTTCGAGCTTGGCGTTGGAAATAAATAAAGTCGCATCGATGCTATCGAGGTCGCTTGCTGCATTGATATTGCTATCATAACCTCCTGCTATGCCAGCACCGAGCATCCACGAGCGTATTACCTGTTGTTTTTGTTCAGCAATGCTGGTTAAAAACTTATCGATTTGTTGTTGGACGCTTGCCGGTGGTTGATGTTCCTCAACCTGCTTGAATTCACGCTCAGCNGCATCATAGTTTTTTAAGAAATAATGACAACGAGCTAGTTCTAAACGNAANCTGAGGTTATTGGGGTGAGCTTCTAAAAGTCTTTCAAAGGAAAAAATGGCATGATTGTAATGGCCTGCTTGAGCTGCCGCAAAACCGAAGTTGAAATCAAACTCGTCATCACCNTCCCACTCATTTTGTAGGTCTAGGCCTAATAAATACGCNGTATGAAANTCTGTTGCCTCAACGAGTTGGATCAATTGAGTGAGGTTTTCAGCGCTACCTTCTTTANCATTATCAGTCTCAGCATGGGCAGAGATAAAGAGGAAGAAGGTGATAACTGCTAAGGTAANGCGTCCGTTCACTGTACTCATCCTTATTGGTCATGAGNTAGGAGCTGGTCNATTTTATATATTTTGTAAATATTTCATTAATTATGGTTGAAAAAACTATCCTTATTGAATAGAGCAGCAATCTTGGGCAAATTTTACAAGTAAGTCAGGATATATTATGAAAAAGACAGCGGGATTGAGTCATGCTCATATCCANATGATTTTGCAAAAGATTCCTTTTTTTAGAGATTTCAATCCAGATGAAAGAGANCGCTTGGCAAATGAGCAAGATAGCTTTGTAATCGCTAGNCCAAAAGAGCAGATAGTAATAAAAGGTTCTTTAGAGNGNGCTTTTTATATCTTATTGTCAGGTACGGTNGAGGTTATGTGTANGGCAGATGATGAACCTATTCTTGAGCTGAATCCTGGGGAGTTCTTTGGTGAAATTAGCTTCTTAACTGAGACCGCTAGAACCTCGAGTGTTCGGGCCAAAGACGTGTGTATTTTAATGAGAATTGATCAACAATTAATGGGACATTTACGGGCTGAGATGAGAGAGAAAATAAAAGATCAGCTGATTGATAAACTCGTAAAGCGGATTCTAGCGGAAGATTAGTCTTGTTGGTCTCTTTCCTTGATTTAGATCAACCTACTTGTGGCCATTATCAATACTAGGGATAAAAATTGATCTGTATCAAAAGTACTTTCAACTGTCTTGCTAATCTAATTACATCAAGTCATTAAGTAATAACGCAAATTAGTCAGTTATTACGACAAGCTTATAAAGAGGTGCAAGTTATGTATATGGATGAAGTTGTATTTGCTGGTTTATTGATTATATTCCTAACTTGCGGTTTCTTTGGTTTATTTTATGCAATGATTAGACGAGATATTGCGAGAAAAGGAACAGGAGCACCAGGCTCTAAACCTTCGCAGTCTTAACCTTTTTTCTGTGCTGAGTACCTTGCTCGGGCCTCAAAGTTTTTTTGATGGCCCTTTTTTATTTCAAAATTCCACAAAAGCCTCATAATAGCCGCATAATTCATTTGGGATTTTTCCATGCGGTGTCTTAAGTTCTTCTTTTTATTCTGTCTGTTACTTTCTACTTCTGTTATAGCCGATTCTAATTTCGAGAACGCTGACCCTTGGTATCAGCAAGGTAATGATTGGTTGCAAAGCAAGCTCATTAGCCAGCAATTCGAAAATCTTGATCGTGATAAACAGTTAGCAAAAAATGTCATTTTGTTTGTCGGTGATGGCATGAGTATTACGACCTTGACCGCATCACGCATCTGGCAAGGGCAACAGCAAGGGCTTTTAGGGGAAGAGCATTTTTTGCATTTTGAAGCCTTCCCTCATACCGCATTGATTAAAACCTATAATACCAATCAGCAAACCCCAGATTCCGCCGGTACGATGAGCGCAATGATGACGGGAGTGAAAACCCGAGCTGGTTTAATTAGTATGGGTACAGAGCAGGAGTTAAGTGATTGTAAAAATAGTAAACGTTATCAACAACAAACACTCTTTGAATGGGGTCATAAGCAAGGTTTTGATACTGGCGTGGTAACCACTGCACGATTAACCAATGCAACCCCAGCCGCGACTTATGCCCATAGCCCAGACCGTGGCTGGGAGGGGGATTATGATCGCCACCCTAATGCTTATTGGTATGGCTGCGATTCAATTGCTAAGCAGTTAATTAATACAGCATTTCCTGCAGGACTGGATTTAGCCCTCGGTGGTGGCGCTTCAAAACTTGAGAGTTACTATCCAGATTTTAAACAGCAATTTCCTCATGGGCGTTTATTGACGAATAACCAGGGTTTGCAAGCCCTGGACTTTACTTCTGCGTCTAATTCTAATGTTCAGATAGGGCCCATTTTAGGAGTGTTTTCAGCGGAGAATTTATCCTATGAGCTAGATAGGAATAATGAAAATAGCGTGAATCAGCCTTCTTTGCAGCAGATGACAAAAAAAGCGATTGAATATTTTCAGCAGCGTAACGGCCGTTATCTATTAGTGATTGAAGGTGCACTTATTGATTACGCGCATCATAAAAGCAATGCGGCTCGGGCTTTATCAGAGACTTCAAGTCTTGCTAATGCGGTTAAACTCGCCGATGAAATGACCGCAGATGACGATACGTTAATTATTGTGACCGCAGATCATAGCCATACCTTTACTATGGGAGGGTATCCGCAGCGAGGAAACCCTATTCTAGGGATCTCTAAAAATCAAAAAAATGAAATCGTATTGGCCAATGATGGTATGCCTTATACCACCTTGGGTTATGCCAATGGAAAGGCTTATGGTCGACAGTTAAAGGAAGTTGATGACGTATTAGTGGATAGCAAGCGGGTAGATTTTCAACAAGGCGTAGCCGTGCATTTAACACTTGAAACACACGGCAGTGATGATGTCGCTTTGCATGCAAAGGGCCCAGCTGCGTATTTGTTCAGCGGCTTGATGGAGCAACATGAAATTTTCCATACAATTTTACAAGCACTAGGCAAGAATACTGGACCACAGAAATTAATATTAGAGGAGACGTTGTAATGTCATTGCTAAAAAAAGGTAGTGTACTCACTTTGCTCTCTCTGCTGTTAATCGCTTGCAGCCCACTCGAGTCTGAAACTGAAAATGTTGGTGAAAAAAAAACCTTGGGTATAAAAGATCAAACCTCTTCTGAGCAATGGTTTCAGCAAGGTAAAGATAAAGTACAGCAGCGGAAGATAGCTTTAGCAAAAGAAAATAATTTTGAGCGCAAAGCAAAAAATATTATCTTTGTCTTGGGTGATGGTATGGGGGTGAGTACTCTGACCGCCGCTAGAATTTATGTCGGCCAACAGCAAGGTTTATTAGGAGAGGAGTTTGCATTAAGTTTTGAAACCTTTCCCCATGCTGCATTGATTAAAACCTACAATGTTGATCTGCAAACTCCAGATTCAGCCGGCACTATGTCGGCGCTAATGACGGGGTTGAAAACAGATGAAGGGATTATCAGCTTACCGGCTTCGGTTATTCGGGGAGATTGCTCTTCAGCCACGGCGCAGGATAATAAATTACCCACATTATTAGATATCGCTAAATCGAAAGGGAAATCAACAGCTGTGGTGACGACCGCACGTATAACACACGCAACACCCGCAACAACGTATGCCCATAGCGTGGATCGTAATTGGGAAGGTGATGATGCTTTACCACAAACCGCCAAAGACCTTGGTTGCACGGATATCGCCACGCAGCTGATTGCTGATAATGGCCATTCAGTGGATATTATTTTAGGGGGCGGTCGTCGTCATTTTTTACCTTCAACGGCAGGGGGAAAGCGTTTGGATGGTAAAAATCTGATTAGCCAGTGGCAGCAGAAGGGTGGACTGTATGTTGGTTCTTTAGAGGAATTACAACAAGTTAAAGAAACTACTCAACCGCTATTGGGTTTATTTGCCAGTTCGCATTTGTCTTATGCTTATCAGAGACCGCAACAGCAGCCATCCTTGCAACAAATGACCGCGGCTGCGTTAACTCGATTACAAAAGAATGAGCAAGGGTATGTATTAATCATCGAAGCCGGGCGAATTGACCATGGTCATCATGACGGTATGGCCTACAAGGCGTTAACCGAAACTCAAGAACTGCATGAAACGGTGGGATGGTTGCTGACTCAAGTTGATCTTAAAGAAACCTTAATTGTGGTGACAGCGGATCATAGCCATACTTTAACGCTGTCGGGTTATGCCACGCGGGGTAATCCTATTTTAGGACATGTGGTGGGTAATGATGCCGAAGGTTATCCACAAACAAACCCGCTAAAAGATAAGCAGGGTAATCCTTATACTTCACTCTCTTACCGTGATGGCCCAGGCGCAAGTATCAATAGAGATGAGCATGATGAGGAGGACCTTTATGATCCTAATTACCAGCAAATGGCCCTTGTGCCTATGGATTATGAAACCCATGGTGGGGAAGACGTAGCCTTATATGCCATTGGTCCGCAGTCGCAGTTATTTTCCGGTACTTTAGAGCAGCATTGGGTCTTTCATGCGCTTAAATACGCTATGTAACAAAAAAATATATTTGAAAATACTTAAATAAAGATAATAAAATCAATGAGTTGTAGTTTTAATTCCAATTCTTGACTAGTTTGGTCAGGATTTATTCTGCTAGAGTATTGAAGTGTCTAAAGTGTTGGATATAATGCGCGACCCAAATTAATTATCGAGGTAAAAATGCGTTGCCATTATTGTGAAAAAGCTGTGCTAGGTGCTAATCCTATTACTCTTGCAGGTATCGGTCCTGCCCATGATGTTTGCCATCAGATCCAACTTACATCAGCACGGAATTTCAAAGGGTTAGATATAGCTCAGCTTGATGATGTTCAATTTAACGAGTTATCAGATCTGGTAATGATGGAAAAAAACTCTAGAGTGTCTTCTTTAGGACAAGCTAGCGATAGTTTTGAAATTGAGCTGTTTTAGTACTTTATCTAACAATTTGATTAAGTCTTGTTTAAACTATTCAACTTCTATCCAAGTAATTTACGAAGTACTAAATGTCGACTTTCCAGCTACAGCAGTTTGCTATTAATCAGTCCCGGTCAGGGATGAAAATTTGTTCTGATAGCTTATTGTTTGGGGCTTTAATTCCTATTGAAGGTGCTAAGCGAGTTTTAGATATCGGTGCTGGTACTGGGCTGTTATCGTTAATGCAGGCGCAGAAATTGAATGCGCTAGCGGACTTGAAACTAGACAGCGATTCAACATTGGAAATTATTACCGCAGTGGAATTAACGCATGCTGCGGCAGAAGAAGCGCAACAAAACTTCGAGAATAGCCCTTGGTCACAGCAACTTGAATTGATCGAGCAAGATATACAAAGCTTTGCTGCTAAGCAGCAAGCCGCTTATGATCTAATTATTTGCAACCCCCCCTTCTTTGTTGAACAAACTAAAACCGCTGCTGATAAACCCTTGCGTCATGCCGCGCGGCATACGGATACCTTATCCTTTCAAGACTTAATTCATAGTATTGATCTGCTATTAAGCGCAGCAGGAAAAGTATTTATACTGCTTCCTATTAGGGCACTAATGGATTTTTGTCAGCAGGCGGCAGAGCAAGGTTTCACTCTTACGCAGCAAATTGAAATAGCAGAAAGCCGTGAGCATAAGGCTAAAGTGGCGTTGCTTGAGTTTAAGAGAAGTGATGGAAGAGAAAGCGACACTACTAAGCGCATCCAACGGCTGAATAAGTTTCAGCAGCCAAATGTCCATAGTGATGCGGTACAAAAATTATTACAGTCTTTTCTATTGCGCTACCGCTAAGGCTCAGGATAAAGTTAGCCCCTATCTTAATCTACATTGATTACTTATATTCTATTAATAATAAGCAATATGAAGCAAATAATATGAAGTCAGCATTATGACGTATAGCGATATAAACCCTATGGGTAACAACGATAGCATTCAACAGCCAGCCCGAATGCAAACCTGGCTAATTGCACAGCAAGAGTTATTGGCTTCTTTCGCCAGTAAACGTGGACTCTTTGTTTGCAGTATATTCGTCATCATCTGGTTATGGCTGTTATTTTATCCCATTCGGATATCCGCGGATGCGATGAATAACCCTGTCGGAAATTCATTCATACTCAGTATATTGAACCTACTTGGGCTGGAGCCTTTAAAAGACTGGTTATTAGCAGAGTTTGCGGTTTATTGGGCGGTTGCTTTATATCTGTTCCCTGGCTTTAGCTTATTCATGGCAGCGGATCAAATGATCTCCGAACGAAAGCGTGGAGGATTGCGTTTTTTAACGTTACGTTGTAGCCGCGGTCAGATATTTTTTGGTCGTTTCCTTGGGCACATGTTGATACAAACGGGGTTGTTAATCATTACCCTCGCGATTACCTATTTGCTACTGATCATCAATAGCACCCAATATTGGTTAGAAGGTTTACAGATAATCCCGTTATTACTGCTAAATTTGATATTGGTTACCAGTCCTTTTGTCGCTCTTATGAGTTTACTATCGGTATTAATGAACTCGGTTCGCATGGCAAGCTTAATGGCTGTGATTATTCTGCTGATCTCCGGTGTGATCATTAATATGTTGGCTTCGTATTTCCCTTTCTTATCGGTATTTCATTACTGGATACCCGGAATGCAAGTGGAGAGTATGGCGCAAGTAACCCCCGATATTGCTCTGCTATCGCTATGGGTTCCTATTCTGCAAAGTGTGAGCTTTTTAATGCTCGGCTATGGTTTATTTAAGAGGCAAGCAATATGAGTGCGATGATTGAATGCATTAACTTAAGTAAATCTTATGGTAAAAAGAAAGCGCTAAAAAATATCAATTTTGAAATTCAATCAGGACAACCGATTGCATTAGTTGGCCCTAATGGCGCGGGCAAAAGTACCTTGTTTGGTATTCTCTCAGGCTATATGCCTGCAACGGCGGGGGAGGTTAGAATCTTTGGTCATAAAGCCGGTAGTCCAGAGTTGATTGGTCGAATCGGGGCATTACCACAGGATGCTTTGCTTGATCCTAATCTTACCCTGTTACAACAGTTAAGCTATCTGGCTAGGCTACAAGGTTTTAGTCGTATTGATAGCCAGAAGGAAGCATTACGAGTGCTAGAATTAATGCACTTAGTCGATGTGCATAAAGAAAAAATCACGGCGTTAAGTCACGGTATGAAAAAGCGAGTTGCAATCGCACAGGCCTTAATGGGAACTCCTGAGTTGGTTCTATTAGACGAACCCACCGCCGGTTTAGATCCTGAAAACGCGCGTAATATTCGTCAACAAATAACAGAGCTCGCGAGTGAAACGACATTTATAGTCAGTTCGCATAACTTATCTGAGCTAGAGCGAATGTGTTCTCAAGTCATGCAGTTAGAGCAAGGAGAGTTAAAATCCTTACAGGCTATTGGTATATCGGCTGATGAATCTTTACGATCGGTAGATTATTTAACGTTACGCTTGCAGCAAAAAGATAGCGAGATTCATAATAAAATAAAGCAATTAAATTCAGTGCAAGAGGTTAATGTTAAGCACGAAGATGAATTTATAATTACTTATGATCGCCGCTCAAATGTAGCGTTAGATCAAGATCTACTCAAGCTATTAGCGGCTGAATCAGTTAATTATCGTCAAATAATTCAAGGTCAGTCATTAGAAGATCAGTTGTTTATGGAGACCCATAGCTAGTATTAAATGTAACTAGGATCTCAAATACTGCTCTTCTATTTCATTGGCAGGTTTAGGCTTGCTGAAATAGAAACCTTGAATTTCCTCGGCCCCAAGTTGCTCAATGATTTTTAACTGCCGATCGTTTTCTACCCCTTCGGCGATAACGGAAAGATTTAAATTGTGTGCCAAGTCGATAATGCTTTTAGCCAGAATCTTATCGTCGTTATTGGTTTCAATATCCATGACAAAGGCACGATCAATTTTTAGCTTGTCGATCGGGAATTTCTTAAGGTAGCTGAGTGAAGAATATCCCGTGCCGAAATCGTCTATCGACAATTTAAAACCAATATCTTTTAACTGATGCATGATACGAATGCTTTTATCCATATCGCCGATCAGTAAACTCTCGGTTATCTCTAATTCAATAAACTGTGGGTCAATATCCGCTTCTGCTAAATGTTGTTTAATATTGCGAATGAAATCTGCATGCTGAAACTGCTTCGCCGATAGGTTAATCGCAATGGAAAACCCCTGATCCAGTATATTCATATTTTGCCAATTTTTTAGCTGACGGAAAGCCTGTTCGATGACCCAGTCACCAATGCTAATAATTAATCCAGTTTGTTCTGCGATTGGAATAAACTCAGCCGGTGAAATCACTCTGCCATCGGATTTAAACCAACGTATCAGCGCTTCCAGTCCCGTTATCTTATGCTGATTAGCGGTTATTTTGGGCTGATAGTATAGTTGCAATTCGTCTCTTTCTATCGCTAAGCGCAAGTCGCTTTCAAGTGAGATCCATGCTTGCTCTTTATCGTGAATATCTTGGCTGTAGCAGAGTATGCCATCACCACCCTCCGTTTTGATACGAGTCAGTGCGGCATCGGCATTAGCCAGTAAAGTTTCACTTTCTAAGCTGTGACTTGGGTAATGACTGATACCTATACTCAGGCTCAGGTGGAATTCTTTGTCATTAATACACACCGCTTTTTCCATGGTTTGATGTAGGTCTTTGGCTAGGTGTTCAGCAAAGTTGTGCTCGGGAAGATGATCTAATAGTAATGAAAACTTATTGGAGTCGAGACGGTACAGTTTTTTCTCTAAATCTAGGCTGCAATAACCTTGGCAAAAAGCCCGCAGCTGCTGACTAACAGCTTGCATTAACAAATCTCCCGTTTTAAAACCCGCAGTCGATGTGACTGAATCAAAGCGATCAATATGAATCAAAACAAGAGAGAATGGTTTTTGTTTATGGTTACTTTGAACTAGCTCATTGAGAGATTCATGGAAAAATCGTCGATTAGGTAACTCGGTTAATACATCATGATAGGCTTCATATTTTAATTGCTGCTGCGCAAGGGTGCGTTCAGTAATATCTTCAATATAGAGATGACAGGTATCAAGATCACGCAATAGTGATAATGAATATTGCAGAATACCATTGTCACTAATCTGACTAATCCATTGGCAGTGGCTGTCTTTAGATTTCTGTAATTCGACCAAGCGTATTTGAAAATTGTCGGGCAATAAACTTTCTATGCGATGGGAGTGATTATTTTGCTGTAGCATCAATTGATGACAAGCGGGGTTATTATAGGAAAGCTTGCCTTGCCAACTAAAGCTCATGATTGGATTAGGACTGCGCTCGGCAAACATAGCAAGGCGTTGGCGATGGATGGTTTCAGTAATATATCGATTGACATAATAGCCAACAAAAGCCGCGATAATAATCACAAAGATGCAAAAGCTGATGACTAATTGAGTCGTCAGTTCTGTGCTATGGCGTGTCTTTTCGCCACTCTCAAAGGCTTCTTGGGTGACTTGTGCAACCAGTGATTCTAGCGAGGGTAATATCTGACGGCCGGTATCACTGAGTTCAGCTAACTGAACACGGGCTCGATCCCAATCAATTTGGCTTTGCTGAAAGTTATTATCCAGCTGTTGAGTTAAGCGCCGGACCATTGAGTCACCGTAACGAATTTTTTCTATATCTACTGAATAAGGAAATGCTTGCTCAATCTGATGAAAATAAGCGCTGAATCTTTGATCGATTAGTACTAGTTGAGGCAAAATGTTTTTTCTATCAGTCGTGGCATAATACTCATATAACAAGCGCTCCCTTTCTATAATAGCCAGATACAGTTCATTGATGACTTGAAAGCGTGGCAGCTTTTCTTCGATTAAAGTCGTGGTGACATCAGTGACTTGGCGACCCGTGATGAAGATTGTCACAGAAATGGCTAAACCTAAGCTGAGTATAAAGAGGTAAGCGAGTAGTATTTTGACTCTTGGCTGCAAAGTGAGCTCCAGCATTCAGCATATAAATTGATCAGCGTATAAATTGTGCGTATCTAAGTAGAGTCTAGGTGAGCTTTGTTAGAACGAGGAGAAAATGAAGTATTTAGATATCTTGTCAAGACTAATTAGACTGATACTTGCTGAAATCCCCTATATGAACCTGAATTAAGTAGGTCGAAAGAATAGTAGCTCTTTAGCTGAGTATGGCTGAAATGGCGTTGATATAGGGGGAAAGAGGTTTCTGGAACCGGAGAACGATCTATGAACCCACTGCGGTTGGGGAGCGGTGGTAAATAGCAGTAATATTTCGATTAAGCTCGATAACTTATCACAACAGTTACAAGTACAAGTCGACGATTTAAGCTTTGATATGTATGTACTAAAAATCTGCATAAGCACAGCGGGGTAAGGTACAATCTAAGGTCACTTTATTGCATAGTCGATCTTGATCCATGACCAACCCCGTTGATACGCTAGAAACTGTTGAAAAGCTGCCAGCCCCTGCCAATTTTGTTCATTTACGGGTGCACTCAGAATTCTCCATGATCGACGGCATTGTGCGTATCAAGGATTTGATCAAAAACGCTACCAACAGCCACATGCCCGCGGTTGGCTTAACCGACCAAAGCAACATGTATGCTTTGATCAAGTTTTATAAAGCCGCTTTAGGTGCGGGTATTAAGCCAATTATTGGTATTGATATCTGGCTAGAGAATGAAGAAGAACGCGCAGCTCCTTTTCGGCTAACGCTTTTGGCGAAAAATAAAGTGGGTTATCGCCAGATTACCGAGCTTATTTCTCAAGCTTATAGCCATAATCAATTTGATGATAAAGCCATCGTACGTAAAGAATGGCTGTTTGCAAAATCGGATGGTTTGATTATTCTAGCCGGGTTTCGTGATGGTGATATTGGTCAACAAATAATCAAAGGTAATATTGATGATGCCGAAAGTTTATTAACTGATTATCTACAGCAATTTGGCGATCGTTTTTATCTAGAGCTGCAACGCACTGGCCGAGAACATGAAGAGTTGGTATTGAATGCTTCCTTAATGCTGGCGCAAAAACATTCTGTGCCGGTGGTGGCAACCAACGATATTCGCTTTAATAAGCAAGATGATTTTGAAGCGCATGAAACTCGAGTCTGCATTGGTGAGAGTTATGCACTAGCCGATAAACGTCGAATTAAACGTTATAGCGATCAGCAATATTTTCGTAGCTCAGATGAAATGATTGAGCTATTTAAGGATATTCCTTCTGCCATAGAAAATACTTTAGAAATTGCCAAACGTTGCAGTGTTGAGGTTGAACTTGGCACTTATTATCTACCCGACTTCCCGATTCCTGATGGTTTAACCGAAGACGTATTTTTCCGTAAGATATCCTATGAAGGCTTAGACAAACGTCTTGAAAAAATATTAAAACCAGAGCAGCCAGATTATGAAGAGTGTAAGAAGGAATATTATGATCGCTTGAAATTCGAACTCGATATTATTATCGATATGGGATTTCCTGGTTATTTTTTGATCGTGATGGACTTTATTCAGTGGTCAAAAGACAATGACATTCCGGTAGGTCCAGGGCGTGGGTCCGGTGCCGGCTCTTTGGTAGCCTACGCTCAGAATATTACCGATATTGACCCTATTCTGTACGATTTGTTATTCGAACGATTCTTGAATCCAGAACGTGTCTCCATGCCCGATTTCGATATCGATTTCTGTATGGAACGCCGCGGTGAGGTAATCAACTACGTGGCCGACCATTATGGTCGTGAAGCGGTATCGCAGATCGTTACGTTTGGAACGATGGCAGCGAAAGCGGTGGTACGAGATGTAGCACGAGCGCAAGGTAAATCGTTTGGTTTAGCGGATAAAATATCAAAGTTGATTCCGCCTGACCCAGGTATGAGCTTGGCCAAAGCCCTCGACATGGAACCCATGTTGAAAGAATTCATCGATGAAGATGATGAAGCGCAAGAAATCTGGGAAATGGCGAAGCGTCTTGAAGGAATCGCTCGTCAAACCGGTAAGCATGCCGGTGGTGTGGTGATCGCGCCAACAAAGCTCACTGACTTTGCACCGACCGCGTGTGATGAAGATTATACCGGCCTAGTAACTCAGTTCGATAAAAGTGATGTAGAAGAAGCCGGTCTGGTTAAATTCGATTTCTTGGGTCTTAGAACCCTAACGATTATCGATTGGGCGATTAAAACCATTAATCGCTTTAAGGATAAAACCGGTGAACCTCATATTCGTATTGAGGAAATTGACCTTGATGATAAAGCGGCGATTGCGTATTTAAAAACTGCGCAAACAACGGCGATTTTCCAGTTGGAATCTCGCGGTATGAAAGATCTGGTTCGCCGTCTGCAGCCCGATAACCTCGAAGATATGATTGCACTGGTGGCCTTGTTCCGTCCAGGTCCACTTGAGTCGGGCATGGTTGATGACTTTATTAACCGTAAGCACGGCCGTGCAGAAGTGGCTTATCCACACCCGGATTTCCAGCACGAAAGCCTAAAAGAAATTTTAGAACCGACCTACGGCGTCATTGTTTATCAAGAGCAGGTGATGCAGATCGCCCAAGTCTTGGCAGGTTATACCCTTGGTGGCGCCGACATGTTACGTCGGGCTATGGGTAAGAAAAAACCCGAAGAGATGGAAAAGCAACGTGGCACGTTCCGCGAGGGGGCCATTTCAGTTGGGGTTGATCCCGAGCTTGCGATGAATATTTTTGATCTGGTAGAAAAATTTGCCGGTTATGGTTTTAACAAATCCCACTCCGCCGCCTATGCGGTGGTTTCTTATCAAACACTTTGGCTTAAATACCATTACCCTGCGCCTTTTATGGCGGCAGTATTAACTTCCGACATGCAAAATACCGATAAAATTGTCGGCTTTGTTGAAGAGTGTCGAGAAATGAAACTCGAGCTAATTTTACCCAACGTGAACCAATCTGAATTTGGTTTTATTGTTAACGACGATGGCGCTATTGTCTATGGTTTAGGTGCGGTAAAAGGTGCGGGTGAAGGACCGGTTGAAGCGATTGTTGAAGCGCGAAATGCCGGGGGTGATTTTAAAGATTTATTTGATTTTTGTGAGCGCTGTGATTCGAAAAAAATCAATAAGCGTGTATTAGATGCATTAGTAAGATCTGGTGGTTTTGACTGTTTTGGACAAGACCGTGCGATCATTATGGCCAGTATTGAAGATGCTGTAAAAGCGGCGAATCAAAGTGCGTCGAATGAAGCTTCAGGTGTGTTTGATTTATTTGGCGATGCTGAAGCTGAAGCGGCTGAATGTGATAAGCATGATGTGTATGAAAAACATCGTCACCTACGAGGTTGGACATTAAAAGAACGCTTACAAGGTGAAAAAGATACCTTAGGTCTTTTTGTTACCGGCCATCCGTTTGATGAATACGAAGAAGAAGTACGCCAACTTGCACCGACAAAATTATCCAATTTACGGGATGATAAAAAAGTGCAAAAGCTTGCGGGCTTAATCGTTAACTTACGCATTATGAAAAATAAGCGTGGGGAGAATATGTGCTTCATTACCCTAGATGATAGAACGGGTCGGGTTGAGGTATCTCTCTTTTCAGAAGCGTTTGAGAAAGTACGCGACGTGATAGATAAAGATAAAGTAATTATTATTGAAGCCAATGTGCGTCATGATGATTATTCCGGTGGCTTAAAAGCCAACGCTATTAACGCCATGGAAATTAGTCAAGCGCGCTTGAATTATGCCAAGTCATTAAAAGTAAGGGTGAAGCGAGAGCAGCTAGATAATAAGTTTGTCGCCAATTTGAAAGACATGCTTGAACCGGTCAATGCTGAGCAAGGCGAGCACGGCTGCCCTGTGATTTTACAGTATTCAAACGACAGCGCTCAGGCAGATATTCAATTAGGTGACAAATGGCGCATTCGTCCAACCGATGAGCAATTACAAGTTTTAAAATTCGCCTTTGGTGAAGAGTCTGTGGCGATGGATTACTCTTAATGGATCATTGCTAGATGTTGATTGAGCGAGCCGTTACTGAAACACTAGAGTCACTCTTTGCCGAAAGGCGAGCACTCTCTATTGAAGAGCGATTAGTCTCTACTAAAGCAGAAAAAATCCTCTGGATTGGCTTGAGTGGTGGTATCGACTCGACTGTTTTATTACATGCTGCCGCTCAGTTCGCAGCTATGTCGAGCAGAAAACTAAAAGCCATTCATATACATCATGGCTTGTCTAAAAATGCCGATGCTTGGGCTGAGCATGCACAAACCTTGTGCAAAGAACTCTCGGAAAAATTTTCAATAGCCATCGACTGTGTCGTTGAAAGGGTGCAGTTAGATGATCGCTCTGATGGTTTAGAGCAGGCCGCTCGTTCTGCACGTTATCGCATATTCACAAAACACTGTGGCCCTAATGATGTATTGCTGCAAGGGCATCATCTGGATGATCAGATTGAAACTTTTTTTATGCGCGTAATTCGTGGCAGCGGTTTAACCGGTTTAGCGAGTATTCCTAAGCAAAGGTCTTTATCCCGAGATAATACCTGTCAAATCTTGCGGCCTCTTCTAAATATTGAAAAAAACCAACTCCTCGAGTACGCCAAAGATCATCAACTTAACTGGGTTGAAGATGAATCGAATCAAGATTCTAAGATAGATAGAAACTGGTGGCGCAATGAATTATTGCCACAAATTTGGCAGCGTTATCCAGAACAGAAGAGATCGCTATCTCGCACCATTAATACTATTCAGCATGAGCAAAGCTTATTACAGAGCTTACTGTTGGCTTCGATAAACGACAAAACAGTTTTAAATACTGAGCAGCAACCAGCGGATATGAAAATTCATCCAGCTTTGAAAGATATCCCCAGCTTCAATCTATTATTGATTCGGGAATTGGATCAGGCAACTAGCTTAAGCTACCTACGTGCTTGGCTTGCTCAGTATGTAGATATTTTACCTTCTGCCATACAAATGCAAACTATCTATGTTGATATGATTCTTGCTGGTATCGATCGTGAGCCTAAAGTTAATTGGTCATCATCTGCCTTATACCGTTATAACAATTGCTTGTATTTAATCGATAACGCTACTTTTATTGGTATAGGGCTTGATGGAGTAAAACTAAAATCGATTGAATGGCAAGGTGAAGAGACTGATTGCTTCTTAGGCCAGTTAGTTTGCCATGAGCAAGTGGATAGTTTTGGCTTAATTCCCGCAGAATATACACTAAGGAATTGGCAGGCAGGGGATGTTGCTAAGCCTGCAGGTCGCTCGACTCGAAAAATGAAAAAGTGGTGGCAAGATTATAGCGTGCCAAGCTGGGCCCGTGAGCATTGGCCAATCATTGTGGATAAAGAGACAGATAAAATCGCCGCAGTGCCTGGGCTATTTGTTTGCCAAGGTTATTGTGTAGAGCCAGGTCAGTCTGGCTGGTTGATTGAATATAAGGTGATTTTAAAATGAATAGATTGTTGAACTTGAACTGGCATAAAAGTCTGCAGCTAAGTTTGCAGAAAACCGCATTAATTGTGGCTATCTATGGTGTCTTGGCGCTAATAACAGTCTCTGCTGATGTGATTAAAAAGGTATTGCAAGTAGATGCTAGTTTATCGATTGCGCAGCAAGTTGAATTTGAAAAAGCTCCTTTCGTTCTATTGGAAGGTGAGCCATCAACATTAGCCGAAGAAGGTTTAGGCGGCTATAAAGTCGAGCTAATTGCTCAGTTGAACCAAGACCAAAGCTATACCTTATATAGCAAAATCTATAACTACACTAAGTCTGGTTATAACCTGCTGGGTACACCCAGTATTAAGCTTAAATACCAATCATTAGGCCTTATTGAGTTCGAATCTGAAGTAGCTGGGCTTGTTTCTTTACAAGTAGAGATTGTAAAGCAAGCGGAAATGAATACAGAAGAATTAGGCTTTGACCAAATGGTTAGGTAAAACCGTCACTGAAGATGATTAATATCGTTAATAAATTGACACTATTGTAAATAAATGTCTACTGGTCGGTACTAATTACTTACATACTATTGTATATCCATCAGAATAAAGCATAATCTTCTCCTTAAAATTGGCATTGGATGCTTGTTTCACAGGAAATCTAGTTAAGACATCCCATCTGTAAAATAATCCCCCCAAATGTAAAAGAATCAACGTTACATAAGATGACGTTGTTAATATGCCGCAATAAACCCTGAACTCGGTCTATGAAGTAGTGGCCTTGAGCAGATCATGGATTTAAAAACGCAAATGGAATCGTTCCGCATGTATCTTAAAGATATCTTTCGTGATTTTCGGCTAAAAACTGTATTGATGGTTTTGTTAGCTGCCTTCTCTTCTTTTTCTTATGCTGTATTGGATAGTATTGACGTATCTGATGTGCTGGTTACGGAAGGTAATACAGCCACTATTACAGTTACTATCTCTCCTAAAGCAGGTGCTGATGGCCAGATTATTCTATATGAAGCCAGTGCAGAGACTGCGGATGGGGACGATTTCACCCTTGCCTCTAATCGAATCACGATAGCCCCGAATCAAACCACAGGTGTAATTAATATACTAATACCTGAAAATTCTGGTGCTGATCTAAACCTTGAAACCTTCAAAGTTGGGGTTAGAGCGGATCATGTTTTGAATTCAGGGTTTGAGAATGGATCGGCTGGCTTCATCGAAAAATCAGGTGTTTATAAGGTTGAAAATAAACGAGCGACCAATAATCCCGATTCAACACACTGTGTATTAGGTGCTGATAAAGTTGCTGTAAAAGACTGGGTATGCTCATACCCTTATAAATTCGAAACGAATACCGTATCAGCATATGGGCATACTGGCACTAATAAAGTTCTTGAGATAGATTCTGAATCACAAGGTTTTCAGGATTTAGTTATCATTCCTGGAATAGAGTACGAAGTGTCATTGAAAGCGACCCGTCGTTTACATGATGATACGCCTGCAACGGTAGATACAACCATTGAAATTGTTACTCAAGCTGGATCTGACCTTATTGTAGGTAGTACATTTACCCGTAATAACACTGCTTGGAATTTATCAGAAGAGACGATGATAATTCCCGCCTCTAATACAGAAGCGAATGTAAGACTACAATTCTCAACGACAAACACAACGACTATCGGCATGATTATCGATGACTTGTCTGTAGTAAGGGTCAATCCTTTAGGTTCAGGCCCTCTAGCGAATGCCGATGCCATTGCTACTGTTGGTATTATCGATTCTAGTGTTACTTCGCCACAGGTATTAATCAGCGCACCAACTATTACTAACAACTCTGCTTTTACTACTACTTTTCAATTTAGTGAAACCGTTAAAGGCTTTGATGAAACGGTTCTTCAGGTTATTAACGGTACCGCGTCCAGTTCTATTTTAACGGGTGTAAATACTTATCAGGTTACGATAACAGCTGATGCGTCCCCCTTGGTTAACTCGAATGTTGAAATAAGCCTCCCCGCCGGCGCTGTGACTGCCGCTGATAACGACGAAGGGAGTGTGCTTGCTAGCATTACAACTATCTATGATGTCGTTAAGCCCACAGTATCCATGCAGCCAGCAGGTATCAATAACTTAGGTGCTCAAACGGTCACAATAAAATTCTCCGAACCAGCTGCTGAGTTAACTCTATCTGAATTAACCCCTGAATTCGCAACCATTAGTGACTTTAATAAAGTCGACAACTCAACCTATACCCTAACCCTTGATCCTTCAGATTCACTAGTTGAAGGTGAAGCTGTCTCGATAAGCTTAGCTGCGGGTGTAATTAGTGATGCGGCAGGAAATCTTAATGAGGCTAAAACTATTACTGGAACAATTGACTTGTCTGTTCCAGTAATTACTTTAATTGGCAGTGAAATAGTTAATATTAACTTAGGTTCTGTTTATAGCGAGCAAGGTGCAAGTGCGCTAGATAATATCGATGGCGTCTTAACAGTTGTTATCGCAGGTGATGTTGTTGATGTTAATACAGTAGGTGATTACACGGTTACCTATAACGTCAGTGATAAAGCAGGTAATCCGGCAGTTCAAATTACACGTTTAGTGAAAGTAACAGCCGATGTAACCATTCCAGTAATTACGCGTACTGGTGATGCGGTAACGTCTCTGGAATTAGGCACGGCTTATAACGAACAAGGTGCAAGCGCACTGGATAATATCGATGGCGACTTAACGGTTGTTGTCGGTGGTGATGATGTTGATGTTAATAAAGTTGGCGATTACACCGTTACTTATAACGTCATTGATAAAACAGGTAATGCAGCCGTTCAAATTACTCGCTTAGTGAAAGTAACAGCCGATGTAACCATTCCAGTAATTACGCGTACTGGTGATGCGGTAACGTCTCTGGAATTAGGCACGGCCTATAACGAGCAAGGTGCAAGTGCACTTGATAATATCGATGGTGACTTAATCGTAGTTATCGGTGGTGATGTTGTTGATGTAAATAAGGTTGGTGATTACACCGTTACCTATAATGTCAGTGATAAAGCAGGTAATGCAGCCGTTCAAATTACTCGCTTAGTGAAAGTAACAGCCGATGTAACCATTCCTGTGATTAGCTTAATCGGAGCAGATGAGTCTCTGGAATTAGGTTCGGTTTATAACGAACAGGGTGCAAGTGCACTGGATAATATCGACGGCGACCTAACCGTTGTTATCGGTGGTGATGTTGTTGATGTTAATAAGGTTGGCGATTACACCGTTACTTATAACGTCATTGATAAAACGGGTAATGCAGCCGTTCAAATTACACGTTTAGTGAAAGTAACAGCCGATGTAACCATTCCTGTGATTAGCTTAATCGGAGCAGATGAGTCCCTTGAACTTGGCTCGGTTTATAGCGAACAGGGTGCAAGCGCACTGGATAATATTGACGGTGTATTAACCGTTGTTATCGGTGGTGATGTTGTTGATGTAAAT